>NZ_CP169269.1:4232500-4460000 GCF_055814245.1 Bacillus sp. EA-CB0995 | reverse complement strand
TCCGACCCGCACGAAAGGTGTAACGATTTGGGCACTGTCTCAACCAGAGACTCGGTGAAATTATAGTACCTGTGAAGATGCAGGTTACCCGCGACAGGACGGAAAGACCCCGTGGAGCTTTACTGTAGCCTGATATTGAATTTTGGTACAGCTTGTACAGGATAGGCGGGAGCCTTTGAAGCCGGAGCGCTAGCTTCGGTGGAGGCGCTGGTGGGATACCGCCCTGGCTGTATTGAAATTCTAACCTACGGGTCTTATCGACCCGGGAGACAGTGTCAGGTGGGCAGTTTGACTGGGGCGGTCGCCTCCTAAAAAGTAACGGAGGCGCCCAAAGGTTCCCTCAGAATGGTTGGAAATCATTCGTAGAGTGCAAAGGCATAAGGGAGCTTGACTGCGAGACCTACAAGTCGAGCAGGGACGAAAGTCGGGCTTAGTGATCCGGTGGTTCCGCATGGAAGGGCCATCGCTCAACGGATAAAAGCTACCCCGGGGATAACAGGCTTATCTCCCCCAAGAGTCCACATCGACGGGGAGGTTTGGCACCTCGATGTCGGCTCATCGCATCCTGGGGCTGTAGTCGGTCCCAAGGGTTGGGCTGTTCGCCCATTAAAGCGGTACGCGAGCTGGGTTCAGAACGTCGTGAGACAGTTCGGTCCCTATCCGTCGTGGGCGTAGGAAATTTGAGAGGAGCTGTCCTTAGTACGAGAGGACCGGGATGGACGCACCGCTGGTGTACCAGTTGTTCTGCCAAGGGCATAGCTGGGTAGCTATGTGCGGAAGGGATAAGTGCTGAAAGCATCTAAGCATGAAGCCCCCCTCAAGATGAGATTTCCCATAGCGTTAAGCTAGTAAGATCCCTGAAAGATGATCAGGTTGATAGGTTCGAGGTGGAAGCATGGTGACATGTGGAGCTGACGAATACTAATAGATCGAGGACTTAACCATATAATATGAAGCAAATGTTATCTAGTTTTGAAGGAATATACCTTCATAAGTCTGGTAATGATGGCAGAGAGGTCACACCCGTTCCCATACCGAACACGGAAGTTAAGCTCTCTAGCGCCGATGGTAGTTGGGACTTTGTCCCTGTGAGAGTAGGACGTTGCCAGGCAAAAACCTAAGTCGTTTCGACTTAGGTTTTTTTGTGTTTAAAAAAGTATGATTGTTTCCATTATAACGAGGAAGTAGCTTTAAAAACATACAAAAAACCCCGAATCATGGACTTTTTTAGTGTTCACGATTCGGGGTACAGTTCACTAGTTACTTAGTTTTTAATTTTTTACGTTCTGCCTCAATTTCGGAGCGCAATTCAGCTTCAGAATAACGATCTATTTTTCCATTTCCTTCATGTACAATGCTATTTAATGTATCTTCTGTCTTCTCTTCCACAATCACAATGACTCCTGTTTTTCCAGGTTTAATAGATTTTAATGTGTTTTCAAAAACAGAATATGCATGTGTAATCTCTTTTTTATCTTTAAATATACCAATCGTTGATCCAATTAGTCCACCTAACAATACACCGAAAGGTCCGCCTAGAATCCCAACAAACATCCCGATTAAACCGCCTTTATTGGTTTTATCAGCGCCTGTTACATCTAAGAAATCTTCAATTGATAATTCACCATCTATTTTGCGTTTAATAACTGCAATTTGTTCCACTTTTAGTTGATGCTCTAAATGAAATTTTTTAATAACAGAGAATGCTTTGTAGGATTGTGTATCTTCTTCAAAAGTAAGTACAGCGACTTGTTTGTCCATATTCAAAACCTGCCTTTTTCTTTAAGTATCACTGCATTTTGTATGTATGTCAAGAAAATTATGCCTGAATAATACTTGTTATTGGACATATATTTCGTTTTATAAAGCATATTTATACGGTTTTCTGGAATAAACACGAACGTTACATTTAATATTATGAAAAACATTCGATTATTTGTTGACATGTTTGAATAACACCTGTTAATATAACGGTAGAAGCAATATTATATCGCACCTCATATAATCGCGGGGATATGGCCTGCAAGTCTCTACCTAACGACCGTTAATCGTTGGACTATGAGGGAAAGTCACTCGGTATTTTTCTATTCACATGGGATACGCATGCCTGAGTAGAGCACTTTCTCTCATAGTAAAAGAGGAATGTTCTATATCAGGCTTTTTTTATTTGAATCGGGGGATTCTAATATGAAACCACTAGTTGGAGTCATTATGGGAAGCACGTCAGACTGGGAAACAATGAAGTATGCTTGTGAAATATTAGAAGAGTTAAATATTCCGTATGAGAAGAAAGTCGTATCCGCTCATCGGACTCCAGATTATATGTTTAAATATGCAGAAACAGCTCGTGAACGTGGAATAAAAGTTATTATCGCTGGGGCAGGCGGAGCTGCTCATTTACCAGGAATGGTTGCTGCAAAAACGAATATTCCTGTCATCGGTGTTCCTGTCCAATCGAAGGCGTTAAACGGTTTAGATTCATTGCTATCTATTGTCCAAATGCCAGGAGGTGTTCCAGTTGCGACTGTCGCAATTGGAAAAGCCGGAGCTACAAATGCAGGTTTACTTGCCACGCAAATGCTAGGATCGTTTCATGATGATATATACGATGCATTAGAACTGAGACGAGAGGCAATTGAAAAAAATGTGCGAGAAGGTAGTGAACTGCTGTGATAAAAACGATTTTACCTGGACAAATGATTGGTATTATTGGCGGGGGACAACTTGGCAGAATGATGGCGATTGCAGCAAAGGAAATGGGATATAAGATTGCAGTATTAGACCCAGCAAAGTCTTCGCCGTGTGCACAAGTTGCCGACATTGAAATTGTGGCACCGTATAATGATTTAAAAGCAATTCAGCACTTAGCAGAAATAAGTGATGTTGTAACATATGAATTTGAAAATATTGATTATAACTGCTTACAATGGCTTGAAAAGAATGCTTATTTACCACAGGGCAGTCAATTATTATACACAACGCAAAATCGTTATACAGAAAAAAATGCAATCACGAAAGCGGGTTTACCAGTAGCACCATACAGACTCGTTCAGAAGCAGGAAGAGCTTTTAGAAGCAATTGCTGAATTTTCCTTCCCTTGTGTGTTAAAGACAACAACAGGGGGATACGATGGAAAAGGGCAAGTTGTACTAAGAAGTGAAGCTGATATTGTGAGAGCGGTGGAACTTGTAAATCAGGCGGAATGTATTGTAGAAAAATGGGTTTCATTTGAAAAAGAAATTTCCGTTATTGTTACACGTAGTGTAAACGGTGAAACGAAGGTATTTCCAGTAGCCGAAAATATTCACGTGAATAACATTTTACATGAATCAATCGTACCAGCTCGTATTACAGAAGAACTATCACAAAAAGGAATTCAGTATGCAGAGAGATTAGCGGATGAACTAAAGTTAGTGGGAACACTAGCAGTAGAGATGTTTGCTACAGCAAATGGTGAGATTTATATTAATGAGTTAGCACCAAGACCGCATAACTCTGGACACTATACAATTGATGCCTGTGAAACGAGTCAATTCGGACAGCATATCCGAGCAATCTGTAATTTACCTCTTGGAGAAACAATTTTGTTAAAACCAGTTGTCATGGTAAACATTTTAGGCGAACATATAGAAGGGGTCCTAAAGCAAGTGAATAGGTTAACCGGGTGTTACTTGCATTTATATGGTAAAGAAGAAGCAAAGCCGCAGCGTAAAATGGGGCACGTTAATATTTTAAATGATAAGATTGATGTTGCTTTAGAAAAAGCGCGGACATTGCATATTTGGGACCATCAAGAACAACTGTTGGAGGGAAAAAGATGATTAGTCGTTATACACGCCCTGAGATGGGTGCGATTTGGACGGAAGAAAACAAATTTAAAGCATGGTTAGAAGTTGAAATCTTAGCTTGTGAAGCTTGGGCTGAACTTGGAGATATTCCAAAAGAAGATGTGAAAAAACTTCGTGAAAATGCCTCTTTCGATATTGACCGTATTTATGAAATTGAACAAGAAACACGTCATGATGTTGTAGCATTTACTCGTGCGGTATCTGAGACACCAGCATTAGGCGAAGAACGTAAATGGGTACATTACGGTTTAACATCTACAGACGTAGTAGACACAGCGTTATCTTTCATCTTAAAACAAGCTAATGAAATTTTATTAAAAGACTTAGAGAACTTCATTAGTATCTTAGCTAATAAAGCAAAAGAACATAAATACACAATTATGATGGGAAGAACACATGGTGTTCATGCAGAACCAACAACATTTGGTTTAAAGCTTGGCCTTTGGTATGAAGAAATGAAACGTAACTTAGAGCGCTTTAAGCAAGCAGCTGATACAGTTCGCGTTGGTAAATTATCTGGTGCCGTTGGTACATTCGCGAACATCAATCCATTCGTTGAAAAATATGTTTGTGAAAATTTAGGATTAGAAGCAGCACCGATTTCAACACAAACGCTGCAACGTGATCGTCATGCACATTACATGTCAACACTTGCACTAATTGCAACATCTATCGAAAAAATGGCAGTCGAAATTCGCGGTTTACAAAAAAGTGAAACACGTGAAGTAGAAGAGGCCTTTGCGAAAGGACAAAAAGGTTCGTCTGCAATGCCACATAAACGTAATCCGATTGGGTCTGAAAATATGACTGGCTTGGCTCGTGTTATCCGTGGTTACATGATGACTGCTTACGAAAACGTTCCATTATGGCATGAGCGTGATATTTCTCACTCTTCTGCAGAACGCGTTATCTTACCAGATGCAACAATCGCATTAAACTACATGTTAAATCGTTTCGGTAATATCGTGAAAAACTTAACGGTATTCCCAGAAAACATGAAGCGTAACATGCAAAGAACATATGGTTTAATTTACTCTCAGCGCGTAATGCTTACGCTAATCGACAAAGGTATGGTACGTGAAGAAGCTTATGATATCGTACAGCCTAAAGCGATGGAAGCTTGGGAAACACAAGTACAATTTAAGGAGCTTGTAGAAGCTGATGAGCGCATTACAAGCAAATTAACACAAGAAGAAATCAATGAATGTTTCAACTATGAACATCACTTACAACACGTTGATACAATTTTTGAACGTCTTGGCTTAAACTGATAATTTTATATGGCACAGAATAGGATCATTCTGTGCCATTCTTTTTAATTATACTATTCACATTTTTCAAACTACAGGGGGCTTGCGAAGTGCAAAAGCTAGAATTGCTGTATGAAGGAAAAGCAAAAAGAATTTATCGTACAGAAACAGCAGATATGGTTTGGGTAGAGTACAAAGATAGTGCTACTGCTTTCAATGGGGAAAAGAAAGCGACGATTTCTGGAAAAGGTCGTCTGAACAATGAGATTACAACTCTTTTATTCAGAAAGTTACAAGAAGTGGGAATCAAATCACACTTTGTTGAGAAAGTATCGGAAACAGAACAAATCGTAAAAAGAGTGAGCATCATTCCATTAGAAGTTGTCACAAGAAATGTAATTGCAGGCAGTCTTTCAAAACGATTAGGAATGGAAGAAGGAACTGCACTTACAACACCGATTGTGGAATTTTACTACAAAGATGATGATTTAGGAGATCCGCTTGTAACAGAAGATCATATTCGTGTGTTAAACGTTGCAACGCCAGAGCAAGTAAGCACATTACGAGAAAAAGCTCTACAGATCAATCAAGTATTGATTGAGCATTTCGCAAACTGTCGTGTAAGATTAATAGATTTTAAATTAGAGTTTGGGGTAACAGAAGAGGGAGAAATTTTATTAGCGGATGAAATTTCACCAGATACATGCCGTTTATGGGATGAAACGAGCAACGAAAAATTTGATAAAGATGTATTCCGCCGCGATCTTGGTAATTTAACAGATGCTTATGAAGAACTTTTAAAACGATTAGGGGGAGCTTCACATGTATAAAGTAAAAGTATATGTCACGTTAAGAGAAAGTGTATTAGATCCACAAGGAACAGCGGTAAAAGGGGCACTTCATAGTCTTTCATTTACAGAAGTACAAGATGTTCGTATCGGTAAATATATGGAGTTAACAATTGATAAATCAGTTACAGATATTGATGCAATGGTAAAAGAAATGTGCGAGAAATTATTAACGAACGTAGTGATTGAAGATTATCGCTATGAAGTTGAGGAGGTTGTCGCGCAGTGAAATTTGCCGTAATCGTTTTCCCAGGTTCGAACTGTGATGTGGATATGTTTCATGCAATTAAAGATGAGCTTGGCCAAGATGTAGACTATGTTTGGCATGATACAGAAAACTTAGATGAGTACGATGGAATTTTACTACCAGGCGGTTTCTCTTACGGAGATTATCTTCGCTGCGGAGCTATTTCTCGCTTTGCAAACGCAATGAAAGGTGTACAAAAAGCAGCTGAAGCAGGAAAACCAATTTTAGGTGTATGTAACGGTTTTCAAATTTTAGTAGAGTCTGGATTGCTACCAGGTGCATTAATTCGCAATAAAAACTTAAAATTTATGTGTCGTACTGTTCAGCTACGTGTTGAAAATAATACAACAATGTTCACGTCGCAATATGAGAAAGACGAAGTTATCGATATTCCGATTGCTCATGGTGAAGGAAACTACTACTGTGATGAAGTGACATTGAAACAGTTAGAAGAAAATAATCAAATTGTGTTCCGTTATGTAGAGAATCCAAACGGAAGCGTTTCAGATATTGCAGGGATTGTAAATGAGCAAGGGAATGTACTTGGCATGATGCCGCACCCAGAGCGTGCTGTTGACGAATTGCTTGGAGGAGCGGATGGTCTAAAAGTATTTCAATCTATTTTGAAACATTGGAGGGAAACATATGTCGTTACTGCTTGAGCCAAATCCAACTCAAATTAAAGAAAAACGCATTTATGCAGAAATGGGATTAACCGACGAAGAGTTTGCAATGGTTGAAAAGATTTTAGGCCGTCTTCCAAACTATACAGAAACAGGATTATTCTCTGTTATGTGGTCAGAACATTGTAGTTATAAAAACTCAAAGCCAGTTCTTCGTAAGTTCCCAACGACTGGTGAACGTGTATTACAAGGTCCTGGTGAAGGTGCTGGTATCGTAGATATCGGTGACAATCAAGCGGTAGTATTTAAAATGGAAAGTCATAACCATCCATCTGCAATTGAGCCGTATCAAGGTGCGGCAACAGGAGTAGGCGGTATTATACGTGATGTGTTTTCTATGGGAGCACGTCCAATTGCTATGTTAAATTCACTTCGCTTCGGTGAGTTACAATCACCGCGCGTGAAATATTTATTTGAAGAAGTTGTAGCAGGTATTGCAGGATACGGTAACTGCATTGGAATTCCAACTGTTGGCGGAGAAGTACAGTTTGATCCATGCTATGAAGGGAATCCACTTGTAAATGCAATGTGTGTTGGTTTAATTAACCATGAAGATATTAAAAAAGGCCAAGCGCACGGTGCTGGTAATACAGTAATGTATGTTGGTGCAGCAACAGGCCGTGACGGTATTCACGGTGCAACGTTTGCGTCAGAAGAACTATCTGAGGATTCCGATGCAAAGCGCCCAGCAGTGCAAGTAGGCGACCCGTTTATGGAGAAGCTTTTAATTGAAGCGTGCTTAGAGCTTATCAAATCTGATGCACTTGTCGGTATTCAAGATATGGGAGCAGCAGGCCTAACATCATCTTCTGCAGAGATGGCAAGTAAAGCAGGTATGGGTATTGAAATGTACTTAGATGATGTACCACAACGTGAAACAGGTATGACGCCATATGAGATGATGCTTTCTGAATCACAAGAGCGTATGTTAATCGTCGTGAAAAAAGGTAGAGAGCAAGAGATTGTAGAGTTATTTGAAAAATACGGTCTTGCGGCAGTGACAATGGGAAAAGTAACTGAAGATAAAATGCTTCGTTTATTCCATAAAGGAGAAATGGTTGCGGAAGTGCCAGCTGATGCATTAGCAGAAGAAGCACCTGTTTATCATAAGCCTTCAAAAGAAGCAGCGTATTTTGCAGAGTTCCAACAAATGAAGATGGAAACACCAAAAGTGGAGAATTATAAAGAAACATTATTATCTCTATTACAACAACCAACGATTGCAAGTAAAGAGTGGGTATATGATCAATATGATTATCAAGTACGCACAAGCACAGTTGTTACACCAGGATCTGATGCAGCGGTTGTTCGTGTACGCGGAACAAATAAAGCATTAGCAATGACAACAGATTGTAACTCTCGCTACATTTACTTAGACCCAGAAATGGGCGGGAAAATTGCTGTAGCAGAAGCAGCTCGTAATATTGTATGTTCTGGCGGTGAGCCGCTTGCAATTACAGATTGCTTAAACTTTGGTAATCCAGAAAAGCCAGAAATTTTCTGGCAAATTGAGAAGTCAGTAGATGGTATGAGCGAAGCATGCCGCACGTTAAGTACACCTGTTATTGGCGGAAACGTATCAATGTACAACGAACGCAGCGGTGAAGCGGTATATCCAACACCAACTGTTGGTATGGTTGGTCTTGTACATGACGTAAAGCATGTAACAACGCAAGAGTTTAAGCAAGCTGGCGATCTTGTTTATGTAATCGGTGAAACGAAAGCTGAGTTTGGTGGTAGTGAGCTACAAAAAATGTTACATGGTAAAATCTTCGGTCAAGCACCAAGCATCGATTTAGAAGTAGAAGAAAAACGCCAAAAGCAATTACTAGCAGCTATTCAAAAAGGTCTTGTACAATCAGCGCATGACGTTGCAGAAGGCGGATTAGCAGTTGCTTTCGCAGAAAGTGCAATGGGTGCAAACGGATTAGGTGCAGATGTGAAATTAGCTGGAGAAGCAACAGCAATGTTATTTGCAGAATCACAATCTCGCTTTGTTGTTACAGTAAAACGTGAGCAAAAAGAAGCGTTTGAAAGTATGATAGATGCACTTTATGTTGGGGAAGTAACAAGTGCAAATCAATTAACAATTCGTAATGAAGAAAACGAAGTATTGCTTACAGCAGATGTTGATGAAATGAGAACGGCTTGGAAAGGGGCTATTCCATGCTTAATGAAATAAAGGGGCTAAATGAAGAATGTGGCGTTTTCGGAATTTGGGGGCATGAAAATGCAGCTCAAGTTACGTATTATGGACTGCATAGCTTGCAGCACCGTGGCCAAGAAGGCGCTGGCATTGTTGTAAATAATGGGGAGAAAATCATTGGTCATAAAGGTCTTGGTTTAATATCAGAAGTGTTTTCACGCGGCGAGTTAGAAGGCTTAAACGGACAATCAGCGATTGGGCATGTTCGTTATGCGACAGCAGGCGGTGCTGAAGTTGCAAATGTTCAACCACTGTTATTTCGCTTCTCAGACCATAGTATGGCATTAGCTCATAACGGTAATTTAATTAACGCAAAAATGCTTCGTCGTGAATTAGAAGCAGAAGGAAGCATCTTTCAAACAAGTTCGGATACAGAAGTATTGCTTCATTTAATTAAGCGCAATACAAAAGGTACATTAATTGAAAGTGTAAAAGATGCACTAAACAAAGTAAAAGGTGCTTTTGCATATTTATTATTAACAGGAAACGAAATGATTGTTGCATTAGATCCAAATGGATTTAGGCCCCTTTCGATCGGAAAGATGGGAGATGCGTACGTTGTAGCATCTGAAACATGTGCGTTTGATGTTGTTGGGGCAACATACATTCGTGATGTAGAGCCTGGAGAAATCATTGTTATTAATGATGAGGGAATACACGCAGATCGCTATACAAATGATGTGGAGCATGCGATTTGTAGTATGGAGTATATTTATTTCGCTCGCCCTGATTCAAACATTGCTGGTGTTAACGTTCATGCAGCACGTAAAAATATGGGGAAATTGTTAGCAAAGGAAGCTCCAGTTGAAGCTGATGTTGTAACAGGTGTACCAGATTCTAGTATTTCGGCAGCAATCGGTTACGCGGAAGCGACAGGAATTCCTTATGAATTAGGATTAATTAAGAATCGTTACGTTGGACGTACCTTTATTCAACCTTCACAAGAATTACGTGAGCAAGGTGTAAAAATGAAGCTTTCAGCAGTACGTGGTGTTGTTGAAGGGAAACGTGTTGTTATGATTGACGATTCTATTGTGCGCGGTACAACAAGCAAGCGAATTGTTCGTATGCTTCGCGAGGCTGGGGCAACAGAAGTGCATGTAAGAATTGCTTCGCCGCCGCTTAAGTATCCATGCTTCTATGGAATTGACATTCAAACAAGAAAAGAATTAATCGCAGCAAATCATTCAATAGAAGAAATTCGTCAAATCATTGGAGCAGACTCTTTAACGTTTTTAAGTGAAGAGAGCTTAATCGATGCAATTGGCCGCCCATATGAAGGGAAATATGGCGGTTTATGTATGGCTTACTTTAATGGAGATTATCCAACGGCTCTTTATGATTACGAACAAGAGCTTTTAGAAAGTATGAAATAAAGTAGAGTAATAAGAAAGTATAGCAGCTTCTACTATACGCTGTGTAGAAGCTTGCTTTTTCTTAAAGTTTTATCATTATAGTTTTACTGTTCGGTAGACGGGAGAAATTCTTTCAGTATAAAAAGACGAGGTGTATAGAAACGATGGCGAATGCATATAAGCAAGCAGGAGTAGATATTGAAGCTGGATATGAAGCGGTATCTCGCATGAAAAAACACGTGCAAACAACGATGAGAAAAGAAGTGCTAGGTGGCTTAGGCGGTTTTGGAGGAATGTTTGATCTTTCAAAATTTGCATTAGAAGAGCCAGTATTAGTATCTGGAACAGATGGTGTAGGAACAAAATTAATGCTCGCTTTCATGATGGATAAGCATGACACAATCGGCATCGATGCAGTTGCAATGTGTGTGAATGATATTGTTGTTCAAGGGGCAGAGCCGCTCTTTTTCCTAGATTATATTGCTTGTGGTAAAGCAGAACCTAGTAAAGTTGAAAACATCGTCAAAGGAATTGCAGAAGGATGCCGTCAAGCTGGTTGTTCATTAATCGGCGGGGAAACAGCTGAAATGCCTGGTATGTATTCTGAGGAAGAATACGATTTAGCTGGTTTTACAGTTGGTATTGTTGATAAAAAGAAAATTGTTACGGGACAATCCATTGAAGCGAATCAAGTATTAATCGGACTTGCTTCTAGTGGAATTCATAGTAATGGTTACTCTCTTGTACGTAAGGTGCTATTAGAGGATGGACAGCTTTCACTTGATCGTACGTATGGTCGTTTAGAACTCCCACTTGGTGAAGAATTATTAACACCAACGAAAATTTATGTCAAACCTATTTTAGAACTATTGAAGAAATATAACGTAAGCGGTATGGCTCACATTACTGGTGGTGGATTTATTGAAAATATTCCACGTATGTTGCCAGACGGTATTGGAGCACAAATCGAACTTGGTTCTTGGACAGTTCATCCAATCTTTGATTTACTGCAAGAAGTTGGTCAATTAAATAGAGAAGAAATGTTCAATATTTTTAACATGGGTATTGGTATGGTAGTAGCGGTCAAAGAAGAAGATGCAGAAGGTGCTATTAAGCTTTTAGAAGAACAAGGGGAAACAGCTCGTATCATCGGACGTACTGTACAAGGTTCAGGGGTTACATTTAATGGAGGAGTAGTATCATGAACCGAATAGCAATTTTTGCTTCAGGAAGTGGTTCTAACTTTCAAGCACTTGTGGATGCAGTAGAAGACGGAAGATTAGATGCACAGCTTAGCTTACTTGTATGTGATCAACCTAGTGCGCGTGTTGTTCAGCGTGCAAATAATCATCATGTTCCTTGCTTTTCCTTTTCAGCGAAAGATTATGAATCAAAGGAAGCATTTGAACAAGCAATATTAAAGAAATTACAAGAATCCGAGATTGATTGGATTATTTTAGCGGGGTATATGCGTTTAATTGGTCCAACGTTACTAGCTGCTTATGGAGGCAGAATTGTTAACATTCATCCGTCGTTATTGCCAAGTTTTCCAGGAAAAGATGCAGTTGGGCAAGCGATTGAAGCTGGTGTGAAAGTAACAGGAGTAACAATCCATTACGTGGATGCAGGAATGGATACAGGACCAATTATCGCACAGGAAGCGGTAGCAGTTTCTGAAGATGATACACGAGAAAGTTTACAAAAGAAAATTCAACTTGTCGAACATAGATTGTACGTGGATACGGTGAAATCTTTATTACATTCTAAAGTGAAGTCATAAGAGCAGCATTTTAATACAACTAGGGGTGAAGAATAAATGAAAAAGCGTGCATTAGTAAGTGTTTCAAATAAAGCTGGAGTTGTAGAGTTCGTAAAAGGATTACTTGAGCAAGGTATTGAGGTTATTTCAACAGGCGGAACAAAAAAATTACTAGAAGAAAACGGCTTACAAGTCATTGGAATTTCTGAAGTAACAGGTTTTCCAGAAATTATGGACGGACGTGTGAAAACATTACACCCAAACATTCATGGCGGATTGCTTGCAGTACGTGATAATGAAACACATATGTCTCAAATGAATGAGCTTGGCATTCAGCCAATTGACTTTGTTGTTGTAAACTTATATCCATTTAAAGAAACGATTGCAAAGCCAGATGTGACATTTATTGATGCAATTGAAAATATTGATATTGGCGGACCAACAATGATTCGATCTGCTGCGAAAAACCATGAGTTTGTAACAGTTATTGTTGATCCAACAGACTACGATGTTGTATTAGGAGAACTAAAGGGAAGCGGAGAAGTTTCAAAAGAAACAAAACGTAAATTAGCAGCAAAAGTATTCCGTCATACAGCGGCATATGATGCATTAATTTCAAACTATTTAACAGAACAAACAGGAGAAGAAAGCCCTGAAACGCTAACTGTTACGTTTGAGAAAAAACAAGATTTACGTTATGGCGAAAATCCGCATCAAAAAGCAACATTCTATAAAGCGCCATTTGCAGCAGTTTCTTCTGTTGCTTATGCAGAGCAATTACATGGGAAAGAGCTGTCTTACAATAACATTAACGATGCAGATGCAGCTCTTAGTATCGTAAAAGAATTTACAGAGCCAGCAGTTGTAGCGGTAAAACATATGAATCCATGCGGCGTTGGTGTTGGTGCTGATATTCATGAAGCGTACACACGTGCATATGAGGCTGATCCAGTATCAATCTTCGGCGGTATCATTGCAGCAAACCGTGAAATTGATAAAGCTACAGCAGAAAAGCTACATGAAGTTTTCTTAGAAATCATTATCGCACCGTCTTTCTCAAAAGAAGCGTTAGAAGTATTACAAAGTAAGAAAAATTTACGTCTTTTAACAATAGATATTGCAAAAGCAGAAACAGCAAGTAAAAAGCTAACTTCTATCCAAGGTGGTTTACTTGTACAAGAAGAAGATACGTTGTCATTAGATGATGCAACAGTTACAATTCCAACAAAACGTGAGCCAACAGAGCAAGAGTGGAACGATCTGAAATTAGCATGGAAAGTTGTGAAACATGTAAAATCGAATGCGATTGTTCTAGCAAAAGATGAAATGACAATTGGTGTTGGTGCAGGTCAAATGAATCGCGTTGGTGCAGCGAAAATTGCGATGAATCAAGCTGGCGAAAAAGCAAAAGGCAGCGCACTTGCTTCCGATGCATTTTTCCCAATGCCAGATACAGTAGAAGAAGCGGCTAAAGCAGGTATTACAGCAATCATTCAGCCAGGCGGATCTATTCGTGACGAAGATTCAATTAAAAAAGCAGACGAGTACGGCATTGCAATGGTGTTCACTGGAGTACGTCATTTCAAACATTAATTTAGAAACAAAGGAGATGACCAAAAAGTCCACTTTTGGGTCATCTTCTTCTACTTTTCAATATGAGCCAGCTGTTAGATTATTCGCGTGTCGAACATTGTCGAAGGGTCTTTATATTCTGTCGAAGCGCCGATATATTTTAAAGAACGGTCGATATATTGTGAAAAGCGCCGATAAATGCACCACTTCCGTCGATATATCGCTGGACACGTAAGAAGGGACTGAATTTTTGAGTCTGTTCCTTTGTATTTATCCTATTTTAATGAGCAGTAAGCTCTCACTGATGGAAGTTTCACTTTATCTGAATAATGGAGGATGAAATATGAACATTTTAGTAATTGGCCGTGGTGGACGTGAGCATGCGTTAGCATGGAAATTTGCACAATCAGAGCAAGTAGAGACTGTATATGTAGCGCCAGGAAATGAAGGAATGAAAGATGTAGCAACGCCCGTAGCTATCGATGAAAATGATTTTGATGCGCTTATTGCTTTTGCAAAAGAAAATAACATTGGTTTAACGTTTGTTGGCCCGGAAATTCCACTTATGAACGGTATTGTTGATCGCTTTGAAGAGGAAGGGCTTCGCGTTTTTGGTCCGAACAAAGCAGCAGCTGTTATTGAAGGAAGTAAAGCTTTTACGAAAGAGCTTATGAAAAAGTATGATATTCCAACGGCGGCATATGAAACATTTACAGAGTATGAAGCAGCTGTACAATACATTGAAAAAGTTGGCGCACCAATTGTTATTAAAGCAGATGGCCTAGCAGCTGGTAAAGGCGTAACAGTTGCCATGACGTTAGAAGAAGCACTGCAGGCTGTAAAAGAAATGCTGCAAGATGTAAAGTTTGGAGAAGCAAGCAAAAAGGTTGTCATTGAAGAATTTTTAGACGGCCAAGAATTTTCACTTATGGCATTTGTAAACGGAACAACTGTATATCCAATGGTAATTGCACAAGATCATAAACGTGCTTTTGATGGGGATAAAGGACCAAATACAGGCGGAATGGGTGCTTATTCTCCGGTACCACAAATTCCGCAATCAGCAGTAGAACAAGCGATTGAAACTGTTCTACATCCAACAGCTCAAGCAATGATACAAGAAGGACGTTCTTTTACAGGTATTTTATATGCAGGGCTTATTTTAACAAGTGAAGGCCCGAAAGTAATTGAATTCAATGCTCGCTTTGGTGATCCAGAAACAGAAGTAATCTTACCACGGTTAGAAAGCGATTTAGTTGATGTATGTAATCATGTATTAGATGGAACAGAACTTACTTTAGAGTGGTCTGAAGAAGCAGTAATTGGTGTTGTATTAGCTTCTAAAGGATATCCAGAAGCTTACGAAAAAGGTGCTGTAATTCGAGGACTAGAAACATTGGAAGATGTTATCGTATTTCATGCCGGAACGGATGTTAAAGATGGAGAATTTGTAACTAACGGTGGGCGTGTGTTATTTGTTGCTTGCAAAGGAAAAGACTTACAAGAGGCAAAGAATAAGGTGTATGGAGAAATCACGAAAATTGAGAGTGATGGTTTATTTTATCGAAGTGATATAGGGTACCGCGCAATTGCGAAAGTAGATTGCTAGAGGGTTGTTAAAAGGCCCTTTAAATACTAGCTAGCTCTGTTAAATAGTAAAGTTGATAATCGGGTGAGTTTCTTGCCACGCACTTCTTAAGACGACGAAATAAGGATCCAAAGCGAAAGTACATTTTGCTTTGGATCCTTTATTTTATCCAGCTATGCGCGGGCAGTAAGACCCCCACTGATGGATTATATAATCACGAAAATTTACCAAGCGATTGCATTCAATTAATCTGAATATTACTTTTTATTGTTTGTTATTTTTTTATAAAGTAAGATATAGATGTCATTAAATATTTCTAATAAATAGCAGGGGGAATAATTATGAAAAAGATGTTTAAATCATTGACATTTGTCATGATGATAGGATTATTAATGAGTGTATTGGCAGGATGCTCGAATCCCGATGATACTGTACAAGAATTTTTGACAGCGATACAAAAAGGGAATTATGAAAAAGCAAGTACTTTTGTTTATAAAGGTGATAAGGGCTACGATTTTAGCAAACTAAATAAAACGGAAGACGGCATTGAGGGGAAGGTAGTATTCGATGCAATCGTAAAGAACTATAAATTTGAAGAACCAGAACAAGTATCTAAGAAAGATGATAAGGCAAAGGTTAAAGTAAAAATCACTTCTGTTGACATGGCTGTTGCAACTACAAAGACAATCGGAGAGATCATGCCTATGGCTTTTGCAAGTGCGTTTAGTGAAAACAAAGAACAATCTGATAAGGCAATGGAGCAAATGATGACGACAACTCTTGTTAAGAACTTGTCTGATAAAGATGCGACAATGACGACTCGTGTAGTTACGCTGAACTTAAAGAAAGACAAAGATGGTAACTATAAAATTGTTTCTGATGAAAATTTAGAGGAAGCATTGTTTGCAAATTCAAAATCAATGGATAAAATGTTTGGCAATAAATAATTGCGATACATAAAATAAAAAACAATAAAACAGCCTCCTAATTATTGGGAGGCTGTTTTATAGGTGTTGGGATTTTCCACATGCCCATCAACTTAAGAATATCAATTACCCCTAGGTGTAAAAAATGCCACCCTTTCTGCATATTTCTACAAAAAGAATAGCCTTATTTTCGTTATATAGATACAAATTCATCTTAACTTGATGGATATGTATGGTGACCCCTATATTATAATTATATATATGTGATGAAACCGATATCTAAAAAGGAGGGTCTCTAATATGTACAAACTCAAAACAACAGAAACCGACAATAGCGTAATTGAGTTTATTGAAAATGTTGAAAGTCTTAAAAAAAGAGAAAGCGCATATCAATTATTAGATATATTTACTGAAACAACGGGCTATACAGCAAAGATGTGGGGACCGAGCATTATTGGATTTGGAACATACCATTATAAATATGCATCCGGTCATGAAGGAGATGCCCCATTAGTGAGCTTTTCCCCTAGAAAAGCCAAAATTAGTTTATATTTTGCAACTGGTGACCCTGGGCGAGAAGAACTATTAAAAAACTTTGGAAAATACACGTCTGGAAAATCATGTGTATATATTAATAAAGTAGCAGACATTGATATTAATGTTCTAAAAGCGCTAATCAAACAATCTGTAAGTTTTTTGAAAGAGACGTATCCAAATCAGTAATGAAATTTTATGTAGATTTTTAAATAGTTCATATTCATTCTTTAAAAAGCAGAAAAAAATCTAGTTGAATTAATTCTTACTTAAGCTTAGCTTGATGGCGATACTCCTAAAAGGAAAACGAGTCCTACTTGTTAAAAAGTTAGGACTCGTTTTCTTTTTTATCTTACCCTTTTGTTTTGCCATTTCGCGAAGTAAATATTCAATATGAGCATTCACGCTTCGGAATTCGTCGTTTGCCCATTTTTCAATAACTGCGTACAATTGGGGATCGATTCGTAATGGAAAGCTTTTCTTTTTAGCCATGATTACCGACAACCTCTAATATAGACTTCCTGCATTAATGACAGGCTGTGCTCCTTTATCTGAAACAATAGCAACTAGTAAGTTATTGACCATATTTGCTTTTCTTTCGTCATCTAACTCAAGTATACCTTCTTCATCTAGCTTTTGAATCGAGTCTTTCGCCATTTGTACGGCACCTTCGACAATTTCTTTTCTTGCAGCTAATACTGCTTTTGCTTGTTGACGCTGAAGCATTGCGTGTGCAATTTCTGTTGCATAAGCTAAGTGCGTTAAACGAGTTTCGATTACTTCTACTCCTGCAATTTCTAAGCGTGCTTCTAATTCTCGTTTTAACTCTTCGGAGATTTCTTCTGAGTTTCCACGCAGTGTAATGCTGTTTTCATCTTGGAAATTATCATATGCATATTTCGTTGCCACGTGGCGAATTGCTGTTTCGCTTTGAATTTCCACGAAGGCATCATAATGTTCGACACCAAAGATTGCTTTTGCGGAATCAACGACTTTGTATACAACAACAGCTGCGATTTCAATCGGATTCCCCTCTACATCATTGACTTTTAATTTCTTACTATTAAAGTTTTCCACGCGTAGTGAAACGGTTTGGCGAAATGCAAATGGAACTGTTAAAAATAATCCATTTTCACGAATTGTTCCTAAATAGTTACCGAAAAATGTAATCACTTTTGCTTGGTTTGGCTGGACGATGCCAATGCCACTTGCAAGGATTGCTGCTAATAAAAACGAGATAACGGCAATAGCGAATAATTCATTAATAAGGCTGAATACACCGATACCAATTAAAACTAGAATGACAACTATTCCTAAAAAACCATTTACATGAAATACTTGTTTTTCCTTCATATTTTCGCCCCCTTGATATAAAAATGATATCACTTTTATATCAAGATTGACAATAGGATTATATCCTAATTTTTTCAAAAAAATAAAAAAACCACCAATAACGAACATTAGTTCCTGTTCGTGGTAAAATAAAAGAAACTTAGCCGCCCACTGCAGCAGCTAAGTTTCTTTTAGAGCATCTTGCATAGTGACAAATGATTCAAAGCGGTTTGGACATAAGAGCCTTTTCAAGTGCAGACTCAATTTCCTTATCAGAAGCATCATAACTTCCAGAGCTTGTTTTTTCTTCGTCATGAGAAGTATGATGTGCTTCTTGTTTATTAGATTGTCCATTCTTCATAAGATCCATGCCAGGCATTTTTAAATCCGGGATATTCATAAATTTACCGAGTTTACATGCTGCCACAATAGGACAGAAACGAACGATTCCTTCTGCAATTCTCATTGCTCCAACCCAAAGCATAATTTTGGACCAAATACACCATGGTCTTCTTGCAAGTTTTGCTGTATTGCAGCTAAGCAGAACGAGACCAATGGTAATACGAATAAAGGCATTCATTGTGCCGATGTTTTGCTTGAACAAGACATTCACTCCCTCTTCATCAGCTTTAAAATAGATATATCTATTTCAAGAGTTATTGTTCCTTTCATGCTTTCTCTATATACAATCCAACATTTGACGTAGAAAAAGATGTTGTGTGGAATGTGTGTCAGCACATTATTTTTTGTTATAATGAAAGAATGTGTAAAGGCGATTAGATAAAAAGAAAGGGTGTTTTCATGTACGATATTTCACAGTGGAAACATGTATTTAAGCTTGACCCGAATAAGGAGTTAAGCGACGAACATTTAGAGCTTATTTGTGAGTCAGGAACGGACGCTGTTATTGTAGGCGGAAGTGACGGAATTACAATTGATAATGTATTACACATGCTAGTAAGCATTCGTAGATATGCGGTT
This sequence comes from Bacillus sp. EA-CB0995, assembly GCF_055814245.1. NCBI lineage: Bacteria > Bacillati > Bacillota > Bacilli > Caryophanales > Bacillaceae > Bacillus > Bacillus sp. EA-CB0995. Next base: position 4,440,871 of record NZ_CP169269.1, on the reverse strand, counting down.
CCTTGTGTATTAGAAGTTTCAACGATGGATTCTGTTACACCAGGATTCGATTTTTATTACATCCCGAGCGTATTAAATAGCCGAAAGATCGAATGGATAACAGGCCTTCACCATGCGGCATTGAAAGAGTTTGGGGATATTATGAACTGGGATGAAATTTTTATGCAGGGATACTGTGTATTAAATCCAGAAGCGAAAGTGGCAAAGTTAACAGAAGCAAACTGTGAGTTGTCAGAAGACGATGTGATTGCATATGCACGTATGGCTGACAAACTTCTTCATTTACCAATTTTCTATTTAGAATACAGCGGCACATATGGAGATGTGGAACTCGTAAGAAAAGTGAAAGCTGAGCTGCAAAATGCAACATTATATTACGGCGGCGGAATTGCAAGTGCAGACCAAGCGAAGAAAATGGCACAGTATGCGGATACAGTTGTCGTTGGAAATTTAATTTATGAAGATATAAAGAAAGCTTTAGCAACAGTAAAAGCTGTAAAAGGAGAGTAGGTGACCGAATAAATGAGTAAAACAGAAAAATTATTAACAGGATTAAATCCGCAGCAGCAAAAAGCTGTACAAACAACGGCGGGACCGCTGTTACTTATGGCAGGTGCAGGCAGTGGTAAGACGCGTGTGTTAACGCACCGAATTGCTTATTTACTTGGTGAAAAAGGTGTTGCACCGTGGAATGTATTAGCGATTACGTTTACAAATAAAGCTGCACGTGAAATGCGTGAGCGTATTGACAAGCTTGTTGGTCCAGAAGCAGAGGATATTTGGATTTCAACATTCCACTCCATGTGTGTTCGCATTTTACGACGCGATATTGATCGCATCGGCATTAATCGTAACTTTACGATTTTAGATGCAAGCGACCAATTAACAGTTGTGAAAAAAATTATGAAAGAGCGCAATATTGATCCAAAGAAGTTTGAACCTCGTTCTGTTCTTGCGACAATTAGTAATGCGAAAAATGAATTGTTATCTGCAGAAAAATATGCGAAGAAAATCTCAATTGCAGATCCATACGAAAAGATGACAAGCGATGTGTATACAGAGTATCAAAAGCGTCTTCTCAAAAATAATGCGCTTGATTTTGATGATTTAATTATGACGACTATTCAATTATTTGAGCGTATACCAGAAGTACTGGAGTTTTATCAACGTAAATTCCAATATATTCACGTTGATGAGTATCAAGATACGAACCGTGCTCAGTACATTCTCGTTAATAAATTGGCTGCGCGTTTTAAAAACCTTTGCGTGGTCGGTGACTCAGATCAATCGATTTATCGCTGGCGCGGGGCAGATATTGCTAATATCTTGTCGTTTGAAAAAGATTATGAAAATGCACAGGTTATTTTACTGGAGCAAAACTATCGTTCGACGCGAAGTATTTTAAACGCAGCGAATGCTGTTATTGAAAATAATATGAACCGTAAACCGAAGAAGTTATGGACGGATAATCAAGTAGGGAGTAAAATTTCGTATTACCGTGCTGCAACTGAAAAGGATGAGGCTTACTTTGTCGCGAAAAAGATTCGTGATGAAGTGCAAATAGGCAGTCGAAAGTACACAGACTTTGCGGTACTTTATCGTACAAATGCTCAGTCTCGTATGGTCGAGGAGATTTTTCTGAAGTCCAATATTCCATATAAAATTGTCGGGGGCATTAAGTTCTACGATCGTAAAGAAATTAAAGATATATTGGCATACTTACGTTTAATTGCGAATCCTGATGATGAAATTAGTTTCGCTCGTATTATTAATGTACCAAAACGCGGTGTTGGAGCAACATCAATTGATAAAATTATTAATTATGGCGTGCAAAATGGTCTTTCGCTGACGGCTGTGTTAGATGAAATTGAACACGTTGGACTAAGTGCAAAAATTACGAAGACAGTAGCAGAATTTGCAAAGCAGCTTCATAATTGGGTGAACATGCAAGAGTATTTATCAGTAACAGAGCTTGTTGAGGAAGTGTTAGAGAAAACAGGTTATCGTGATGCACTGAAGAATGAACGTACATTAGAATCAGAAGGACGCTTAGAAAACTTAGAAGAATTCTTATCTGTTACACAAACGTTTGAATCTCAAAGCGAAGATAAGAGCCTTGTTGCTTTCTTAACTGATTTAGCGCTTGTTGCTGATATTGACCGTGTAGATGAAGATCCAACGGCTGGTGAAGAAGTGATTTTAATGACAATGCACTCTGCAAAAGGATTAGAATTCCCTGTCGTCTTCATTTTAGGGCTAGAGGAAGGAATTTTCCCGCATACGCGCTCTTTAATGGAAGAAGATGAAATGCAAGAAGAGCGCCGTTTAGCATACGTTGGTATTACACGTGCAGAAGAAGAACTGTACGTAACGAATGCTCAAATGCGAACGATATTTGGTAGAACAAGTATGAATAAAGAGTCACGTTTCATTTCTGAGATTCCTGAGGATCTCATTGAAACGCTTCATGAAGTGAAACCAAAGCGTGAAAGTTTTAGTACAAAGTCAAAACCTACGACTACAACGACAACTCGTTCACGCTCAGCCTTTGTTCGTCCTGCCGCGAAAACAACAGGCGGTGAGCAAATTGGCTGGTCAGTTGGCGATAAAGCATCACATCAAAAATGGGGCATTGGTACGGTTGTGAGTGTAAAAGGGGACGGAGATGCAAAAGAATTAGACATTGCGTTTCCAAGTCCAATTGGTATTAAACGATTATTGGCTAAATTTGCACCAGTTACGAAAGTGTAAGAAAGGAATGAGGTTATGCCGAAAGAAGCAGCACAAAAGCGCATTGAAGAGCTGCGTGACATTTTAAATAAGTTTAATTATGAATATCATGTGCTAGATAATCCATCTGTATCTGATGCCGAGTATGATCGTCATATGCAAGAGCTTATAAAATTAGAAACAGAGCATCCAGAATTATTTACAGAAGATTCTCCGTCTGTTCGCGTTGGCGGAGAGGTTCTTGATATTTTTGAGAAAGTAACGCATAAATCACCGATGTTAAGTTTAGGAAATGCCTTTAATGAAGGAGATTTACGTGATTTTGATCGCAAGGTACGTCAAGGAATTGACGGACAAAATGTAAGATATGTGTGTGAATTAAAAATTGACGGACTTGCCGTTTCCCTTCATTATGAAAAAGGGCGCTTCATTCAAGGGGCAACTCGTGGTGATGGTATAACGGGTGAGGATATTACACAAAATTTAAAAACAATTAAAGCAATTCCTCTGCGTTTAACAGAAGAAGTGACGCTAGAAGCGCGCGGTGAAGCGTACATGCCAAAACGTTCATTTGTTAAGTTAAATGAAGAAAAAGAACAGAACGGAGAAGCTGTCTTTGCGAATCCACGTAATGCAGCAGCGGGTTCATTGCGTCAGCTTGATCCAAAAATTGCAGCAAAGCGTAATTTATCTTTATTTGTATATGGACTTACTGATTTAGAAGGAAAGACAATTACATCGCATAGTGAATCGTTAAACCTTTTAGGGGAGCTGGGTTTTAAAACAAACCCTAATCGCCAAGTTTGCGAAACAATCGATGAGGTCATTCATTATGTACAAGATTGGCAAGAAAAACGTCCACATCTTGATTATGAAATTGATGGTATCGTTATTAAAGTAGACGATGTGTCACTTCAAGAAAGCTTAGGAACAACAGCAAAAAGTCCGAGATGGGCAATTGCATATAAATTCCCAGCGGAAGAAGTTGTTACGAAGCTGACGGGCATTGAGCTAAGTGTTGGACGAACAGGTGTGGTAACCCCAACTGCTGAATTAGAACCAGTACGCGTGGCAGGAACGATTGTTCGTAGGGCTTCTTTACACAACGAAGATTTAATTCGTGAAAAAGATATTCGCATTGGCGACTATGTTGTTGTAAAGAAAGCTGGAGACATTATTCCTGAAGTTGTAAATGTGATTGTAGACCGCCGTACAGGTGAAGAAGAAGAGTTTCATATGCCAACGCATTGTCCGGCATGTGAGAGTGAACTTGTTCGTTTAGAAGAAGAGGTTGCGCTTCGTTGTATTAATCCAGCATGCCCAGCACAAATTCGGGAAGGATTAATTCACTTCGTATCACGTAATGCGATGAATATCGATGGGTTAGGTGAACGTGTAATTACCCAGTTATTTGACGCAAATTATATTCGTACGTTTGCAGATTTGTATACATTAACGAAAGAACAGCTATTACAACTAGAACGTTTTGGAGAAAAATCTGCTTCAAATCTAGTACAAGCAATTGAAACGTCAAAAGACAATTCATTAGAGCGATTACTGTTCGGCCTTGGTATTCGCCACGTTGGAGCCAAAGCTGCTCGCACATTAGCGGAACATTATGAAATGATGGATCACATAGCGAAGGCGACAGAAGAAGAGCTGACGACCATTAATGAGATTGGTGAAAAAATGGCGCAATCTATCGTTACGTATTTTGATAATGAAGATGTACAAGAGTTATTACAACAATTTAAGTCATATGGCGTAAATATGACTTATAAAGGGATAAAACGAACAGATTTAGAAAACATTGAATCTTATTTTGCAGGGAAAATAGTTGTTTTAACTGGTAAACTAGAAGTGATGGGACGCAGTGAAGCGAAAAAGAAAATTGAAGAACTTGGCGGGAAAGTCACAGGTAGTGTGAGCAAAAGTACAGATTTAGTCATTGCAGGAGAAGCTGCTGGCTCTAAGCTAGCACAAGCACAAAAACATAACGTTGAGATTTGGGATGAAGCGAGGTTCTTACAAGAGCTCAATAATTAAGAGGTGCAAAGTTACCATGAAAAAAGTTATATTAGCAGTGTTAAGCCTTGGGTTACTTCTCAGTGGATGTAGCGCTGATTTGAAAAAAGAAGATAAAGTTGTAGAAAAATCCGGGGATTCGAAAGATAAAGCGATTCTTCCGAAATACTCTATTTCAGATGATTTTTATAAAACAGCAGTTCCATTTAAATCAGGTTCAGCACATGGGTTAGCTGTACAAGGATTAAATAGCCGTTTAGATGTTGATGAATTTGAAACAGGATTAATGCGCATTGCGAAAGAATCATATGATACGAAAGATTATTTCTATCAGGAAGGAAAGTATTTAGATAAAGATACGATACAAGCGCTATTGGGCAGAAAACGTACACCAGAGCAACAAGCTAATTTAGAAAAAGTATCGAAGAAGAAGCTGCCAAATGGATTGAATCCAGAGTTACCGGCAGGAGAATCGGAAACATTACAAGCAAAAAATGAAAAGAGTCCAATTTATCTAGCGCAAATTTTAGAACAAGATTATTTAAAAACAAAAAGTAACAACGAAGCAGAGTTAAGCGGAGTTGTAATTGGTCTTGCGATGAATTCTGTTAATTATTATACAGAAGAACATGGTTATCCGCGTGAAAATAAAATCTCTGACGAAGAATTGCTAAAACAGGGTAAGGAAATGGCCCAAGAAATTTTACCGATTTTGAAACAGAAAGATGAATTGAAAAATGTCCCAATTACATTTGCGATTTATCGACAAGAAGCTAAATCTTCACTTGTACCAGGATCATATTTATCATATACAACAGTTGATAAAGGCAGTGACAAAGTAGAAGATTGGAAAGCAATAGATGAAAAATATTATTTGTTCCCTTCGAATGAAGCAGACACGAATTATCGTGACGATGCAACAATTGTAAAGAACTTTAATGCTAAACTAGCGACTTATTTTGACGGAAACTATACTGCGGTTGTTGGCAGAGGGTTCTATAAAGATGGTCAATTAAAAGAAATGAAGCTTGAGATTCCAGTTCAGTTTAATGGAAAAGCGGAAGTCATTGGATTTACACAATTTGTAGCTGGGGCTGTTATGGAGTATTTTCCTAACTATGTTAAAGTGCAAGTAACGATTAAGTCGGTAGAACGCCCAGAAGCAATTATTATTCGTGACGTAAAGCAAGATAAACCGTTTGTCCAAATTTTAGATTAAGAGAAAGTCGTTCCTTATTATAGGAACGGCTTTTTCTATTGCATTATTTGCGAGCATTTAGCCCGTTATTCGCGGGCAGTAAGACCCCCACCTCAAGGGTGAGAGAAGCGAAGCAGATAGGTGGGAGCTAAACTGCCCGTAAAAGCCCGAGTGGTTCAACTAATAATCAGTGGGGAATAAAGACCCCCACTGATTAAAGTTTCACTTTATATTAGAAATTTTGTTATAATTTTTAATGTTGTTAATAAAAAAGGGGATCGAGGGAAAGGACAGATGGAAGATTTAAGCTTGCAAGTCATTATACTACTCATTGCTTTCGGATTTTTAGCGTCATTTATCGACTCTGTGGTTGGAGGAGGCGGTTTAATTTCCCTTCCAGCACTTATGTTTCTTGGGTTGCCGCCGGCTTCGGCTATTGCTACAAATAAATTGGCAGCAACAATGGGATCATTTACGAGTACGCTTTATTTTATTCGTTCTAAAAAAGTAGATTTTCGCATTGTAGGAAAACTAATTCCGTTCACAATTGTTGGGGCAGTTGCAGGGGCATTTGTTGTAAAGTACATCCCACCGGATGTTTTGCGACCTCTTGTGTTAGTTATGCTTGTGTTAATTGCGATTTATATTATTCTAAAAAAGATTGGGGTAGTGTAGCTACCTATAAGAAAATGACGAAAGGAAAAACATTTTTATTTTATTTCGTTATTTTAATGCTTGGATTTTATGACGGTTTTTTGGACCGGGCACAGGTTCATTTTTAATTTTTGCATTTTTATTAATTGGGATGGATTTTATCGGTGCAGCGGCATCTGGTCGAGTGTTAAATTTTGTTAGCAATATTGTATCATTGATTACATTTTTATTTTTAGGTGCAATTCAGTTTAAATATGGTTTAATTATGGGTTTATCAATGATTGCAGGGGCATATTTCGGTTCAAGATTTGCTGTTCGAAAGGGCGTAGGATATATACGAATTTTATTTTTGACAGTAACGATTTTGTTAATTGGGAAAAACTTTTGGGAATACGTTCATATTTTATAACATGATGCATATGCATCATGTTGTTTTTTTATTTATTATATTTAAAAAATTAAATAATTTTTTAAATATAAGTCTAAGAATATTTGAACAAATCGAAATTATCGTGTAGAATAATGTTGTATTATGTAAACGTTTTTTTCTAAGGGGAGGCTAAAATAATGGTAGTAGCATACAAACATGAGCCATTTACAGATTTTACAGTAGAGGCAAATAAAGTAGCATTTGAAGAAGGTTTAAAGAAAGTAGAATCTTATCTTGGACAAGACTATCCATTAATTATTGGGGGAGAAAAGGTCACTACAGACGATAAAATCGTTTCTGTGAATCCTGCAAATAAAGAAGAGGTCGTTGGCCGCGTTTCAAAGGCAAATCGTGAATTAGCAGAAAAAGCAATGCAAGTAGCGGATGAAACATTCCAAACTTGGAGAAAAACGAAACCAGAAATGCGCGCAGATATTTTATTCCGTGCAGCTGCAATCGTTCGCCGCAGAAAACATGAGTTTTCCGCAATTCTTGTGAAAGAAGCAGGTAAACCATGGAATGAGGCAGATGCTGATACAGCAGAAGCAATCGACTTCATGGAGTATTATGGTCGTCAAATGTTGAAATTAAAAGACGGCATTCCAGTAGAAAGCCGTGCAATTGAATATAACCGTTTCTCTTACATTCCATTAGGAGTAGGTGTTATCATTTCTCCTTGGAACTTCCCATTTGCAATCATGGCAGGTATGACAACAGCTGCATTAGTGTCTGGTAACACTGTATTATTAAAACCAGCTAGTACAACACCTGTAGTAGCAGCGAAGTTTATGGAAGTATTAGAAGAAGCTGGCTTACCAGCAGGCGTAGTAAACTTCATTCCTGGTAGCGGATCTGAAGTTGGAGATTACTTAGTTGATCATCCTCGTACACGCTTCATCAGCTTCACTGGATCACGCGATGTTGGTATTCGTATTTACGAACGCGCAGCAAAAGTAAATCCAGGGCAAATTTGGTTAAAACGTGTTATCGCTGAAATGGGCGGTAAAGATACAATCGTTGTTGATAAAGAAGCAGATCTTGAATTAGCAGCAAAATCTATCGTTGCATCTGCATTTGGTTTCTCAGGACAAAAATGTTCTGCATGTTCTCGTGCGGTAATCCATGAAGATGTATACGATCACGTATTAAACCGTGCAATTGAATTAACAAGTGAATTAACAGTAGGAAACCCAGCTGAACAAGGCATAAACATGGGACCAGTTAACGACCAAGCTGCATTCGATAAAGTAATGAGCTATGTTGCTATTGGTAAAGAAGAAGGTAAACTTGTAGCGGGTGGCGAAGGTGATGATTCTAAAGGTTGGTTCATTAAGCCAACAATCATTGCTGACGTTGCTGAAGATGCTCGTCTAATGAAAGAAGAAATCTTCGGACCAGTTGTAGCATTCTGCAAAGCAAAAGACTTTGATCATGCACTTGCAATTGCGAACAATACAGAATACGGTTTAACAGGAGCAGTTGTTTCTAATAACCGTGAACATATTGAAAAAGCACGTGAAGACTTCCATGTTGGTAACTTATACTTCAACCGTGGATGTACTGGTGCAATCGTAGGTTACCAACCATTCGGTGGCTTTAACATGTCTGGTACAGACTCTAAAGCTGGTGGACCTGACTATATAGCATTACACATGCAAGCAAAAACTACTTCTGAAACTCTATAAGAAGTATAAGAAAGACCTTTTCCTAAGTGGGAAGGTCTTTTTTTGTTTGTGTTATTCTTGACGGTTGCGATGAACAGATATGTTAGCTTAATAGAGTATGATTTAAATAATGGTGATATTAATACGGGATAAAAATAGAGTGATTCTCAGAATCACTCCAAAAGTTCATTGATTTAACCTGCTTTCCACCTCAATTTGTGGATTCATGCTTTTCAACAAAGATACAAATTTTTGTTTATCCTTTGGAGACACAAGTGCCATTCCAAAATCAGATCCATAAATTATTTCAAGCCTATCAATTGAAAGTGCGGGAGATGCTAACGGATTTTTTGTTTGTGTAATTTTTTTTATATCTTTTATTGAAACTCTCTTTTTTATCGGACTATTTTGGATGATTAGTAGTTCGCTATTTACTTTATATCCTGTTGTAAACCAACTCCAAACTAACAAGATTGCAAAAGGTATTGTGAAAAAAGAACTCCGTAGTCTCTTCTTATAAATAGTGGAACAAAACAAGCAATTATACAACCAAAATAAATGGGATATAACCATAAATCTTTTTTTGATGGAAAATACAATGAAATCCCCTCCTGTCTCTAAAGCTGTATATTCTTAATGATCTGAAAGTTCCATTAATTGGTAATAGGCGAATTTCTACAACCATTTTAGTTATAGATGCTTTGTTGTTGCTACACTTAATAATATCTGAAAATTCAAATTTATTCAAATGATGCTCGAGGTATGTTACATCCGACCTCTAAAAAGTATGAATAATTTTATAAATTTACAATTCCTTAACGATTAAAAAACCAAACCTTTACAACTTTTTAATTTTTGCTTTATATTTGTTTATTATTATTTGAAGTGTAAACAAAAGTAAACAAACAATAAAACAAAAAGGGAGACTGACTTTTATATGAATAAAAAATCGATTTGGAAGGTCGTAACAGCAGGTGCTTTAGCAGTTTCTATGTTTGCAGGATGTTCAAGTAAAGAAGAAAAAGAGGCAAAAGCAATTGATTATAATAAGCTCTCGCTTCAAGAAGTTGTAGAAAAGGCGAAAAAAGAGGGAGAGGTCAATTCAGTAGGGATGCCTGATGCATGGGCAAACTGGAAAGGGACTTGGGATGACTTGAATAAAGAGTACGGCCTCAAACATACAGATACAGATATGTCGAGCGCTGAAGAGTTAGCGAAGTTCGAATCGGAAAAGAATGATGCAACGGGAGATATCGGTGATGTTGGTATTGCTTTTGGTCCATTGGCAAAAGAAAAAGGATTAACATTACCGTATAAAACATCCTATTGGAATGATATACCAGAATGGGCGAAAGATAAGGATGGCCATTGGGTAGTGGGTTATACAGGAACGCTCGCATTCATCACAGATAAGAATAAAGTGAAAAATCCACCAAAATCATGGAAGGATCTCGAAAAAGGAGATTACAAGGTAACAATCGGTGATGTACAAAAAGCAAATCAAGCACAATTTGGGGTATTAGCCGCAGCTTACGCAAACGGTGGAGATGAGAAGAATATCCAGCCGGGTGTTGACTTCTTTCAAAAGTTAGCTAAACAAGGACGTTTAGGTACAGCTGATCCGAACTTAGCAGCTTTAGAAAAAGGAGAGGTTGATGTTGCAATCGTCTGGGATTTTAATGCATTAGGATATCGCGATAAAATTGATCCAAATCGTTTTGATGTAGTTATTCCAGAAGAAACGTCCGTTATGTCTGGTTATGCTACGGTTATCAATAAGTATGCAAAACATCCATATTCAGCTATGTTAGCGCGTGAGTATATTTTATCAGATAAAGGACAAACCAATTTAGCAAATGGATATGCTCGTCCAATTCGTGAAAATGTAAAGCTTCCTGCAGACGTAAAGGCAAAGCTTCTGCCAGATACAATGTACAAAAATGTACGACATGTAGCAGATGAAAAAGCTTGGGAAGATGTAACAAAACAATTACCGCAATTATGGCAAGAGCAGGTGTTAATGTATGTCAAATAAACTTGCATTTATTATGATTGATGGTTTGCGTTATGACACTGCGGTGATGCAAATGGGATACTTGCATCACCTTGTTGAAAAGGGAAAAGCAGCAAGGTATAAAGTGAAATCAGAATTGCCATCGATGTCTCGTCCTTTATATGAGGTGTTGTTGACAGGTACTCCAGCTTATGAAAATGGTATTACAACAAATAATGTAGTTCGTTTATCAAATAAGGAAAGTTTGTTTCATTTAACGAAAAAACATGGTTTAACAAATGCAACGGCTTCGTACTACTGGGTAAGTGAGCTATATAATAAAGCGCCGTTTCATCCTGAAACGGATCGTATTCAATTGGACGATTCCCGCCCAATTGAAAAAGGCATTTTCTATTGGGAAGATCATTATCCAGATACACATTTGTTTGCGGATGCCAATTACTTACTGCGAACATATCAACCGGATTTCTTGTATGTTCACTCTATGAATGTAGATGATGACGGACATAAATTTACAGCAGATTCAGCTAGATATCGTAATCGGGTTATTGCTGTAGATGTTATTTTAGCAAATATTTTACCGGCTTGGATAGAAGCTGGATATCAAGTGATTATCACTGCAGATCATGGAATGAATGATGATGGTAATCATGGGGGAACAACAGCGGCTGATCGTGATGTTCCGTTGTTTATCATTAGTGATAAAGTGACAACAGGAATATATGAGGAGGAAATTCCTCAATTACAAATTGCTCCTTTAGTTTGTAATTTACTTGGAATTCAGCCGTCACACCTTATGCAAAATTTAGTTATTCCTGGTGTAAAAAAGGCGTCTTTCATTTAAGAAGACGCCTTTTCTTTTGAGAGAGGAGTTTTAAATTTGAAACGTATTAATGGAATGCTTATAGCAAGTCTTATTCCGTTCTTTTTATTGATTGTGTTATTTTTATTTGTTCCGCTCATTTCTATGATTTATGGAAGCTTTCAACAAACAGGAGGAAATGGTTTCACTGTTTCCAACTATATAGAAGTGTTTAAGAATTTTTATTATCATCAAGCATTTAAAAACAGTATTATGATTTCAATTTTCTCAAGCTTTATTGCAATTTTAATTTCTGTATTTGCTACGTATTCAATTACTCTTTTTCCTAGAAAAATACAAGATCGAATTTTAATTTTTGCGAATTTGACATCTAACTTTGCAGGTGTTCCTTTAGCCTTCGCTTTCATTGTTTTATTAGGGAATAGTGGATTGTTTATGTTATTGTTTCAACAATTGGGGTGGGATACGTTAAGCTCCTTCCACTTATATTCTTGGTCAGGGCTTGTATTAATTTATATTTATTTTCAATTACCGTTAGGAATCATGCTTCTTTACCCAGTCTATGCCGGAATTCAAAAACAATGGAAAGAAGCAGCTGCATTACTTGGGGCATCTTCTTATCAATTTTGGCTACGAATTGGCTTGCCGGTTATATTGCCAAGTATCGCAGGGACATTTAGCATTTTGTTTGCTAATGCAATGGGGGCATATGCTTCAGCTTACGCGCTAACTGGAAGTACGTATAATCTTGTGACAATTCGAGTAGGAGCTTTAGTATCAGGAGATATATTCGCCCGTCCTGAACTAGGTAGTGCATTAGCGGTTCTTTTAGGCTTAGTGCTAGTAGTAGCGATGTTAATTAATGAATGGTTAACTCGTAAAATTCGGAGGGATTTATCTTGAAACGACCGTTTTATCATTACGTTACAATAGGAATCGTTTTTTTGTATTTGTTTATTCCGTTGCTTGCAACAATTCTATATTCTTTTGCGACAGAGTGGAATAGAACGATATTACCAGAAGGGCTGACATTGCAGTGGTACAGCGATTTATTTAGTGATATGCGTTTTATAGAAGCTTTTGGACGATCTTTACTGTTATCGTTAGGGTCTACTGTATTAGCAATTATCATTATGGTGCCTGCAATATTTTCAATTGTTGTATATGCACCTAGATTAGAAAAGTTTGTACAAGCGCTCATTATTATGACGTATGCAATGCCTGGTGTCATTATTGGCGTAGGCTTAATCCGTGCTTATTCAAGTAGTGGAATTTCGATGGTATTAGTAGTTGTTGGAGCTTACTTTGTTATAATTCTTCCTTATATGTATCAAGGAACACGAAATAGTTTACGTACAATACATGCAAAATCATTGATGGAAGCAGCAGAAATGTTGGGAGCCAGTCGTTTTACAGCATTTATGAAAATCATCGTACCTAACATTTTATCTGGGCTTTTAGTATCGTCTCTCTTGTCATTCTCTATGTTGTTTGGCGAATTTGTATTAATTAACTTGCTTGTCGGAGGACGTTTCGAAACGATTCAAACATATTTGTATCAAAATTTAAGCAAAAGTGGGCACATTGCGAGTGCTATTGTAGTTTGCTATTTCTTTTTAATGTGTATTCTTTCGACAATTCTTGTAAAAATGACACGTATAAAAAAGGAGACAGTGTAATATGAGTTATGTCACAATAGAAAATCTTACGAAGTCCTTTAATAATCAAACAGTTCTGCACGATATATCTCTTTCTTTTAAAGAGGGGGAATTTGTAACGTTATTAGGACCAAGCGGTTGCGGAAAAAGTACGTTGCTTCGTACTTTAGCAGGGTTAACAGAAATGGACAACGGTACAATTCAAATTGACGGAAAAGATGTGACAAACGCAAAACCGAAAGACCGCCAAGTGGGAATGGTATTTCAAGCATATGCATTATTTCCAAATATGACTGTAGAAGAAAATGTAGCGTTCGGGTTAAAAATGAAAAAAATGGACAAAGAGACGATTCGCCAAAAAGTATCTCGTATGATTACCCTTGTTGGATTACAAGGAAAAGAACAATCTTATCCAAGGGAATTATCTGGGGGACAACAACAAAGGGTTGCATTAGCTCGTTCTCTTGTAACAGAACCGAAAGTGTTGCTTTTAGACGAACCGTTGAGCGCATTAGATGCGCAAATTCGTAAAAACTTACAGAAGTTGTTGAAATCTATTCAACAGGAATTAAATATGACGACTGTACTAGTTACGCATGATCAAGAAGAGGCAATGGCTGTTAGTGATAAAATTTACATTTTAAATGCAGGGCATATTGCCCAAAGTGGTACACCACATGAAATTTATACTCATCCTACTAATGAATTTGTGGCTAGATTTATGGGGAATTATAATGTATTAACGAGAGATGAACTGAAGTTGTTAATAGGAGATACAGAAGAGTTTACACATGACTTATATGCTATACGCCCGGAAGTGTTTAGCCCTGAATGCCGATCAAATACCTATACGATTTCTGGGAAAATTCATAAGGTTATGATGCTTGGGAATGTTACACGTTATGAATTGTGCTCTAACAATGTAACGATAACAGCTGAGCATCTTCATAGCACTAGAGAGATTTTACAAGAAAATGAACTAAGAAAATTATACATTAGTAAAGAGGATGTGATTTCGCTGATATGAATTTATCGTTGCTCGAGCGTCACCAACATATTTTAGATCAGTTAGAACGAGAAAAAAAGATTATTGTCGCTTCCCTTGCTAAAAGTTTAGGAGTAACACCGGAAACAATTAGAAGAGACTTAGATATTTTAGAAAAAGAGAAAAAACTGAAAAGAGTACATGGCGGTGCTGTTAACTATCATCAAACAAATAATGAACCTCATTTTAGTCAGAAAATGAATGTATTTTACGATTTGAAACAGGAAATCGGAAAAAAGGCTGCACGGTTTATTCAAGATGGAGATACTGTAATGATTGATATAGGAACAACAACCATCCATTTAGCTCATTTCATACAAGATGTACAGCGAGTTACTATCGTTACAAACTCATTAGCGGTAGCCGATATTTTAAATCAACGATTAGAAGAGAAATATTTCGATGGGAAAGTTATTATTCTTGGGGGAGTATTAAACCCTGAGCAAAGATCAATTACCGGTTCTTTAACATGTAAAATTCTACAGGAGTTTCAATTTGATAAAGTATTTCTTTCATGCGGAGGAATTACACAGACAGATGTGAGTGACTATGACTTGGAAGAGGCTATTGTTTCTGCTGCAACGGTAAAGCAAGCGAGCCAAATATTTGTATTGGCTGATTCTTCTAAGGTGGATACAAAATCATTTTATCGTATTTGCCCATTGGCGGCGGTTGATTATATCATTTGTGATCAAGATATGCCGCATGCATGGAGAAAAAATCAGCTAGATACGATGCTACAATGGATTATAGTCAAAGGTGGAGAGCAGTATGAAAGTTGATTATCATTTACATTTAGAAGAAGGGCCTTATTCATTGCACTGGCTTAATCGTACAAATATTGCTTTAAATCATTTTAGTCCAATTGAGGAGAAGTATCATACGCTAGAATGGTTGAATAAAAGTATGGAACGATTGGGACAGCGTCTTCAAAAAGGTGCATATGATGTAACTTGGCTCGATTTATATTTACAAGAGGCAAAGAGAAAAGGGTTAAGCGAAGTTGGAATTGTAGATCATTTATATCGTTTTAAAGAAACTCGTTCGTATTTTGAGCGGTATTTGGACTTGAGTGATACGGAAATCGGCAGAAAGCAACGATTATGGCTAGATCAAGTTATGACACAATCTATGGACGAATTTGTACAAGCTATTACAGAAGCAAAAGCAGTCTGGGAAAAAGAAGGAATAAAGCTGCGCCTTGGAATGGAGGCAGATTATTTTCCTGGTGGAGAGAAAGAACTGAAAGAATTGCTTGGAGTATACGATTGGGATTATGTAATTGGTTCAGTTCATTATATATATGGATGGGGATTTGATAACCCTGATACCCAAGAATATTTTTCTAATTACAATTTAGTAGAATTATATAAGGACTTCTTCCATGTAGTAGAAAAGGCAATTCGAAGTGAGCTATTTGATTTTGTTGCTCATCTTGATAATTTAAAAGTATTTAAATTCCGGCCGGACGAGAATCTTCTCCTTTCCCATTATAAAGAAATTGCGAGAGCGTTAATCGAAACAAATACAGCAACTGAGATTAATGCCGGATTATATTATCGTTATCCTGTGAAAGAAATGTGTCCAAGTCCAACTTTTTTAGATATTTTAGTTCAAGAAGGAGTAGCATTTACCACATCCTCAGATTCTCATTTTCCCGATGATTTAGGGGCATATGTAGAGAAAAATACGGAAATGCTTTTGGGAAAAGGAATAAGGGAAATTGCTACATTTGAACAGCGCAAAAGAATTATGAGACCTTTAGGATAAGAAACATGAAAAAGGTTTTATCTTCGTTTGTACCATGGAAACTTTACTTAGTATCTTTAGTCTAAAACTGTTTTTATTAGGAATTACAATAAAAAGAGTGAATATATATTGAATCTGCTTAGTTTTTAACATTTCTATTAAAAATACGTTATATTCGTAGAAAATATATTGTATTTTGTAGTATTTCTCTGTATAAATTTCATAAATTTCCTGTATAATACAATTTGAAGGAAAATCTATGATTAGACAAGAAGACACCGCTTTCAGTTTGCTCGCTGAAGGCGGTGTTTCTTTTTTATACATCTTGATAGGAATATAGAGTTACTGATGGAAGCGTAAGAGAAATGAAA
This sequence comes from Bacillus sp. EA-CB0995, assembly GCF_055814245.1. Taxonomy (NCBI): domain Bacteria; kingdom Bacillati; phylum Bacillota; class Bacilli; order Caryophanales; family Bacillaceae; genus Bacillus; species Bacillus sp. EA-CB0995. The sequence continues at coordinate 4,424,510 of NZ_CP169269.1, read as the reverse complement.
CGATATAAAGAAAATCCCTTTGGTTAAGTCCAAAGGGATTTTTCGCGCTGTAAAAACTCTTCAGTGCTGATTATCTCAGCATACACTTCGTTTAAGGAAGCTAGAATTGTGTTGTGAATATATACAGCTGGAATGGAAACGTTTTTAAAGATTAAGTCTTTCGTTGCACACGCATCATGTATTACTGTGCATGTAAAGCCAAAATCAAAGGCAGCTCGTACTGTAGCATCAATGCACATATGTGTCATCATGCCGCATATAACAACGTGTTCGATTTGTAAATCTTGTAATTCTTGTAATAATGAAGTTTCTCGAAAACTATTTGGATAATGCTTCAATATGACTGTTTCTTGCTGCAAAGGACGAACATTCTTATGAATGTGTACACCTTCTGTATTTGGAAGAAAAAATGTTGCATTTTCGCGAGTGGAAACATGTTGGATATGAAAAATAGGCTGATTTGTTTCACGGAAATATTGAAGTATGCGTTTTGCATATTCACTTGCTTCGCTAGCATTTCGCAGTTCCATCTTTCCGTTTGGAAAATAATCATTTTGGATGTCGACGAGTAAAAGAGCAGTTTTCATTTCAGTTACAGCCTCCAGTTTCGATTTTGTATTCGTTTAATTATTCCATTAGTTTAGGGAGTTTTCCTTTTTGAAAAATGTGAGATAAAGAAATTTACATGAAATTAAAATTGAAAAGTTTAAGTAGAAAAGACCAGGAATTTTCCTGGCCTTTTCTATACCGTTATTCAATTGTCACACGTTTTAAAGAAGTTTCCGCAGGTTGTTTCTGTTCCTTTATATAAGAAGTTAGTTCTTCATGAAACATGTTCAGCATCTCGTTTGCTCGCTGCTGAAGTGGGGCAGGTAATCCGTTTATAACATACCCTCCAACTTCTATCTTCGTCCGAATGACTTTCCGTAGCAAATCTTCACGCATGAACAACACCTCCAAATCGAATGTTGAGTACATCACCTTCAAATTTTGCTCCTTGAATGGACAAATGCGTTAATGTTTTTGGTAAGGTAATGTTTCGTTTTACGGAACCGGCTCGAATAATGAGTTCGTCACCTTTTTGGTTTAAAGAGAGTTCACTTTTATCAGAGAATGGGATGGAAAGAACAAAGATATATTCATCACCGTTTTTTGTGACATATTGCGTCCGTCCGTTGAATTTCACGGCAGTTGGATCAGAATCATTTTTAAATAAAGCATCGCCAACACGCTCTAACATAGGTAAACCAACTACTTCCTGTTCAAACATTGGTGCTTCATAAATAGGAAGCGGCTGAAAACTATCTTGAATCAATGCCTTATATTTCTTTTGTGTATCTTTCCAGGCCTGAAAATAAGAGTCTGTGACAGTGTCAGGAATGACGCGATTTATCATGATAGCATCAACATTGTAGTCGTATAGATTTAAATACGTAAAGCTGCGCTGAGCCTCTTTAATAACCATTTTTTCCGGATTCACAACAACACGAATACTTGTTACTTCTCGATTGGATAAAATATCTCTCATTTCACCGAGCTGTTCGAGAGTATGTGTTAATTCGTCCATGGCATCATCGGTAGGAAGGGGGAATCTAAGAAGTGGCTGTGCGACAGGACGTACAACTTTTAATATTTTACGTTTAATTGGAAAGAGTTTTTCCATCCACCAGCCGAGCATATCAGGGAAACTTAGCATAGCTAATGTTTCACCAGTTGGAGCACAATCAATAATAATGACATCGTATGTTTTTTGTTTATAGTAATCTAATACACGCAGTAAGCTAATTAAATCTTCCATACCTGGGAACATAGTAAGTTCCTCTGTAGTAATATCGTCAGCTGCTTTTGATGTAAATAGTAATGTAATATATTTTTGAAGTTTACCCCAGCCCTTTTCCATTTCATAGATTGTATTAATTTCTTGTGCCCATAAATTTTCACAAATTTCTTGTGGCTCTGAGGAAAGTTTCATACCAAATGAATCTCCTAAACTATGAGCAGGGTCGGTGCTCATCACCAATGTTTTTAGTCCCTGTTTTGCACTTTGCATTGCTGTTGCTGCTGAAATACTTGTTTTCCCTACGCCGCCTTTACCTGTGTATAAAATAATTCTCATCATTCATATCCCCTTTGTTTCGGTAATCGAATATTACGAGAGTCGAAATATATCTTTGAATAAAAACCCATAAAGGGTTTTATTCAATCGGAATGTTTTTCATCTTAGGTGAAGTAAGCTTTTCTTCTGTTTTTTGTTGTGATGTAGCAATATGGTTCATGATTTTTTGGAAGATTTGCAGTAAAAATGCTTTTTCTTCTTCTGATAGTGCTTCAGTCACAAGGCTGAAGTAATGAGCAGCATTTTGCTTTACTTCTTCTACAAGCTCTAGGCCAGTTTCCGTTAAACGAATCAATACAATACGACGATCACTTTCACTTCGGTAGCGCTCAATATACCCTTTTTTTACGAGACGATTGACGACACCTGTCGTCGTACTCATTGGAATATCAAGAAGTTCCGTAATTTTACTCATCGTAATGTCTGTGTTTCGCTCCATCCATAACAGACAGAATACTTCTGTTTTTGAAAGTGATAAATCAATGCTCACCCATTCTTCTGGATAGAAAAGCTTCTTGGCGTTATCTAGCAGTAAATCTAAAAAATGTTCGTATTGCAGCAATTATTTCCACTCCCGTATATTTCGATGTTCGTAATATTTATTTTCATTCTATGTTCAACCTCAATAAATGTCAAATAATTATTTTTAACTTTTCAGACTATATCCATTTTTTTCTTTATAAAGAATTATATGTATGCTAGAGTAATACAAAAGATAGAGTATTTTACATGAGATTTTATAGTATGAATGATGGTATACCCATCTAATAATGGGTTAGGTATTGATAAGGGGGAGAAGAACAATGAGAAGGAGAAACACTCAAGCATTCACGTTTTTAGCATGGACATCTTTCGTTTGTGCGCTTTCTGGCATGTTAATTGGTATTTATACGCTAGAGGAACCACTCAGTGTAAAAGGCTATTATTTACTTGGTACATTATTTTTAACGATGTCTTGTTTTGTATTGCAAAAAACAATTCGTGATAATGAAGAGGATAATGCAAACAACATCCATGCTGAACCAGTTTCCAAAAAAGAAACAATTGAGAAGTAAGAATGGATTCTGTTTAATAGAATTTTATATAGCAAATTGATAAGGGGGGCGAAAGCCTTTCTTTTTTTGTTCAAAAATGGGTGAAGTGTGCTGTGTTCACTTGCTTGAACTACTGAAAATTTGGTATCATCAATAGTATTGTAGATTGTACGATATATTATGGAGGTGGCCTAGCCGTGTCAAGAATTTCCGTTGAGAATGTAAAGCATGTTGCGCATTTAGCACGCCTTGCAATTACAGATCAAGAAGCAGAAAAATTTCAAAAACAACTCGATGCAATTGTTACATTTGCTGAGCAGTTAAATGAATTAGATACAACAAACGTAAAACCAACAACTCACGTATTAGATATGAAGAATATTATGCGTGAAGATGTACCTGAAAAAGGTTTACCAGTTGAAGAAGTATTAAAAAATGCACCGGATCACAAAGATAATCAAATCCGTGTTCCAGCAGTATTAGAATAGAGGAGGGGAATTTCGATGTCATTATTTGATCGTTCTGTATCAGAGTTACATAAAAAATTACAAAGCAAAGAAATTTCCGTTACGGATTTAGTAGATGAATCTTACAAACGTATTGCGGATGTTGAAGATAACGTAAAAGCGTTTCTTACATTAGATGAAGAAAATGCACGTGCAAAAGCGAAAGAATTAGATGCAAAATTAGGCGCTGAAGATAATGGTTTACTATTTGGTATGCCAATCGGTGTGAAAGATAACATTGTAACAAAAGGTCTTCGTACAACGTGTGCGAGTAAAATATTAGCAAACTTTGACCCAATTTATGATGCGACAGTTGTGCAAAAGCTAAACGCTGCAGACACAATTACAATTGGTAAATTAAACATGGACGAGTTTGCGATGGGATCTTCTAACGAGAACTCTGGATTCTACGCTACGAAAAACCCTTGGAACTTAGATTACGTACCAGGCGGATCAAGCGGTGGTTCAGCAGCATCTGTAGCTGCAGGAGAAGTATTATTCTCTTTAGGATCTGATACAGGTGGATCTATCCGTCAACCAGCTGCATATTGCGGTGTTGTTGGTTTAAAACCAACATATGGTCGTGTATCTCGCTTCGGTTTAGTTGCGTTTGCATCTTCACTTGACCAAATTGGACCGATTACACGTACAGTAGAAGACAATGCATACTTACTGCAAGCTATTTCAGGTGTTGACCGTATGGATACAACTTCTGCAAACATTGAAGTTGGCAATTACTTAGCTGGTTTAACAGGCGACGTAAAAGGTTTACGCATCGCTGTGCCAAAAGAATACTTAGGTGAAGGTGTTGGCGAAGAGGCCCGTGAGTCAGTATTAGCTGCTTTAAAAGTGTTAGAAGGTATGGGCGCGACTTGGGAAGAAGTATCGCTTCCACACTCTAAATATGCACTAGCAACATACTACTTAATTTCTTCTTCTGAAGCGTCTGCTAACCTTTCACGTTTTGATGGCGTACGTTACGGCGTTCGTTCTGATAATGTGAATAACTTAATGGACCTGTATAAGAATACACGTAGCGAAGGCTTTGGTGACGAAGTAAAACGTCGTATTATGCTTGGTACATTCGCACTTAGCTCGGGTTACTATGATGCATATTACAAAAAAGCACAACAAGTACGTACATTAATTAAAAATGACTTTGAAAATGTATTTGCAAACTATGATGTTATTATCGGACCAACCACGCCAACTCCAGCGTTTAAAGTAGGCGAAAAAATCGATGATCCAATGACAATGTATGCAAATGACATTTTAACAATTCCAGTAAACTTAGCAGGTGTTCCAGCAATTTCTGTTCCATGTGGATTCGGCGCAAACAACATGCCGCTTGGACTGCAAATTATTGGTAAACACTTCGATGAAGCTACAATTTATCGCGTTGCACATGCGTTCGAGAAAGCAACAGATTATCATACAAAAAAAGCAAGTCTGTAAGGAGGCGAGCATAGATGAATTTTGAAACAATTATCGGTTTAGAGGTTCACGTTGAGTTAAAAACAAATTCGAAAATTTTCTCTGCGAGTCCAACAGAATTCGGAGCGGATCCAAATACACAAACAAGTGTAATTGACTTAGGATATCCTGGGGTGCTTCCAACTCTAAATAAAGAAGCAGTTAACTTTGCAATGAAAGCTGCAATGGCATTAAACTGTGAAATCGCAACAGAAACAAAATTTGACCGTAAAAACTATTTCTATCCAGATAACCCGAAGGCTTATCAAATCTCTCAATTTGATAAACCAATTGGGGAAAATGGTTGGATTGAAATCGAAGTAGACGGCAAAAAGAAACGCATCGGTATTACACGTCTTCATTTAGAAGAAGATGCAGGGAAATCAACACATACAAGCGAAGGTTATTCATTAGTAGACTACAACCGCCAAGGTATGCCGTTAATCGAAATCGTATCTGAGCCAGATATGCGTACACCAGAAGAAGCGTATGCTTACTTAGAAAAGCTAAAATCAATCATTCAATATACAGGCGTATCTGATTGTAAGATGGAAGAGGGTTCTCTTCGCTGTGATGCGAACATTTCTCTTCGTCCAGTTGGACAAGAAAAATTCGGTACAAAAGCAGAACTGAAAAACTTAAACTCTTTCACTTACGTACAAAAAGGTCTTGAGTTTGAACAGACACGTCAAGAAAAAGAACTATTATCTGGTGGGATCATCCAACAAGAAACACGTCGTTATGATGAAGCAACGAAGAAAACAATCTTAATGCGTGTGAAAGAAGGATCTGACGATTACCGTTATTTCCCAGAGCCAGATTTAGTTGAGCTTTACATCGATGATGAGTGGAAAGAACGCGTGCGTGCTTCTATTCCTGAACTTCCAGATGCTCGTAAAGTACGTTATGTTGAAGAGCTTGGCTTACCAGCTTATGATGCACACGTATTAACATTAACGAAAGAGATGTCTGATTTCTTCGAAGCAACAGTTGCAGATGGTGCAGACGCGAAATTAACATCAAACTGGTTAATGGGTGAAGTACTAGCATACTTAAACAAACAACAAAAAGAATTACAAGATGTAGCACTAACACCAGCTGGTTTATCTAAAATGATTCAATTAATTGAAAAAGGTACAATTTCGTCTAAAATTGCGAAAAAAGTATTTAACGAGTTAATTGAAAAAGGTGGAGACCCAGAAGAAATCGTAAAAGCAAAAGGTCTTGTTCAAATTTCTGACGAAGGAGCACTTCGTAAGGTCGTAACAGAAATTCTTGATAATAACGAACAGTCTATTGAAGACTTCAAAAACGGTAAAGACCGTGCAATTGGTTTCTTAGTTGGTCAAATTATGAAAGCAACAAAAGGACAAGCAAATCCGCCGCTTGTTAATAAAATCTTACTTGAAGAGATTAACAAGCGATAAGCACGAAAAGTGGAGGCGTTTCGCTTAGGATGAGAAACCGCGAAGCCGCTGAAGCGAGAATGCAACAACGAAGATTAAACAGAAAAACACCCAAATATGGGTGTTTTTCTGAGTTAATCAAACGTTTGTTTAAATGATATTTTGTTTAAACAAACGTTTGATTAACTGACAAATATAAGAAAAATCCCTTCAGTTAAGTATGGTATGATAGTTGCAAAAAGTTTGTAATAATGATAAATCTAAATCTAGAGAGAATTTTTTCATAATATGGTATGAAATAAATGTTAATTTAGTGTTAACAATGAAATTATATTGCTTTGTTAGGTTGAAGGAAATACATGTAGAATTGAGAGGAGGGTACGCATAGGAGTGCTAAGCAAATGCTTGGCGGCTATTCCTTTCCCTTTTTGATGAATGAGGGTTTTCCTGTGCTAATGTTATATGAAACGTGCAAGAATTATTTATAATCCAACTTCTGGTCGCGAGTTATTTAAGAAGAGCTTGCCAGAAGTACTACAAAAATTAGAGAAAGCAGGGTATGAAGCGTCATGTCATGCGACGACAGGCCCTGGAGATGCGACTGTGGCAGCGAGGCAAGCGGCAGAGCGTAAGTTTGATGTTGTTATTGCAGCAGGCGGCGATGGTACGTTAAATGAAGTTGTGAATGGGTTAGTTGGAAATGAGCATCTTCCGAAGTTTGGGATTATCCCAGTTGGAACGACAAATGACTTTGCTCGAGCGATTGGTGTACCTCGCTCAATCGAAGAAGCTGCTGATATCATTTGTGCTGGTCAAACGGTACCTCTTGATCTTGGAAGAGCAAATGATACATATTTTATTAATATTGCTGGCGGTGGCCGCATTACAGAATTAACATATGAAGTGCCAAGTAAATTAAAAACAGTACTTGGGCAACTTGCATATTATTTAAAGGGGATTGAAATGTTACCGTCTTTGCATCCGACATATGTAGAAATTGAGTATGATGGAAAGATGCTGCAAGAAGAAATTACAATGTTTTTAATTACGAATACACGATCTGTCGGCGGCTTTGAAAAAGTAGCGCCGTATGCATCTATTAATGATGGTTTGTTTGATTTGTTAATATTAAAAAAGGGTTCTATTGCAGACCTAATTAAGGCAGCAACACAAGCGCAGCGTGGTGAGCATATAAATAATCCGAAAGTATTATATACACAGGCAAATCGAATTAAAGTACATTCTCCAGAAAAGTTAATGATTAATTTAGACGGTGAGTACGGCGGCGATGCACCGATGGAGTTTGAAAATATATATCACTGTTTAGAATTATTTGTTCCAGAGCAAAAAGAAACTACCTTGTAAAAGGTAGTTTTTTTGTAAAGAATGTAAATTGGCAGTTCGTTGTACTTTTGTTGTATTTTTGCATATATTTTTTGTCAGCGTGTCCCATCCATTTCTGTAATTGAAATGCGAGAATGGATAGAAATCTTTTAAATAAGTCCTTAAAGACTCTCTTCGAGTCTTTAAGGACTTATTTTTTGAGTCAAAATTTATAAAAATATAGGAGTACAGTGTGTTTGAAAATTGGCATACTTTTTGCAATATAAAAAGCAAATCATTAAAAGAGGTGGAATATACAATGAAAACAAATTTTGCTAAGGTTAATCAAAATATTCCGGGTTCAAAAGCAGCTTCATTATTTGAACGCCGCCAAAATATCGTACCAAGAGGAGTAAGTAATGGAATTCAAACATTTGTACAATCGGCTCATGGAGCGCTTGTTACAGATGTGGATGGAAATCAATTTATCGACTTTGCTGGGGCAATCGGCACAATCAACGTCGGACATTGTCACCCGACTGTTACAGAGGCTCTTCATAAGCAAATCGATCAATATATCCATACAGGTTTTAACGTAATGATGTATGAATCGTATATTGAATTGGCAGAGAAACTAGCTGCGATAGCGCCAGGGGCTTTTGATAAAAAAGTATTGTTTTTAAACAGCGGAGCTGAGGCTGTTGAAAATGCAGTGAAAATTGCTCGTAAGTATACGAAACGAACAGGGATTATTGCATTTACAAAAGGATTTCACGGCCGTACATTAATGACGATGACAATGACAAGTAAAGTAAAGCCGTATAAGCATGGATTTGGTCCGTTTGCACCAGAGGTTTATAAAGCTCCATTCCCTTACGAATATCGTCGTCCAGCTGGATTAACAGAAGAACAATATGAAGATTTTATCATTGAAGAGTTTAAAAACTTCTTAATCACAGAGGTTGCGCCAGAAAGCATTGCAGCTGTTGTGATGGAGCCTGTACAAGGAGAAGGCGGCTTTATCGTCCCGGGTAAAAAGTTTGTGAAAGAAGTACATCGTTTATGTGCTGAACATGGCATTTTGTTTGTTGCTGATGAAATTCAAACAGGATTTGGCCGTACGGGTAAATATTTTGCTATTGACCATTACGATGTAGTACCAGATTTAATTACTGTATCTAAATCGCTAGGAGCGGGTGTACCAATTAGTGGTGTAATTGGCCGAAAAGAAGTAATGGATGAGGCTGCACCTGGTGAATTAGGTGGAACGTATGCTGGAAGTCCATTAGGATGCAGCGCTGCATTAGCTGTTCTTGAAGTAATGGAGAAAGAAAATTTAAATGAACGTGCTGTGCATATTGGAAAAGAAGTAATGGATCGTTTTCAACAAATGGCTGAAAAATACGAATGCATTGGTGATGTTCGCGGGTTAGGAGCAATGTGTGCCTTCGAATTAGTGAAAGATAAAGTAACGAAAGAGCCAGATAAAACGTTAGCTGCAAATCTTACTGCAGAAACAAATAAGAGAGGTTTATTGCTATTAACGGCAGGCGCATATGGAAATGTCGTTCGCGTTTTAATGCCGCTTGTTATTACAGATGAGCAACTTGAAGAAGGGCTTAACATTCTTGAAGAATCGCTTCAAGCTTGTTATGGAAAAGTAGATAAAGCACACGTATAAGCTAAAAGCGTATTGAGTTTCCTGTAAAATATTCATTTTAAAAACTTGTTTGCAACTGTTCCGGTTCTCCCTGTTATATAATAATGACAAAGTATTATATATAAATTGGACGTGTTTGAATATCATTTATTCTCTAAGATGAACCGTCAATCTGTGATATTTCAAATGCTCTTTATCATAGCAGGGTTATAAAACTTTGAAAATATTTAAACTTCAGGGAGTGACTGGAATGGTGGCGGAAAAGGAACGAGTATTTATGGATTTAAAAGATGTATTTGAACATGCATTTGATGAGATTTTTGTAACAGATGAGAAAGGTATTGTTGTTCGTGTCAACAGCATGTGCGAAAGACATTACCAGTTACCAGCGGAGAAATTGGTTGGTAAGAGTGTAAAAGAGTTACAAAAGGAAGGGATTTTTTATCCATCTGCAACACTTGAAGTCATCGAAAAAGAGAAGCCAATTGAATTAGTGCAGACAACAAAGTCAGGAGAATATTTACATGTTCGAACACGGCCAGTTTTCGATGATCACGGTAATTTAAGAAGGGTCATTAGCTACTCACGTGATTTAACAGAGCTCTATCAATTGCGAAAAAAGGTAGAGGCAATGACGGATCAATTAAAAACGTATAAAAAAGAATTACGAGAAACATATGAGCATGAAGGACTTATTTTTAAAAGTGCAGCTATGCAGAGGATAGTTGAAACGATAAAAAAAGTATCCGTAGTAGATAGCACGGTTCTTGTTTTAGGAGAAACAGGGGTTGGAAAAAGTAGATTAGTACGCCATTTACATGAACTTAGCCATCGTAAAAATGAAATGTTTTATGAAATCAATTGCGCCGCTTTGCCAACAAATTTAATTGAATCTGAACTGTTTGGATATGCAAGTGGTTCTTTTACAGGTGCGCATCGTGAAGGGAAAAAAGGCATTTTAGAACTGGCTCATAAAGGGACACTCTTTTTAGATGAAATTGGAGAAATGCCTCTTGAAATTCAAGCGAAACTTTTACAAGTATTACAGGAAAAAACATTCCGCCCAGTAGGAGGCAGAGAATTAAAAAAGTAGATGTGCGCATTGTAGCCGCAACGAATAGAAATTTGAAAGAAATGGTGAAACAGGGGACGTTTCGAAAGGATTTATATTACCGCCTTAATGTGATTCCGATTTATATTCCTCCTTTACGTGAGAGACAAGAAGATATTTTACCACTAGTCTATTATTACCTGCAGCATTTTAATGAGAAGTATGGGCGTAATGTGAAGCTATCTCCGCATGTATTACAAGCATTTTTAGAATATCCTTGGGAAGGAAATAATCGAGAAATAGAAAATGTGATGGAACGTGTTGTTATTACTGCAGATGAGCTTGTTACATTGGAAGACTTACCATTATCTATGCAAAATTCTACAATTGAACAATCCGGAAAAAGTTTGTATGAAATGTTAGAGGAAGTAGAGCGCAATATTATTTTGAAAGCGTATAAAGCACATCAATCAAGCTATAAGGTAGCAGAGACTTTAAAAATTAGTCAGTCCGCAGCAACTAGAAAAATCAAAAAGTTTATTGGAGAAGAACTTCTCGTTGGAGGAGAAGAAGGAATTTAAAAAAGTACCATTGCATTTGGTACAGTAAATATAAAGGAGGATGAAAAGGTTGGATAAAAAAACAATGGCTATTAATTTAGATAAGAAAGCGATGTATATTAATGGGGAATTTGTTCATTTGCATGAACAAATTGAAATTAACAATCCGGCTACACAAGAAGTATTTGCTACTGTTCCAAAAGGTGGAGTAACTGAAGCAAAGCAAGCGGTAGATGCTGCACATGAAGCGTTTAAGACTTGGTCAAAGCTAACGGCAGCTGAGCGTGCGAACAAATTGAAAAAGTGGTTCACGTTAATTGATGATCATAAAGAAGAAATTGCGGCTATTATGACAAAGGAACAAGGAAAACCATTTGCAGAAGCGCTTGGTGAAGTAAACTATGCGAATAGCTTTGTAGAATGGTATGCAGAAGAAGGGAAGCGTGTATATGGAGACATGATTCCTGCTTCGCATCCTAATAAACGTATCCTTGTATCGAAACAGCCTGTTGGTGTAATTGCAGCAATTACGCCATGGAACTTTCCAGCAGCGATGATTACAAGAAAAGTGGCACCTGCATTAGCAGCAGGATGTACGGCGGTCGTAAAACCAGCAAGCCAAACACCATTAACAGCATTAAAATTAGCTGAACTTGCACATGAAGCAGAAATTCCAAAAGGTGTCATAAATATCGTAACAGGAAGTGCGAAAGCAATTGCTGATACGTGGATGAATGATGGACGCGTAAGAAAAGTATCCTTTACTGGATCAACAGAAATTGGAAAAGAATTGATGCGCGGTGCAGCTGAAACAGTGAAAAAGTTTCATTAGAATTAGGTGGTCATGCACCGTTTATTGTAATGAATGATGCAGATTTAGATAAAGCTGTAGAAGCAGTAATCGGCTCGAAATTCCGTAATGCTGGTCAAACGTGCATTTGTACGAATAGAGTGTTTGTTCAAGAAGATGTGTATGAAAACTTCGTAGAGAAATTCCAAGCAGCTGTAGGAGAACTAAAAGTAGGTGACGGTTTTGCAGCAGGCACGACTGTCGGACCACTTATTGATGAGTCAGCTGTTGAAAAAGTGCAAGAACATATAGAAGATGCGATTCAAAAGGGTGGAAAGGTACTTAATGGCGGACAAAAGATTGCAGAATTAAATGGCCATTTTGTTCAACCAACTGTAATTGGCGAAGCACATGATGATATGCTATGTATGACAGAAGAAACATTTGGACCGGTTGCACCTGTTGCGAAATTTAAAACAGCTGAAGAGGTAATTGAGCGTGCAAATAATACGCCATATGGCTTAGCAGCATATATCTTTACAACAAATATTAGCCAAGCATTCCAAATTAGCGAAGCATTGGAATACGGGATTATTGGTTTAAATGACGGTCTTCCATCTGTCGCACAAGCTCCATTTGGCGGATTTAAAGAAAGTGGTATTGGCCGTGAAGGCGGTTACTTTGGAATTGAAGAGTACTTAGAAATTAAATATATTTCGTTAGGTCTATAAAAGAAGAATCGCATCAACGAAACCGTTGATGCGATTCTTCTTTATTCACTTTATTAAAACGCCCAGTTTCCTTTACGGAAGATTGGTTCATGTGTACCATCTGCTGTAATACCGTCGATATCTAGTTCAGCAGAACCGATCATAAAGTCTACGTGTGTAATACTAGAGTTTGCACCATTTTCTGCTAGCTCTTCTTTTGACATCGTTTTACCGCCGTCTAAGTTAAAAGCATAGGCATTACCGATTGCTAAATGGCAAGATGCATTTTCGTCAAATAGCGTATTGTAGAATAAAATATTTGTATTAGAAATAGGTGAGTCGTGCGGTACTAATGCAACTTCTCCTAAGAAGTGAGAACCTTCATCTGATTCGACTAAATGTTTTAATGTTTCTTCACCAACTTCAGCTTTGAAGTCTACGATGCGGCCATTTTCAAATGTAAGCGTAAAGTTATCGATAACATTTCCTGCATAAACTAATGGTTTTTTGCTTGTTACATAGCCGTTTACGCCTGTTTTTAATGGCATTGTAAATACTTCTTCTGTTGGAATGTTTGCCATGAATGGTACATTCTTTTCGTTAATGCTGCCAGCACCCACCCATAAATGTTTTTCAGGAAGTTCGATTGTTAAATCTGTTCCTGGTCCTTTATAGTATAGTGCTTTATAGTGTTTGTCGTTTAAATTGCCTACTTTCGTATGTAAGTTACTATTATGTTCGTTCCAAGCTTGAACAGGATTTTCTAAATCAGCACGAGTTGCTTGGAAAATTGCATCCCATAATTTTGCTACTTGTTCTTCTTCTGGTACATCAGGGAACACTTTTGCTGCCCATTCTGTTGTTGGAACAGAAATAACGCACCAGCTTACTTTATCAGTCATCATATATTCGCGAACTGTTTTCATTGCTTCTCCAGCTGCTCTATTTGCGCTAGCAATGCGCTTTGGATCTACACCTTTTAATAAATCAGGGTTTTCTGCGTAAATGGATAAAAATGCTGCACCTTCTTTTGCTAGTTCTTCACGTGCATGCGCTTTCCAAGCAGGGAATTCAGAAAATGCTTCTTCTGGTGCTAAGTCGAATTTTAAACGTGTTAAATTTTCATCAACCCAATCGACATACACATGCTTTGCACCTGACTCATAAGCTTTCTTTGTAACAAGACGAACAAATGGAGCAGCTTCAATCGGTGCACCAATATTTAATGTTTGTCCCGGTTGAATATTTACTCCGACATTTACTGCTAGAGCAGCATACTTTTCTAACGTTTGTTCAAATGACATATATATTCTCCTTTGCGTAAATAGTTCTTATGTACATAATACATGAAGATTCTGAAAATATAAATAGAACCCGATTGGAATCGAGTTCTATTTTCTTATTTAATTGCCAGCCCAAACTGTTCCACAGTTGTTGAGTTATGAATACGGACACGTTTTATACGTAACAATTCATCTGGCTCGCCTTTTTCAATAAATTGACCAGGTTTTGTTGTTGTCGCAAATTGGTAATATTTTTTTGTTTCAGCAACAACATGGTCATTTACATGGCCAAATGGATAAGCAATAGCGATAACGGGTTTGCCAGTAATCTTTTCGAGTTTTTCCTTCGAACCCTTTAGTTCTTCTTCATAGTTTGTAATTTTCGGCAAATCGGCATGTGTTGCTGTATGAGATTGAACAGAAAAAATGCCGGAATCAATCATTTCTTTTATATCTGCTGTAGACATTGAGCCTTCTGTATCGATGGAATTGACAATTACATATTCTGTCGCGGTTGGCTCGAACTTATCATCTTTAAGCTTTTGTAAAATATGAAGGGCATTCATATTATTTTTCATACCATCATCAAATGTAACAAAAATTGGTTTGTTGACTTTGTTAATGTCACCCCAGCGTTCAAAGGTTAACAATGTATAGCCGTTATCTTTCAAATATTGCATTTGTGCTTCAAAGTTGGCAGGAGATACAAACAGATCTTTCAGACCATTGCCCTCTTTATAATCAGCAATCGCATGATACATTAGAAGTGGTGCATATTGCTGGAATGCAATTGCCGATGTTGTAAGTGGAATGGTTTTCCCATCTTCTTTTACACCGATTGCTTCAATTTGATATTCGCCGCGTTTTCCTTCAAATTCTTTTAAATCAAACGGTAAAGAAAAATGCTTCTCTTTTTCTTTAGAAGAAAATGTTTTTGCACTCTCTTTTCCGTCAGCAGTGCGCCAAATTTTATATTGTACTTCTGTAAGGGGAGCTTTTACATCTTTTGTATATATAACGGTATTTGTTGATTCGTATGTAATCGGATTCCATGAAATAGTTCCTTGTGGCTGCACTTTCTCTTCTGTTTTCTTATCTGTTTGCTGCTTGAAAGTCGTTGTTTCTTTTTTCGGTTCTGTTTGAGTCGTATTACTACAACCAGAGATGAACAGAGTAGAGAGTAGTATAGTAGAAATGTATTTTTTCATATAATAAGCATCCTTTAGTCAAATTGTATAAGAAGAGGCTGCTTTGTTAATAAAACAGCCTTAAAATATGTAAATCCATTTTAATTTTTCCACATATAAGTCGCTGCTATGCACAGCAAAACATAATCTGCACTTGCTTTCTCCCTTTGTTTTCACTCCTGCATGTGGCGGGAAAAGACCTTAACAGCTTCTAGGCATGGCCAGATGTTCTCGCCCACCTAAAAAGAAAGGGGGGATGTCGGTTTTCCAATTTGCATTTATATAATTAATTGCGCTCTCTTACTAATGCTGTAAATTGCGCCATTGATGTGTTAGGTCCGACAAAATGGCGTTTAATTAAATATTGTTCGTTCGGTAAACTTTTTGTCATATGATTGCCATGATCTGTTGTTACTGCAAATTCGTAATATTTTTTTGTTTCTGCAACAGCTTGATCATTATAAGAGCCTACTGGATACGCGAGAGCAATTATTTTCTGACCAGTAAGACTTTCAATTTTCTCTTTTGAAACGCGTAATTCTTCATCGTAATTGTTTGAATAAGCCATCATCGCATGAGTAGATGTGTGCGATTGTATAGAGAAAATACCGGAATCTACCATCTGTTTGATCTCATCTTTTGAAAGACGATTTGGTGCATCAATATCATTGGCAACGATAAACTCTGTCGCTGCTGGCTGGAATTTGTCATCTTTTAAACTTTGTAAAATATGAAGGGCATTCATATTATTTTTTCGCCCGTCATCTAACGTTATAAAGATAGGTTTATTGACACGATTTATATCGTTCCAACGTTCAAATGTCAGCATTGTATACCCGTTATCTTTTAAATATTTCATATGTGATTCGAACTGTGCTGGCGGTACATACAAACCTAACTCACCGTCACCTGGTCCAGAGTATTTTTCAATTGCATGATACATTAGAATTGGTACAGATTGTTGAAAGGTAATTGTAGAGTTAGCAAGAGGTACTTGTGTGCCGTCTTCTTTTAATCCTGTTGTTTCAATTTGATATTCCCCGCGTTTCAAATTGAAAGCCTTTAAGTGGAATGAGAAAGCAAAATTACGTTCTTTTTCCTTTGATGAAAATGTTTGTTTGCTTTCAGGGCCATCAGCAGTGCGCCAAACGTGGTATTGTACTTCTGTAAACGCATCTTTTAAATGGTTCATATAGAGCACAGTGCTTTTTGCATCAGGTGCAAAAGGCTCCCATGTTATATTCCCTTGTGTTAAGGGAACATCAACTGTTTTCGCTTCAACTTTTTTCGGTTCCACTTGTTTCTCAGCAGCTGCATCTTTTTTCTGTTTATCACTAGTTACACTAGTGTTGCAACCTGTGAGAATGGTAGAAGAAAGTAAAGCCATTAGTGCGTATTTTTTCATTATATCCATCCTTCTATTGTGTATTATACCCTTGTTAATCATATCACTCTCATATATAGAGGGAAATATCCTTTTTGGTTAATTAAGGCAAAAATACTATATTTTATTAGCTTATCCCGCATTAACGGGCAGTAAGACCCCCACCTCAAGATTTAGAGAAAAGTGAGGAAGGTAGGTGGGGGACAACTGCCCGTAAAAGCCCGATTGGTTCAACTAACCATCAGTGGGGGATGAAAAAAACCCCCACTGATGGAAGTTTCACTTTATGAGCAATATGTAAAATTTTTGTGAAGAAAACAAAAGGCAGCTCCCTATTTTAAATAGGGAGCTGCCTGCATAGTTAAATGAATAACCCTGCAATTGTTGCGGATAAAATAGAAGCTAGCGTCGAAGCACAAAGGAGCTTCCATCCAAAGCGTGATACAATGCGCCCTTGTTTTTCAGATAGGGCACGAATTGTGCCGACAATTGCGCCGATTTGACTAATGCTTGCAAAGCTGATTAAGAATACTGTAACAATCCCAACTGTACGCGGGGATAATGTAGTCATGATTTTCTTTAAATCTAGAATAGCAACGAATTCGTTTAATGCAATTTTTGTCCCCATAATACCACCGGCAGAAATAACATCGTGTGCTGGAATTCCCATTAAGAATGCAAACGGTGAAAGAATGTAACCGAAAATTTGTTGTAGTGTAATTTTATGACCAAGTGCGCCTGATGCGTAAGAAATCACGAAGTTTACAACTTCCATTACACCGATAAAAGCAATCATTAATGCTGCAACAATTCCGGCTACTTTTAAACCGTCTAATGCACCGTTAATCAACGCGTCGATTAAGCTACTGCCAAAAAGATTTTTATCGAACTTTTGCAGTTTTTCATCTTCTTGCGCCGTATCAACTGGTGTTAATAGTGAACAAACGATTAGACTAGAGAATAAGTTCAGCGGCAGGGCCACTAATACGTATTTTGTATCTAACATCATTACATAAGATGCTGTGACAGAAGCAGATACCGAACTCATTGCTGAACAGCAAATGATAAACATACGATTTGCATTAAAATGCTGCAGATCATTTTTAATAACAAGTAACGCTTCACTTGATCCAAAGAAGACAGAGTTCACAGCGTGGAACGATTCCACACGCGGCAAGCCTGTAATTTTCGAAATTGCACCGCCAGCAACGCGCACGATGAAAGGTAAAACACCAAGATAACTAAAAACAGAAAGTAGTGCGGAGAAAAAGATGATAATTAATAATACATTGAAGAAAAAGACAAAATCTTTATGAATTCCGTTAAATAAAAAGTCTACACCTGTAGTACCAAGTTGAATCAATTTATTAAAGACTTTACCAATCCAAACAATAATTTGTTGACCAATTTTTGTTCCAAATACAAACCAACCAATTAAAATTTGGAAAGCAAGCATAATAATAATAGCGCGGAAATTAACTTTTGCTCTGTTGTTGGAAAAAGCAAAACAAATTCCCAATACGGCAAGAATGCCGATGATACTCATCACATATTGCACAAAATTTGCTCCTTTCAGATGTTGTTATTTTGTAATAAATAGAGAAGTTAATCTCGAGGTTTTAAGTTATACGTATGATGTCTGACCTTTAAAATGAAAATAAAAAAAGACCCATACAGATCCACTTTCTTCTATGCGAGAAAGCTAATCAATATGAGTCCTTATATACACAAAAAAGCTAATATTCATTAGTTTTCCCCATAGTCCAACAATTTTCGGTTGCCGGGTAGAGACTCTCGATCCATATCATCAAGTATATATGAGGTAACACCATCCGTATTGAATTAGTAGTAGCGTAACATTAATCGACAAAAATCGTCAATAGCTTTTTTCTTCCAATGGCTAAAGGACAGGGGAGTATGGTAAAATGTAACGCAGTGTGATGAAAAAAGAGAGGTCGGAAAATGAGTAATAAAATGACGCCACCAGTTGAAAAAAATGAGTTTATAGATGTAGTGTTTGAAGATTTAACACATGACGGTGCCGGGGTTGCGAAAGTAGATGGCTATCCTATTTTCGTGAAAAACGGATTACCAGGTGAAGAAGCACAAATTAAAATTATTAAAGTGAAAAAGAACTTTGCTTTTGGTCGTTTAATGAAGCTTCATAAAGAAAGTCCATATCGCAAAGAGGCAGAATGTCCAGTATATAACCAGTGCGGCGGTTGTCAGCTTCAGCACTTAACATATGAAGGACAGCTGCAAGCAAAAGAAAAACAAGTACGTGACGTTATGCAGCGCATCGGTGGATTGCATGATGTGCCTGTTCACCCTGTCCTTGGCATGGAAAATCCATGGGTATATCGAAACAAAGCACAAGTGCCAATTGGAGAACGTGAAGGCGGACTTGTCGCTGGTTTCTACCGCCAAGGAACGCATGACATCATTAATATGGAAACATGCTTAATTCAAGCAGAAGAAAACGATACATTAATTCAAGAAGTAAAACGCATTTGTGAGAAGCACGGCATTACGGCGTACAATGAAGAACGTCATAAAGGAACGCTTCGTCACGTAATGGCTCGCTACGGACAAGTAACAGGCGAAATCATGCTTGTTTTTATTACACGCACCGCAGAGCTTTCGAACAAAAATGCAATCATCGAAGAAATTACAGCGAAGTTTCCAAACGTAAAATCTATCGTTCAAAACGTAAACAACAAACGTACGAACGTCATTTTTGGCGACACAACGACAGTCCTGTACGGATCAGAATATATTTATGATTTCATCGGCGATATTAAATTTGCCATTTCAGCACGTTCATTCTATCAAGTAAACCCAACGCAAACGAAAGTACTGTACGACAAAGCGCTGGAGTATGCAAAATTAGATGGAAACGAAACCGTTATCGATGCGTATTGCGGCATTGGAACAATTTCCTTATTCCTAGCGCAAAAAGCGAAAAAAGTATACGGTGTTGAAATCGTACCAGAAGCAATCGAAGACGCAAACCGAAACGCAGAACTAAACAACATGACAAACGTTGAATTTGGCGTAGGAGAAGCAGAAGTAGTCATTCCGAACTGGTACAAACAAGGTATCATCGCTGAAACAATCGTAGTCGACCCACCGCGTAAAGGCTGTGATGAAGCACTACTAAATACAATCATCGACATGAAGCCAAAGCGTGTCGTATACGTATCATGTAACCCGGCGACACTTGCTCGTGATTTGAAGGTTCTTGAAGAAGGTGGATATAAAACGCAGGAGGTTCAGCCTGTGGATATGTTCCCGCATACTACGCATGTGGAGTGTGTGGCGTGGTTGGAGTTGGTATAATAGAAAAGCAGTTGATATAGAAAAAATCTATACCATCTGCTTTTTTGTTTATAAAAATACCATTCAGGACCGATTTTAGTTGAAATAAACATTGTCAATTTTCACAAATTATAAATGTCCAAATGTACTTGTGTTTGATAATAAGTTATTAAGCATGATATAAGTGTAAAAGAAGTGGAACATTTGGCTTTATCCCGCTATTCGCGGGCAGTAATACCCCCACCTCAAAATTCGGTGAAAGCATTGTCCAGCTCTAGCGGCTAGAATCTCCGGTCGTTTCGCCCCCTCGGACGAGGCAAAAAGCGCCTCTCTGTCGGGGGCTCCAACGTCCTGCGATTCTGAGCGAGCCGCTTCCGCTTTTCTAAAGAAGTTAGGTGGGAGATAAACTGCCCGTAAAAACCCGATTGGTTCAACTAATAATCAGTGGGGGATGAAGAAAACCCCCACTGATTAAAGTTTCACTTTATATTTTTTGACCGAGAGTTTGAAGTTTTATCCATAGTGAGAGGATTTGAGTTTGAAATGATAGATAATTTTTGGCGTGATTTACCACGACCATTTTTTGTACTTGCACCAATGGAAGATGTGACAGATGTTGTTTTTCGTCACGTAGTAAGTGAAGCCGGTCGACCGGATGTATTTTTCACAGAGTTTACAAACTCGGATAGCTATTGTCATCCAGAGGGTATGAAAAGTGTGCGTGGCCGTTTGATTTTTACAGAAGATGAACAGCCAATGGTGGCACATATTTGGGGGATAATCCCGAATATTTCCGTCAAATGAGTATTGGTATGGCAGAGCAAGGATTTAAAGGTATCGATATTAATATGGGCTGCCCTGTGCCGAATGTGGCATCGAGAGGAAAAGGTAGTGGCCTTATTCTGCGTCCAGACGTTGCGGCAGAACTTATTCAAGCAGCAAAAGCGGGCGGACTGCCTGTCAGCGTGAAAACACGACTTGGCTTTAAGGAGCTAAATGAGTGGGAGGAGTGGTTAACGCATATTTTAAAACAGGATATTGCGAACCTTTCTATTCATTTACGTACAAGAGAAGAAATGAGCCAAGTAGATGCGCATTGGGAGCTAATTCCGGAAATCAAAAAATTACGTGACCGTATTGCACCAAATACGCTGCTAACAATCAATGGAGACATTCCTGACCGTCAAATCGGGCTGCAGCTTGCTGAAAAATATGGTATTGATGGCGTTATGATCGGGCGAGGTATTTTTAAAAATCCTTTTGCTTTTGAAAAAGAGCCAAAAGAGCATACCAGTAAAGAACACCTTGATCTTTTAAGACTACAGCTTGATCTTCAAGATCAATATGCGGAAGTACTACCACGTTCAATCACAGGGCTTCATCGCTTTTTCAAAATTTATGTAAAAGGATTCCATGGAGCTGCTGAATTAAGAAATCAATTGATGAGCACGAAATCAACAGATGAAGTGCGTGCATTGCTTGATAAATTTGAAAAGAGTGTTGATGAGGCAGGGGACAGTGAAATGATGTAACCCTCAAAAGTTAGAGGGAAATGAATTACATCAACTTATGTGTATTTATTTTGTTCAGTTTCGAGTTCCTTTGCAGCCGGCAACTTTTGTTTTGGTAAGGTCTGTTTTCTGAAAGAAGAAGGTCTTAAGAATGTAATAAACCTACCAGCACCCTTGTGTTGCCACATACACTCTGTACATGTGGAGTGTGTAGCTTGGTTGAGTTTAAAATAAGCGTAGAGCTGGAAAAGAACAGTGTATTTGAGAAATCAAAGCACTGTTTTTTCTTTTAGTTAATGTTATGAGGGAAATCTTTTTATAGGCATACAACAAACACGTAAGAGATCTATAGATACAATGATGGAGAAAAGTTCGGGTAAGACTATAAAACCTATCTTTAAAATGTTAAAGTATTAATTTAGCGGACATTAACTAAAAGGTTATATTAAACATGATAGTTTAAAGCATGTTAGAGGATAAACTTTAACAGCCGTATAAATAATCAACATTTTAGGAGGACTAACAATGGCAATGAGCAATAATGATATATTAAAAAGAGTAAGATATGCTATGGATATAAAAGATATAGATATGGTAGAGATATTTAAACTTGGTGGCATTGAAGTAACGAAAGAAGAAGTAGTTGATATGCTTACAAAAGTAAAGAAAAGTCCCCAGCATGAAGCTGAAAATGCTGATGTAGTCGAAGATGATTACGTATTAACATGCGATATGATGATGTTAGAGTCATTTTTAAATGGATTTATTACCTTAAAAAGAGGAAAGCAAGATCCGAAACCAGGGCAACCAGCTGGACAAGCGATGTCTTTACAAAGTAAAGAGAGTGCCAATAACCTTCTTCTAAAGAAAATGAAAATAGCACTTTCATTAACGAGTGAGGATGTGCTTGATATATTAGACAGCGTAGGAGTTAAGGTGACAAAAGGAGAGTTAGGCGCTCTATTAAGAAAAAAAGGCCATAAGAATTACAAAGAGTGCGGTGATAGATACGCAAGGAATTTCGTAAAGGGATTAGCTATAAAGTATAGAGGATAAGGAATAAGCGTTGTAACATTTATGTTGAAACAGTAAATGATATAATAGATAGAGTAGGACGTTTGTAGCCTACTCTTTTTTATTTGTAAAAATAACATGAACGAATACTTTAGGTGATGAAATGATACATACATATTCAGGTGAGACAATTAATTTTCATATAAATTATAAGAAGAAAAAATCTGTACGTCTTTATGTAGATTCGTACGGAAATGTTGAAGTACAAGCTCCGAAAGGAACGCCTGTTGAATACTTAGTCCAGTTGTTAGAGGAGAAATGGGATTGGATTCAGAAAACACGTAAGGAAATGCAGGAGCGAGTGCTTGGACCACAGGAAAAGGCTTATGATCAAGGAGAGGGCTTTCTATATTTAGGGAACACATATCCGATACAGATTTCTCAAGATGCAAGTATTGAGCAAGATAACGCAGTGTTTGAGGGAGATAAGCTACATATTTATGTGAAAGAGCTTAAGAATGAGAAAATACAACAAGCTTTAAAACGATTTTACTATAAGCAGTGTAAGGCATTAGTAGAGAAGAGTATTAAATCGTATCAAAGTAACTTTAAAACAAAACCACGGTCCATTCGTATTACAGATAGTAATCGTACGTGGGGCACTTGTGATTCAAATCTACAGTTAACGTTTAATTGGAAGCTAGCAATGGCACCTCAGCAGGTGATCGACTATGTAGTCGTTCATGAAATGTGCCATATGGTTCATCTAAATCATGATCGATCCTTTTGGCGCCTTGTTGGGAAAATAATGCCTGATTATAAGGAACTGGAAAACTGGTTGGCATTATCAGGCTGGAAAATGACTGTTTAGCAGTGACATCGTTGGAGCGATTACTATTGCACTACAGTTTTAGTTTATAATTGCTTCTTCTCTTATAACTGAACTCACAAACATCCCATTGTATTGCCGCATACACTCCAGACATGTGGAGTGCATAGCAACACTAATACTTCAATAAAAGGAGTCCACTTCCTTCCCGGAAGTGGGCTTCTCTTCATATCTACAGAAATATAGACTCAATCTGTTTAAAATAGCTTTCGCGACAATTCATCCACATAAAGTAAATTTCAAAGCATAATTATAGTCAGTAGCTGTTTTGGGTGACAAATGAAGTAGATTTTTGTCAAAAAATCACTTCTGAATTTTATTGTTATTTAATGGAAAAGTGTTATTCTATTTGAGTGGATACGATTGAAAAAACGGGGAGAGAGCGCGATGGAAAAGAATAAAAGGATGCCTTTTGTGATCGTAGCTATGGCGTTAGGGCTTTTTATGTCATCTCTGGATAACACCATTGTTTCTGCGAGCATTAGTCAAGTCATTAAGGATATTGGTGGATTCGATAAAATGAGCTGGGTTTTTACGGCTTATATGCTTGCGGCAACAAGTACGATGCTTGTGTTTGGGAAAATGAGCGATTTGTTTGGAAGAAAATTGTTTTATTTACTCGGGATCAGTTTATTTTTGATTGGTTCAGCATTATGCGGAACTGCTCAAAATATAGATCAGTTGATTGCGTATCGTGTTATTCAAGGGATAGGTTCAGGGGCTATTTTTCCGATTTCATTCACAATCATTTATTCAATTTCTACAGATCCTAAACAAGCAGCAAAAATGTCTGGTGTGTTTGCCGGGATATTTGGTATATCCTCAGTTCTTGGACCACAAATCGGTACTTGGATTTCTGAAGCCTCTTGGTTAGGGTGGAGATGGTGCTTTTATGTAAATGTTCCTTTTGGCATTTTATCGATTATTACTTTATTGTTTTCTTTAAAAGAATCTAAGTCAGAACATAAACCAAAAGTTGATTATCTTGGAACGATTTTATTAATTGCTTCAACCGTTCTCCTTCTTCTCGGTTTAGAATGGGGCGGAAAGGATTATGCTTGGGATTCCGCTCAAATTATTGGAATGTTCAGTGCAGCGGCTATATCAATTGTGTTGTTCATATTAGTGGAGAGGAAGGCTAGTGAACCGATTTTACCTCTTTCCATATTTAAAAATAAAATGGTGCTAGGTACAAGTATTGTTGTATTTTGTCAGGGAGCAATCATGTTCTCTGCGATTACGTATCTTCCAATTCTTTCAGTAGCTATTATTGGGAATGAAAATTCAAATGGTGTATTAACACCGATGATGTTTCCAATTATGATTGGTGCGATTTTAGGAGGTTTCCTTTGTACGAAAGTTCCTTTCCGTACTATCATGGTCATTTCGATGGCAGTTGGAATATTTGAAGCTTACATGCTTAGTAACATTACACATGATACTGCGAAATTGACAGTAACTCTTGTGATGATCACAATGGGATTAATTGTTCTTGGGCCGCTTATGAGTGTCGCGCAAAATGCTGTAGCCCAATCCGTCGATATGAAATATATGGGGATTGCTTCATCAGTTGTTGGGTTTTGGAGAAGTATTGGTGGTGTGATGGGGGCTGCAATTACAGCAACCATTGTGAACAATGATTTAAAAGAAAAGATGATAGATTTTGCGTCATCTTCTCAAATACCGGCTAATCAAATTGAAAAATTAGCAAAACCAGAAATCTTGATGCAAAATCATACACAGCTTCCTCCTCAGCTAGTAGAATTCATGAGAGGAGCATTAGAAAACGCGTTGCACCATGGCTTTATATTGGCAATGATAGCTGGTATCATCGGATTGCTTGTTTCCTTATTTGTAGGTGGAGATCGTTATAAGGTTGCGCAAAAGGACAAAAAGGAAAAAGCTGGAGCAGAGGGACTTGTTAGAGGTTAATAAGTAAATCAAAAGTGCCTCCTTTACAAAGGGGGCGCTTTTGATTTTGGCGAAAACTTCATCTGATAATAATTATGGAAGAAGACGGGGGACGAAGGTCGTGTACAATTTAACGAAACGCTAACTGTAAAAGAAGGATTTCGTAAAATCAAATGACTTAAGTGGTTAGAGAAGTAAACACCGCTCGGAAGATTTTATTCTGAGCGGTGTTTATGTTATGAATATAAATAAATGGAAAGGAGATGAGTGACATGAGCAGATTAATTGAGAAAGCGATGCAGTTTGCTGCTATTAAGCACGAAGGCCAAATGCGCAAGGGCACGAACATTCCGTACATTATACATCCATTTGGAGTAGCGCTCATTTTACAGAAAGCAAAGCAGCGTGATGAAGTGATTGCCGCAGGATTATTGCATGATACTTTAGAAGATACAAATACAACCGAGGCTGAGTTGTGCGAACATTTTGGCGACCAAGTGTTGAAGTTGGTTAGGGCGGCTTCAGAACCAGATAAATCGTTGTCATGGGAAGAACGAAAAAGTCATACTATTCTATCCCTCCCATACCGTTCGGATGAAGAGATTACTTTAATTATCGCAGATAAATTACATAACTTACGGTCCATTCAAGAGGACGTAGAAAGAGAAGGCAATCAAGTATGGTCGCGTTTTAATCGTGGAAAACGTGACCAATCATGGTATTACATGAGTATTTTGCATGCTTTGAAAGAAAAACAGCGGGACATTCCAATTACTCGAGTGTTCGAAAAAGAAACACAAAATTTATTTATTGGAAAAGAAACACTTACGTTGAAGGACATCGATGTATTATTCAATTGTGCGTATGGCATTTATGAGCCACAAAAATCGAAATTGCATGAAAGAGGTCTATTAAAATTTGCGAAGGAAGTTTCTACTGCTGGTGAGGCGATTTATCGTAGTGGAAATATTGAAATGATCACTCCATTAGCAAATGATCTGGAAGAAAGAGGGGTTTCTTTTGAGTTCAATTCAGATGGTCCCTTTATTCTATTAGCGTATTTAACTGAGCTAAAGCATCGCATGGGTTGGTCCGATGAATTATTTTATCAATATTGCTTAAGGAACTGCTCGAAATTATAGAGAAGGCGAGTATGCAATTAAAAGTGGAAGGAGAAAATTATCAAGTTCTCCCTACCATTTTCTAAGAAGGATGTTTCATTGAAAAAAGGTGACACACTACAGATAGTAGTATCTCACCTTTTTATTTCTTCGTATAATAAATAATATTAGAAAATGCGCTATTGTTATTTTACTTCCCAAACCGCACCAAATACTCCCCACCACGAAACTCCATCTCATACCCACGATAACCTTCCGCCAGCAACTTCTTCTGTCCAGCAATATCACTCATTAGGAGTTTTTCTATATTCGTCCATTCTTTTGTTCTCTCACTCTGTAACTCTTTCATAAACACATACCGCAATCGATCACTATATTTTTCTTTCAGCGCAGCAATTTCCATCCCTTGAGCAAATTTGTCTTTTAAACTAGGGATATTAAACGGTGCAACGGTACAGCAAACATACTCATATTTGTGATCTACCTGTTTTAATTGCTCCATAATGACTTTCGCTAATATTTTTTGCAGTCCGTTTCCCTGATAAGTTGGATGAACGTTTGAGACTTCTTGATAGATGACACGTTCTAATTCTTCACCTTGTAAGCCAATATCAAAGCCTAAATGTTCTTCATCAATCGGTGGAACTAAGAGTGCACGGAATGCAATGAGTTGTTCATCTATGAATGCACCGATTATGAAGCCATTTCCTGTTAATATATTTTGAAATTCTTCTAATATAAGAGGCTGCAAGTTTTGTTTGTTTTCTAGTGTTTCAATTACATCATCTTGTACGGATAAAATTTGCTCGATGTGATGCAAAGATAATGGTGCAACTTTGAATGATTGCTCGTTTTGTTTTAACGTTCCTTCATAAAGAATGTTCATGCTTGGGCCTCCTTTAGCGAATAATATCTTGAAAAGCAGTTAACTCATTGAGTACATCTTCATCGATGTCAACGCCTAATCCAGGCTTTTCTGTTAAGCGAATAAAAGGGACATCATAGGAGAGGTTCCCGATATCTTTTGTGAATTTTAATGGTCCTGTTAGTTCAACACTTGTAATGATTTTTTTAGAAAAAGCGACATGGAATCCTGCGGAAGAGGCAACGGATGATTCGACCATTGAACCAATTTGACATTCGATTCCAGCCATTTCTGCTTGATGGGCTAGTTTGACAGCTGGATAGATTCCGCCGCATTTCATTAATTTAATGTTTACTTTATCTGCTGCTTGTTTTTGAATAATTTGGCGCATTTCACGCGAGCCTTTTAATCCCTCGTCAATCATAAGAGAAAGGTCTGTTTTTGACCGAATGTGAGCCATTGCGTCAATATCATCGGCTATAACAGGCTGTTCAATCCAATCAATGTCCAAATGCTTAAGTGAACGTAATGCAGTTAACGTCGTCGCACTGTTTTTCCAGCCTTGGTTCACATCCACACGAATTGCGACATCATTTCCGACTCGCTCACGTACAGCTTCAATTCTTTCAACATCTTTTTTGACATCTGTTCCGACTTTCATTTTAAAAGATTGGTAACCTTTATTTATCATGGAGGCAGCTTCTTCCGCCATGTTTTCTGGGGAATCGATGCTTAAAACATGGGTAATTGGGAATTCTTCATGATAGCGTCCGCCAATCAATTGATACACAGGCTGTCCGAGTTTTTTCCCCATTACATCAAAGCAAGCTATATCAATCGCAGCTTTGGCAGTAGGTACCCCGTAAATAGTTTGATTCATGATGTCATGTATTTTTTCGATATTCATTGGATTTTTACCTAGCAAGGCAGGAGCTAATGTATGTTTTAAAATATGAAAAGTGCTTTCCCATGTTTCACATGTAACATGCTCGTCAGCTACTCCTTCTCCGTAACCAATAATGCCTTCATCAGTTTCGAGTTTTACAATAATAGAAGGCATATCAGGATAAGTGCCATAGCTTACGATAAATGGATTGCGAAGCGGTAAACGAATTGCATAAAGATGAATTGCTGTGATTTTCATTGAGAAGACCCCTTTCTGTTTACAATGCTCTTGTGCATTTGATATAGTTGTCGTTAAATAGTCGTTAAATAGTTATAAGGAGTTTGAACAAATGATGATAAAAATTGCGGTTATTGGTACACAAGAGTCTATTCAGAACCTTGTGGCTGTTGCCCACCAAGTCGAAGATATAGAGATTGAACCTTATGTTTATTCTCATCCGAAAGAATCTTCAGAAATTATTCGGCATTTAAAGCCGTGTGATGTGATCTTCTTCTCCGGTGTTATACCTTATTATATTTCAAAAGAAATGCGAGAACAATTACGAATTCCAAGTATTTATTTGCAGCAAAACGAAATGGCGCTTGCGTCTTCTTTACTTTTCATTTTACATCATAAAAACATTCGACCGGAGCGAATTTCAATTGATTTAGTGAATTCATCTTTCGTTACAAATGTTTTCACTGATATCGGGATTACAGGGGTTCCTCATGTTATGGATTATCAAGATATGTTACCGAATATGTTTGAAATAAAAGAGATTGTTGATTTTCATTACTCTCGATACCAGTCAGGATTGGTTGATTTAGCATTAACGAGTGTTCATGCTGTCTATGACAAACTTATTGAACTCGGTGTGCCTTCACAGCGAATGCTTGATCCGACAAAAGCTCTTATACAAGGATTAAAAGATGCAAAAGCAAAAGCACAATTAGCGAAAAGTTATTCAGCGACTGTTGCAGCATGTGTGATAGCATTTCCAGCATCACACCATATGCCAACGGAGCATCTCGATACGTTTGCTCGTGAAATTCACGGTTCATTTCGTCAAGTAGATGAAACCTCATACATTTTATATACGACGCGTGGTGATATTGAGGCACTTATAAAAAGAAGTTCCCTTCAAAACTTTTTAAGCAATTCGAAAGATCCTATAGCGCTCGGATTTGGTTACGGGAGAACAGTAAAAGAAGCGGAACAAAACGCTAAAATTGCGCAAAACTTTGCGACAAACAATCAAATGGAAAGCTGTTGCTATATATTAACGGATGAAAAAGAACTGTTCGGTCCTTTTCCAAAAGAAAAGAAAATGCAGAGCCTTAAAAATGATGATCAAGAACTACTAAAGATAGCGAAGGAAACAAAGCTTAGTCCGGCAAATTTATCGAAAATCATTCAATTTAGTCAGTCTCGTTCATCACTTCAATTTACAGCAGCGGATCTTTCGGAGTATTTACAAGTAACAAGACGCACAACAGAGCGTATTTTGAAGAAATTGGTCGATCAAGGATATGCAAATATTTGTGGTGAGGAGATGCCCTATCAACAAGGACGCCCTCGTGCCCTTTATGAATTAAAGCTTCCTATTTATTCTATTCATACTACGTCTCTGATGTAGTTTCTTAGTGCCATTCTTTCTGTCTTGGAAAGTTTAGTGATATTAAAACTGGTTATCGCATAAAGAGTGGAGAGGGTGGATACAGTAAAATTCAGTTCAGCATATGGTGAAAAGGGAAAGTTCATTCATCATACCGAGAGAGCAATCACTTGACATTTGAATGAATATTCAATATGTTTTTGAAAAACAAAAGGCTGTTTAGTGTGGAATGAATGTCATTTCAAAACAGCCTTAAGAGAATTGTTTTGCGTATAGAAGGGAGAGCATCAAGTTGAAAAGAGAAGATTTGCAGAATCGTTTAAATAAAATTTTTCAATATTTACATGAGCATCCTGAAGTGAGTTGGCATGAACATAATACGACTACTTATATTACAAAATTTTTAGAGGCAGAAGGAATTTCTTATAAAACATTTGATGATTGTCCCGGAGTAATTGCAGAAATGGGAAGCGGGAAACCAGTTGTCGCCATTCGAGCTGATATGGATGCATTGTGGCAAGAAGTAGATGGGGAGTTCAAAGCAAATCATTCATGTGGTCATGATGGTCATATGACGATTGTGATGGGGCTTATTTTACAGTTAAAAAATGCGGAGTGGCAAACAGGTACGGTTCGATTTATTTTTCAGCCTGCAGAAGAAAAAGGAAGCGGTGCTCTGAAGATGGTGGAGAAAGGTGTTGTGGATGATGCTGATTTCCTATTTGGTATTCATTTACGACCAATAGAGGAATTATCATTGAAACAAGCAGCGCCATCCATTCGGCATGGAGCGGCTGACTTTTTAGAAGCCCATATATATGGAACTGATGCTCATGGTGCGCGTCCGCATCAAGGTGTGAACGCAATTGATGTGATTTCGATGATTAATATTGGATTAAAAAATATATGGCTTTCACCACAACATTCCTATTCCGTTAAAATGACGAGATGCCAAGCGGGCGGTGAAAGTTTAAATATCATTCCAGGGAACGGTCATTTTGCCTTAGATGTAAGGGCAGAAAGCAATCCGCTGTTAGAAGAGTTAAAGAAAAAATAGAACAGGTTATTCAATCAGCTGAATCGATGGGTGTAAAGATTTCTTATGAATGGGTCGATTATGTACCTGGAGCAGTAGTATCAGATGAAGCAGAACAGTTCCTTCGTAAGGGAATTCTGCAAACGTATGGCGCAGAGGGCTGCACCGCATCGCTTCGCACAGCAGGAAGTGATGATTTTCATTATTATACGGTCAAAAAGCCGCACTTAAAAGCTGCCATGCTAGGATTAGGTGCAAATTTAAAGCCGGGATTACATCATCCTCATATGACGTTTGATCACGCTTGTATAGTAGATGGCGTGCAAATATTGAAGCAAACGGTGTTGGAAGTTTTGAAATAATATTGTTTCTATTTGAAATTTGAGGTTTTTAGTCCTTAAATTCAGATACGAAAGCTACCCTGAAAAGGTCAAAAATGATTGTCCTTTTAGGGTAGCTTTTTCATATGGTACAGGTTCGAAACTTTTGTATATGATAAAATTGGATTATATGTCATTGGAAAAATATAAGATTTAATAAATATACAGTTATTAAGGAGATATGATGATGCTTAATCATTCTTTATTTGAATTTGTTGGTCAATTTTCAAGTGATTTAGCTGAACTTGCTTACCGTATTGAAAGTCAGCTGTTGGATCAACCTCATGCGTCAATGATGCAGGCTCGTTTATATAGTGAAGAGCTGGTGAAGATTATTAGTAAAGAAGAAGAGCTTGAGAATATCTATCCACTTAAGCACGCAGAGAGAATACATAAATTATACCGTCAAAATGCGATTGAAGAAGATATTTATATGAAATTAGAATGGATTAGAAAGAAAGGCAATAAAGCAACGCATGATGTAAAAGAGGTAGAAATTCACGATGCCTTGCAAGCTCACAAGTTTCTATTTGAGATTAGTGTCTGGTATATGCAAATATATGTGAACTACAATTTTGAACCTCCTATTTACAAGTTACCTATTAAGGATGCTCCAGAAACGAATCCATTAGAAGGAAAGGATATAGATGGTTTGATTAAGCCATATTTAGATCAAGCGTTACAAAAGATTGATGATATGTGGTCAGAAATTCAACAACAGCTTGAAGTGATTAGGGAGGAGAAAGGGCGAGTACAAACTGATAAGCCTCTTTCTAAAGCTATTAACATACAACAATCAGAAGTAGTAGCAACAGCCATTAAAGCCCCACCAGGTACTTCGCATGTTCGCCTTCAATTTAAAAATGAAACACTTTTCGTAACAGGTGAGCTTACAGAAACACCTATTATAGAACTGCCTGTAAATGGATGTAGCTATCTATTAGAAGAGCTTTCACGGATTGGTATAGATTCTCTTTTGAAAATAACAACACCAATGGATACATTACATATGAAACTAAATGGTGTGGGTCCGCATACAATTGAGAAGTTTTGGAGGGAGCTTGTTACCTTACAAGGTCCCGAAAGTGCAGTAATTAATGAAGAGGCAACGAAGCTAAGTAAAGTAATAGAGAAATTATATAAGGTTTTTCTAAAAAATAATTTTCATTTAATAAATAAAACTACTAAGGCTGCAGAATTTGAAAATGTTAATAGTAAAGAAGTCGTATACTTACTACCTAATAAAGACATAACGATTGTTATGGACCCAAATACTGTTGAAAATCATTCAAGTTTTAAAAACGAGAATGACTATCATAGCACTGCATTAAAAAAATTTCCGAAGAAAATAAAAAACGGAAAAACGCGAACAAATTATGGATATGCTTTCAAATTTAAAACAGAAGATGAGCTAGATTTATTTTTAAATCGTGTAGATCATATTTAATTTATGTGAAGGCAAATAGCATTCACATGAAT
The DNA here is from genome assembly GCF_055814245.1 of Bacillus sp. EA-CB0995. Lineage (NCBI taxonomy): Bacteria > Bacillati > Bacillota > Bacilli > Caryophanales > Bacillaceae > Bacillus > Bacillus sp. EA-CB0995. The sequence goes on along the minus strand of NZ_CP169269.1, from coordinate 4,392,002 downwards.
GTTCTCGGCATGGAAAGGAGTTGAAATGATTTTAAAAAATCATTTCAACGAGCAAGGGTCCTTCTATGTATGTTCTTCAGTTTTTACAATACCACACATGTTTTGTCTGATATAATTTGTGAATATGATGTGTGGCTTGATTAAAAAAGAATGATAAGTAGAATCCTAATTTTATTAGGATTCTTTTTTTAGAGAGAAGGAGCAACAAATGAACGAACAATATTATGATGCAGTATTAAACATAAAAACAGTAGGAGAACAAAAGGGATTCTACGAGTCTTTGCATTATCATCGTTATGAACCGACACCATATCTTGCATTAGAACAGTTGTTTAATAAGTATGAACTGAAAAGTAGTGATCGAGTTGTTGATTTTGGATGTGGGAAAGGGCGATTAAATTTTTATATTCATCATTTCTATCATGCATCTGTAGTAGGGGTAGAAATGAACGAGACTTTCTATCAAGAAGCACTGGAAAATCGAGATAGCTATTTGAGGAAGACTAAAAAAAGTAAAGATAAAATTTATTTTCATTGTTGCTTGGCGCAAGAGTACGAGATTGATCCATTTGATAATAAATTTTATTTTTTTAATCCGTTTTCAGTGCAAGTGTTTATGAACGTGGTCAATAACATATTACTCTCGGTGGAAAAAGTAGAACGGGAAGTAGAGCTGGTTTTGTATTATCCATCAGAAGATTATATTTATTTTTTAGATAACCAAACGTCGTTTGAATTGAAAGAGGAAGTTATACTGCCGGGATTGTATGAACGAAATTTAAATGAGCGGTTTTTGATATATCGATTAGCGTATTAGAAGGTGATGTTAAATCGATAAAGTGAAACTTCTTTTTGTATGATAAATGTTTTTTGATGATGTCTGACAGAGAGAACTTTTTTACAAGGATGATATAATTCATCATTTTTGTAGCTTCTTTTTAACTAGAGTATTCATGATAAAAGTGTCCCCTTAATAAATTACTTAATATATAATCCATTGTTTACAAACCTTGTCAGTATGAAAGGAAAGATGGTAATGGGATTGAGGACAGGACTTGAAAGTTCCAATAAAAAATCTGCGCTCAATGTAATATATATTGTTCTAGATGATGTGGGTTACTCAGCTTTAGGTTGCTTTGGTTCAGAGATTGAAACACCTAATATTGATTCATTAGCTGAAAATGGCCTGCGTTACAATAATTTTAATGTAACTCCTTTGTGTTCTCCTACTCGCGCTTGTCTTTTAACAGGCCGTAACTGCCATTCTGTGGGGGTGGGATTCATAACTGAACTAGATTGGGGACCTCAATACCCTAATAAACGAGGGAGAATTTCAGATGCTGCTGCCACTTTAGCTGAAATCTTAAAGCTGAATGGGATGGCTACATATATGGTTGGAAAGTGGCACTTGGTTCCTGGGCATGAAGCAGCATCAAGCGGACCTTTTGAAAATTGGCCACTCTCAAAAGGCTTTCAACGATATTATGGTTTTTTATTAGCTAAGACGGATCAGTATGCACCGGATTTAGTATACGACAATCATCGTGTACAGAAGCCGGATACATCTAATTATCATTTATCAGAGGATCTAGTTGATAAAACCCTAGAATTTTTGACTGATCATATTTCTGTTACTCCGGATCGGCCGTTCTTTCTGTACTTAGCCTTCGGGGCACAGCACGAGCCTCATCAAGTACCAAGGGAATTTATAGAAAAATATGAGGGAGTTTACGATAAAGGATGGGATGAGATAAGGAAAGAGCGATTCGAGCGACAAAAGGAAATGGGAGTTATTCCGCCTTATACAGAACTCGTTGAACGCAATCCAGGAATTAAGCCATGGGTTGAACTAACAACGAAAGAAAAAGAATTGTTTATCAAATTCCAACAGACGTATGCTGGGTTTCTAACACACACAGATCAGCAAATTGGCAGGCTACTCTATTTCCTAAAATCAAAAAACAAGCTAGATCATACTATAATTGTTTTACTTTCTGATAACGGAGGCAGTCAGGAAGGAAATTGGAATGGTTCCATTAATGATTCGGCATACTTTAACGGAATCCAGGAAAGTGTGGATGCTATGTTTGCTCATATAGATGAAATAGGAGGACCTTCCACAAGCCCGAATTATCCTAAGGGATGGGCACAAGTTTGTAATACACCTTTTAAATATTATAAGCAAAATACTTTTTTTGGGGGGACACATGTCCCGCTCATCATCCAATGCCCTCACAGTATTCCAGACCCTGGATCAATTCGTTCCCAATTTTATCATGCTATTGATATTACTCCGACTATATTAGACCTTCTAGGCATTGCGGCTCCTCAAGTATATGAAGGTGTTCCGCAGATGCCGCTTCATGGTTTGAGCATGCTGGATACATTTACAGAACCGCATGTTCCATCAAAGCGAAAAACACAGTATTTTGAAATGATCGGACACCGGGCTATTTGGCAAGATGGCTGGGTTGCCGTTACCTATCATGAAACAGGTATACCTTATAAGGAAGATCATTGGGAATTATACAATGTAAATCAAGATTTTTCGCAAAAGTACAATCTAGCAAAAAAGTATCCAGAAAAATTGAAAGAGCTTCAAGCAATATGGTGGGAGGAAGCTACGAAGTATGGTGTTTTACCCTTAAGTGACAATCCATTTAGAAAAGGGTATGAAGGCTTGCAGGAGGGGAGAACAACGTTCATTTTCTATCCCGGTATGGCTCATTTGCCAACAAGTGCTGCTCCTCAAATAACATTTTCTTCTTATTCCATTACAGTTCCAATCTTTCGTTCAACTCATACAACAGAAGGTGTATTGATTGCTCATGGTAATCATTCAAGTGGTTATACATTATATATAAAAGATAACTATTTATTTTATGAATATAATTATGTTGGCACTGTCTATAAAATGCAATCTTCTGTTGAAGTACCTGTTGGGTATTCAACTATACGATTTGAATTTAAAAAAGGGATGTTAAATGAAGGAACGGGTATTCTTTATATCAACGGTCAACAGGTTGGCACACTTTATATGCCTCGCACATTACCATTTCTTATTTCTACTGAGGGATTAGATATAGGCCGGGATCGATTAACAGCCGTGAGCACTAACTATCCAGTGCCAGAATTTCCGTTTAGTGGGCAAATAGAGAGAGCGGTTATTAAATTTCAAGATGATCAAAAATATAGCCAGTCTTTGAAAAAAGAGATTCCATTTACATTAATCTAAACGGAACGATTATTTATCTGTAAATGACTTGTAAAGGTTGATATTATCCCTCTAGAGAAAAGAGGTAATAAAATGGGTAAGCACACCAGTTTTCATATTTTGGCTAAGCCGACGGGCCCGATGTGTAATCTAGATTGTAAGTATTGCTATTACACTGAAAAGGAAGCTTATTTTCCTAAGGATCATTCCTTCCGAATGTCTGATGAAATTTTAGAATCATATATTAAACAGTATATCGCTTCCCAGGACACACAAGAAATTGTCTTTGCTTGGCAAGGAGGGGAGCCAACATTAATGGGCTTAGATTTCTTTCGCAAGGCTGTAGCTCTTCAAAAAAAATATGCAGATGGTAAACAAATTACAAATACAATTCAAACGAATGGAACATTATTAAATGATAGTTGGTGTGAATTCTTTTCAGCTCATCATTTTTTAGTTGGTCTGAGCTTAGACGGACCTGAGCATATTCATGACATGTACCGGATTGACCGTGGAGGGAAACCTACATTTGAATTCGTAATGAAGGCAATTGCTATGTTAAAGAAACATGGCGTAGCATTTAACATACTGACTTGCGTTACGAGATATTCCGCTTATAAACCTTTAGAAATCTATCATTTTTTTAAGCAGCAAGACATTCAATATATACAGTTTATCCCGATTGTAGAAAGAGAAGTGAATGAAGAGGCTGCAAAGTTTTCCCTGCGCCATGCAACTCCTCCTTCTTTGTTAATGGAAGAAACGGAGCAAGAAGTAACTCCTTGGACAGTAGAATCAGAAATGTATGGAGAGTTCCTTATTCAAATATTTAATGAGTGGGTTCAGCATGATGTAGGATCGGTTTATGTCATGAATTTTGAATGGGCATTAGCTTCCTGGATAGGAATCCCGTCACCGATCTGTATTTTTGGGGAAGAGTGTGGCCGGACGGTAGCTATGGAACATAATGGTGAGATGTTTTCCTGTGATCATTACGTTTATCCCGAATATCGATTGGGAAATATTACAGATGGTTTAGCAAATATAATGAATTTGCCATCACTGCTTGCCTTTGGCAAAAAGAAGCGAGATACTCTTCCAAAAGTGTGCAGAGATTGCGAGGTTCGATTCGCTTGTCATGGAGAATGTCCTAAAAATAGATTTTTAGTTTCAAATCAAAATGAACCAGCGTTAAATTATTTATGCGCATCCTATAAGAAATATTTTAAGCATATTAACCCTTATATGAAAATGATGAAGCAGCTGTTACAAGATGGATTGCCTGCTTCTTATATTAAAAAAATGAACAAGAAGCTTTTGGATACATAAAGAGCTTTTTGTTTTATATAGGAAAATGTTGACTCCCCTCCTTAACAAGCTATAATAAAAACTAGATGTTCGTTTCGAACAAAATATGATACAAAAAGAACATATCGTAGGTTGAATAAAATACTATCAATCTATTATTTTTACGGTTTTTAGAAAACGCTTACATTTAGTGTGGAGGGAGAAACCATGTCTAAGTTCACGAAGTATTTTTTAATGGAATCTAGTGATGTAATACCGTATGTGATGGAGAAGTTATCGATGTTCGAGGACGCACAGCGTTTGCGGTGCAAGGAAATTGGGGATGGCAATTTAAATTATGTGTTCCGTGTTTGGGATGAAGAGAAGGGAACTTCTGTTATTGTGAAGCAAGCAGGAGATACGGCGCGTATTTCTGATGAGTTTAAATTATCTACGAATCGTATTCGCATTGAGTCAGATGTGCTCCAGCTAGAGGGGAAGCTGGCGCCAAAGCTCGTGCCGAATGTGTATTTGTATGATGATGTAATGAATTGCTGTGTGATGGAAGATTTGTCAGATCATACGATTCTTCGTACTGCGCTTATGAATCATCAAATCTTTCCAAAGCTTGCAGATGATTTAACGACCTTTATGGTCAACACATTGCTATTAACATCAGATGTGGTAATGAATCATAAAGAGAAAAAGGAGTTAGTGAAGAATTATATAAATCCGGAGTTATGTGAGATTACAGAAGATCTTGTGTACTCTGAGCCGTTTACAGATCATAACAAAAGAAATGAGCTGTTTTCTTTAAATGAAGGCTGGATTCGAGAGCATATATATAGTGATGACGCACTTCGCATGGAAGTGGCGAAGCTGAAGTTTTCGTTTATGACAAATGCACAAGCTTTGCTGCATGGAGATTTGCATACTGGTTCTGTATTTGTAAGAAAAGATTCTACAAAGGTGATTGATCCGGAATTCGCGTTTTATGGACCGATGGGATATGACATCGGGAATGTTGTGGCAAACTTAATATTTGCATGGGCAAATGCGGATGCGACAATGGTTTCTGGGATAGAAAAAGATGCTTATATGGACTGGTTGGAGTCTACGATTACGGATGTAATTGATCTGTTTTCAGTAAAATTCTTAGAAACTTGGAATGCGCATGTTACAGACATTATGGCAAAAGAAGAAGGATTTAGTCGTTGGTATTTACAGTCTGTGCTAGAAGATACAGCGGCTATTACTGGTCTTGAATTAATTCGCCGCATTGTTGGTTTAGCAAAAGTAAAGGATATCATATCTATTGCAGATGAAGAAGCTCGTGCTAGAGCAGAACGCATTTGTTTGCAAGCTGCGAAGTTGTTTATTTTACAGGCAAGTACGCACAAAACAGGCAATGATTTTTTACAAACGTTAAAAACACAAGCACTGTCACTTAACACAAAGTAAGGAGAGAAGATTATGTCTGAGCAATTAATACCGATTCAATGGAAAGATGAAGCTTTAGTTTTATTAGACCAAACTTTATTGCCAAATGAGGTTGTCTATGAATCTTTTACAACAGCAGAGAGCGTATGGGATGCGATTCAAGTGATGAAGGTGCGCGGTGCACCAGCGATTGGGGTTTCAGCAGCTTACGGTGTGTATTTAGGAGTAAAAGAAGTACCGGAAAATTCAATAGAGCTGTTTATAAATGAAGTTGAAAAAGTATGTGCTTATTTAGCGACTTCAAGACCGACAGCTGTAAATTTATTTTGGGCGCTTGAGAGAATGGAGAACGCCGCAAAAGAAAATGTTCATTTATCTATTAAAGATTTGAAAAATAGATTGTTAGAAGAAGCAAAGATGATTCATAAGGAAGACGAGGAAATTAACCGTCAAATTGGTGAACATGCGCTTACGTTATTTCAAGATGGTATGGGTGTGTTAACGCATTGTAATGCAGGTGCTTTGGCGACAACAAAATACGGAACTGCAACAGCACCGATGTATTTAGCGAAGGAAAAAGGTTGGGATTTAAAAATTTATTCTGATGAGACGCGTCCGAGATTACAAGGGTCTACACTAACAGCGTTAGAGCTGCAGCGAGCTGGCATCGATGTAACAGTCATCACCGATAATATGGCAGCGATGGTAATGTCACAAGGGAAAATTGATGCAGTAATTGTCGGATGTGACCGCGTGGCAGCAAACGGTGATGTAGCGAATAAGATTGGAACGTTAGGAGTCTCCATTTTAGCAAAGTATTATAACATTCCATTTTATGTAGCAGCGCCGACACCAACAATTGATTTGAAAACACCAACAGGCAAAGAGATTCCGATTGAAGAGCGCGATGCTTCTGAAGTTATTAACCGCTTTGGACAATATTCAGCACCGCAAGATAGCAAGGTGTATAACCCGGCATTTGATGTAACGTCGCATGAGAATATTACAGCAATCATTACAGAGAAGGGCATTGTACGTCCACCGTTTGCGGAAAACTTAAAAAAGTTATTTCAGCAATAATAAACTTTGCATATTAGACATATAAGAAAATAAATAAAAGAGGATCGATTATCATGTCTAATTCACCAGCAGATAGAAGAAATAAAATTATTGAGATGCTTGAGAAGACGGAATACGCAGATGTTTCGTATTTAAGTGATGTCTTTCAAGTGTCATTAATGACGATACGAAGGGATTTAGAGAGGCTAGAAAAGGATGGTAAGGTTATCCGGGTCTACGGCGGTGTAAAGCTGAAAACGAAGCGTGTATATGAAGCTTCCATGGAAGAGCGGTTAAACAGTAATAAGCAAGAAAAGATGGCTATTGCGAAAGAAGCCGCAAAGCTCATTGAAGATGGTGATGTAATAGCTTTTGATGCAAGTACAACTGCGCTTGAGGTAAGTAAGTTCATTAAAGACCGTAAACGCCTTACAGTTGTAACAAATAACTTGAGCATTGCAATAGAGCTGGCAGATGCGCCTCATATTGTAGTGATTTTGCTTGGCGGCTTTTTACGAGGAAAATCATTGTCTATCATGGGGGCATCCTTACAGCAATATCTTCAATCAATTTATATTGATAAAGTTTTTATTTCAAGTAAAGGGCTAAGCTTCCATGAAGGTTTAACAGATACGGCAATAGATGAAGGGGAAGCGAAGCAGGCGATGCTGAATAAGGCAAGTGAAATCATCGTTCTAGTGGATCATACGAAGCTTGGAAAGGTTGCTTTCTTTGAAGTCTGTGATAAACAGTGCATTACAAAAATTATTACAGATGAACTCGTACCACTTACACCGATGCAGCAAGAATGTATTACAAGCTATGAAAAATATGGAATACCGGTTATTATAGCAAACTAGCCATAACAAGTGTCCCGTTGAGGAGGATGTATATGTTACTACAAAAAGAGAGAGAAGAAATTGTAGAGTATGGAAAGAAATTAATCACAAGCGGACTAACAAAGGGGACAGGCGGTAATATTAGTATTTTTAATCGTGAACAAGGCCTAGTTGCGATGAGTCCAAGCGGATTAGAGTATTTTGAGACAACGCCTGAAGATGTGGTTGTACTGAATTTAAATGGAGATGTTATTGATGGAACAAGAAGACCATCTAGTGAACTTGATATGCATCTCATTTATTATCAAAAAAGAGACGACTTGAATGCACTTGTGCACACGCATTCTCCATATGCAAAGACAATCGCATCATTAGGTTGGGAGCTTCCAGCTGTTTCTTATTTAGTAGCTTTTGCAGGTCCAAATGTGCGCTGTGCACCGTATGCAACATTCGGTACGAAAGAATTGGCAGAAGCAGCTTATGAAGAAATGATAGATCGCCGCGCTGTTTTACTTGCGAATCATGGACTAATTGCAGGGGGACATAATATTAAAATGGCGTTTACAGTCGCAGAAGAGATAGAATTTTGTGCGCAAATTTATTATCAAACGAAATGTATTGGAGAACCGAAACTATTGCCAGAGGAAGAAATGGCTGTATTAGCGAAGAAGTTTGAGACGTACGGCCAAAAATAAAGTGAAACTTCCATCAGTGGGGGCTTCATCCCCCACTGATGGTTAGTTGAACCAATCGAATCGGGCTTTTACGGGTAGTTATCCTCCACCTAGCTTCTTCGCTTTCTCTGAATCTTGAGGTGGGGGTCTTACTGCCCGTTAATGCGGGATAAATAAAATTCATCCATAATAAAAGATTAGGGATTGGTTTCCCTAATCTTTTATTTATATAGAATACAATTTGAACATATATCTGCATTGTTATCTCCCAAATATGCATTGGGTGTGGTAAAGTTTATACGAACGGAAGGCGAATTGATTAATAAAAAGGAGTAATTTCATTTACTTCGTTTATATAGGGAAGGACTGAAAAGATTGTATTTAACAATAAAAGAAGCAGCTGAATTTTTAAGTATGCCAGAATCGTATATTGAAAGCTTAATTCAACAAAAACGCATTCGTGCTGTCCATGATGGAGAACAGTACTTGCTGAATAAAGAGCAATTTAATACGCACTTAGAACAAATGGAAAAATATAAAAAGTTAGTAGAAGAAATATTAAGTGAACCAATCCCTGAAGATATAGATGTGAAAGATGAGGACTAGGACTAGTATACTTAGAAAATATGAATCAATTATTAAAACTAAAATACATGATTTTAGTCATAGAAGAAAAAAGGCTTGATTAAATAGGATTCAGAAAGATTATCCTGCTTCAGGTAAACTTATGTATGAAGAGAATGAAAAATTTATTTAAAAGTAGTGGAAGAGAGAGGACTGTTTCTAATTGTGGATGCAACGAATTAGATAAGAGTCTTCCTTTTTATTTTTAAAATAGGATTGTAGGTTATTTTTTTATCGATATAATAAAACATTGGAAACATTTTTTATTCTCAATTATATAAGCATGTAAAGGAGTTTAAGGTGAATCCAAATACTATATTATTTGAAGAAGAAATGAAAAGTGCCAAGTTATTTTTAGGGGTGTTTAATTTTGTTTATATTATTTTGCAAGAATAGCATTTTACATTAATTAATCTTAATATAAGGAATGTCCTTTTTAATATAAGTTTGTGTATGTTTATTTTACTTTTATTATCACTTGGCATATATTGTGTAAAGAAAGAAATCCTACATGTTGTGAAATATGTATATTTAATAGAATATTTATTTGGATACATTTTCTGTAACGTGTGGATGTATTTGAGAGATGATGCTGAATTGGGAAGTGGAAACTTTGTAGAAGTTGTGTTAACTTTCTTTGTTCCTCTTTTTATGAGTAAAAGGTATTTTGGGATTTTAACGTTATAAAGTACAGTGTAATTATTGCTGTATCTCAACACCCGAATGCTTTGATGACAATGATTATCTCTACTGTAGTATTGGTGGGCTTATATTTTATTAATGCGTTGTCACTCTTATGTTGAGGGAATCAATAAGGTATTTAAGAAAACAAAATTTGTTTAATGAATAACAATCTATGTTAGGAAGAATAGTTTCATAAATTTGTTTTTTTCTTATAAAATAACAAGTAGTATATAAAATTGATGCTATGTATAAAGGAGTTTTAGCGTGGACAAAGCTCATATGCTCATACAAGAGGAAATTAAAGCATTAAAGCTTTTTTTAAGTTTGTTTTATATTATTTTTTTCTCTTATGATATCATATATTATTTTATTTATCCGGCAATGAAAATAGATAATCGACCAATCGGTTTTCCAGAAGGTGGATTAGGATTTGGAATGCATATTTTCATGTTACTGTTATTGCCGATTGGAATTTACTTAATAAAAAAGAAAAATCCGTATGCTGTAAAATACATCATATTTTTCGGATATACCTTTATTGATTTACTTAATAGTATAATGATTTATCTAGGGTCCCCACAAAAATTTGCAAGTGGGAATGCGGTAGAACAGTTTCTTGTTCTGTTTTCGCCCCTTTTTGTGAATAAACGATATTTTTGGTTAGTCTCGCTCGGTATGATTGGGAAATATGCCCTTTTAGGGGTTATCTTACATATATCAACGGTTATTATTCCAATCGTATTATGTGCGATTCTCGCAATCATATCCTTTATTTTGTTAACACGTTTCAAATCGTATGTAAGTACTATTACAAAAATATTTGAAGAAGCGCAGCAAGCTGAAAAACTAGCAGTCGTGGGAAGAATGGCGACTACGATTGCACATGAGATCCGTAATCCATTAACAGCATTAAAAGGATTTACACAATTGCAGAGAGAAAAACATCCTGAAGATGCCACGTATTATAACATTATGGTGCAAGAAATTGAGCGTATGAATACGATTGTTAGTGAATTAATGGTTCTTGGAAAGCCGAAAAAGAGAGAATATAAATTACATAATATAAAAGATATTTTATCTTATGTGATTTATATTGTAGAACAGCCGATTTTGCAATACGGCATTACCATTTCGACAATGATTGATAAAACATTACCGTCTATACAATGTGATGAGAAACAAATGAAACAAGTATTTCTTAACCTTATTAAAAATGCGATAGAGTCTATGCCAAATGGCGGTAATATTATTGTGGAAGCAAATGTAGTTCATGATAATCAAATTGTAGTGAGTGTTACTGATGAAGGATGCGGAATCGATCAAGAAAAAATAGATCAAATAGGTGAGGCCTTCTATACGACAAAAGAAAATGGAACAGGCTTAGGATTAATGGTTACATACAAAATTATTGAAGAACATCAAGGTGAGATTGTATTTGAAAGCAAACTTGGTATCGGAACAAAGGTAAAAGTTATGCTGCCAGCAGTAGAGGTAAAATAAAGTGAAACTTTCATCAGTGGGGGTCTTACTACTTACTACCCGTTAATGCGGGATAAATATATGTATAAAAAAGCTCTTCTTTCAAACGGTGAAAGAAGAGCTTTTTTATACATAATTATGAGTAAATAAAGTGTAAAAGTATTGTTAAAGAGGGGACAATCTGTTTTATTTAGAAAATATTTCATTTATAAATAGAGGAAAATGTCGATAAATGACGAAATATTATGTTGGTTACGATAACTGTGTAGCTGCATATTTAAATTAATAACATACACTTCTTAGAGTACGTACGGCTAGTGTCGTAAGATATGTGAAAATTAATAATATGTTCCAATTTTAAAAATGAAGAGAAACAAGCTATGAAATGGTTTATATCATTATTTTATTCGATTTTTATATTATATGATTTTCTATATAATTATATTTTTCCAGTCTATGTTATAAAAAGTGGCACAAAACATATAAGTTTTATGGGACTGTGGTTTTATATTATTATGCTCTTGTTATTACCTGTGATGTATTATCTTTCTGGAAAAAATAAAGAATTTTCAATCAAATGCATTTGTTTTGGCACTTATATTTCACTTACGATAATAGATGATGTTGGAAGTTATTTAATGTATCCGAGAGTATATGCAAGTGGAAATATTGTAGAGTAAGCATATCATTAAAAGGAGGTGTAAATATGAAAATTCGCAAGTTAGAAAAAGTAAAAACGACAGGATGTTGGTGGTGCAACTGGCCATGGTAGGAATAAAAATGTAAATAAAAAAGGTAAATACTATGAAACTAACGTATGAATCGATAGTAACATTACATGATATAGAAATCCGTAAAAATCAAAAAAGCTACATTGTTGAAGATGCAGTGACGGGTGAATTTTATGAAATGCCTCCGATCTGTATTGATGCAATTACTATGATTCAAGATGAAGAGGAACTGTTATGAGTTTCTCTTTTTTGAATTGGAGATGGGTATTCACCTATTCTTTCCTGTTTGCATATTGTAGCTTATGTAGTGAAACTGCTTACAAAGGAGTGAAAGGCAGTGACAGGAAATATAAAAAATTATTATGCTGGCGGTAATACAGCAAGGGGATTTTACAGTTTATTTGAAGAGAACTTAACGGGATTAGACCGGTTGTTTATTTTAAAAGGTGGACCTGGAACAGGAAAATCTTCGCTTATGAAGCTGATTGGTCGTGAGTGGGTGAAGAAAGGGTATGATATTGAATTTTTACATTGTTCGTCTGACAATAATTCGATTGATGGTGTGATTATTCCGTCATTACAAGTTGGAATTGTTGATGGAACAGCGCCGCATGTTATTGAACCGAAAGCGCCAGGCGTTGTAGAAGAGTATGTAAACTTAGGTGTAGCTTGGGATTCTACTCAACTTGGGGCGCATAAAGATGAGATTATGCGTTATACATCAGAAGCGAGCAATGCGTTTCAGTCAGCTTATGCGTGTTTTAAGACGGCGCTAGAGATTCATGATGAGTGGGAGAAGTTTTATATTGATCATATTGATTTTGAAAAAGCAAATGAGCTGACAGAACAGCTCATACAGCAATTTTTTAGTGATAAAACGTGTACGAAACAAGCAAATGTGAAGCATCGTTTTTTAGGAGCCGCAACGCCAAAAGGAGCAGTTGATTTTGTTCCAAATTTAACGGAAGATGTACCGAAGCGTTATTTTATAAAAGGGCGTCCTGGTTCTGGGAAATCGACGATGTTAAAAAAATTAGCAGCGGCAGCTGAAGAGAAGGGCTTCGATGTTGAGATATATCATTGCGGCTTTGATCCAAATAGTCTTGATATGGTTATTGTAAGAGAGCTTGGCTTTGCAATTTTTGATAGTACAGCACCTCATGAATATTTTCCAACCCGTGAGAGTGATGAAATCATTGATATGTATGAGCTCATTATTGCACCGGGAACAGATGAGAAATATGCAGTAGAAATTCAAGATGTATCAAGGCGCTATAGAGAAAAAATGAATGAAGCGATGTCCTATTTAGCGAAAGCAAAAACTGTACGTGACAAATTAGAGAAAATTTATATTACAGCGATGGATTTTGACAAAGTGGATTCGTTTAAAGATGAAATTCAAGCTGAGTTTGAACGGATTGCAGAGAAAATAGCACAAGAGCAAAAATAACCCCTTGGCTTCCAAGGGGTTATTTTTTTGAGATCTTATCCTGCTTAACGAGGAAATGACATGTAATAGTGTTTTTTAGGAGTGGTGTTTGAAGGTATAGTTGAGAAATGAAGAATCTTCTTCATTGATATTTACTACATACATAGGGAATTTGTATATGTATGTTATCGCAGATGCCATACTAAAGGCAGGTGTTTTGGATTCGGTGTCGAATTTCCGAGGAAATGATAGAAAAATGAGAGTGATAAATATGAGAGAAAAAATTCAATTAGAGCTACAACGAATTGAAAGCGAAAATGACGTAAAGATTCTCTTCGCTGTTGAATCCGGAAGCAGGGCGTGGGGATTTCCATCAAAAGATAGTGACTATGATGTCCGTTTTGTATACGTACATCGAATGGACTGGTACTTATCAATTGAGCAAAAGCGGGATGTTATTGAGTATCCAATCAGCGATGCCCTTGATATAAGTGGCTGGGAACTCCGTAAAGCATTACAGTTATTTTCTAAATCGAATCCAGCTTTGTTAGAGTGGATTCTTTCGCCAATTGTATACGTTAAGAAATCAAATCTTCCGGAGCGTTTGCAGGAAATGAGCAATCATTTTGATCTAAAAGCAACGATCTATCATTATTTACATATGGCATCTAAAAACTATCGCACGTTTTTGCAAGGGGAAGAAGTAAAGCTAAAGAAATACTTTTATGTATTACGTCCGATATTAGCTTGCAGATGGTTAGAAGAGAAAGGGACATTGCCGCCTATTGAGTTTGAAAGATTAGTGAATGGATTAGCCTTGGATGCAGACCTTTTGAAAGAAATTGAGGAATTGCTTGAGAAGAAAAAAGCAGGTATCGAGCTGGATGTTGGACCAAGAATTGCGACATTGAATGAATTTTTAGAAGGACAGATTACGTATTACGAGGAGTATGTGAAGAGTTTAGAAAAGAAGGCAGTTATAGATATTGAGCAGTTGAATATACTGTTTCGGGATATGCTACATCAAAGCTGGAAAGAGCACCGATAATATTGGTGCTCTTCCTTGGTAAAGGTTGTACATTAACAGTACTACATATCTTCAATTCTCTTTAACGCCTTATCAGCCGGCCCCTCAATCACGTCTCCCTGAATCGAAAACCGCGAACCATGACAAGGGCAATCCCACGTGCAATCACCACTATTCCATTCCACTTCGCAGCCTAAATGTGTACAAGTTGTATCGACAATGTGAAGTTTGCCGTCATCGTCTTTATAAGCACCAGCACGTTTCCCATTTACTCTTACGACAGATCCTTCTCCATTTACGAGATCTTCTGGTTTACGAAGCGCAAATTCCAGTTTTCCTTCAATTAAATGTTTTGCTACGTCGAGATTTTGAATGACGAACGTTTTTATATCTGGATTTGTATGGAATCGTGATGGTGCGTAAAGTTCTTTATATGGGCTATCGACTTTCATAATGGACGCTTTTAGTAATAAAGCTGCCGCAGTTCCATTTGTCATCCCCCACTTACGGTAGCCTGTTGCGACAAAAATGTTAGGATTATTTTCATTGATGTGTCCGATATAAGGAACTTTATCGAGTGTAATTAAGTCTTGCGTTGCCCATCTATATGGAATTTCTTCTATGCCAAAGGTTTCTTCGCCAAATGCTTGCAGTGCTTCGTAATGTTTCATCATGTTAATGCCTTGTCCTGTTTTGTGGCTTTCACCACCAATTAACACCAATTTTTCATCACCCATTGTTGTGTAGCGAAGGGAACGCTTCGGATTATCAATACTTATATACATTCCTCCTGGATATTCTTGTTTTGTTTTTACACCGAGGACATAAGAGCGCTCTGCATACATTCTTGCAAAGAAAAAGCTGTTCGCATCATAAAACGGAAAGTGCGAACAAGAAACGACATAACCACAGGTGATTCGATGTCCGTCTCTTGTAATGACTTGCAGATAAGATCCTTTTTCCACATCAACTGCAGTTGTGTTTTCGTATATAACACCGCCGGCTTCAATGAATTGTTCGACAAGCGCTGCTAAATAGCGAAGCGGATGAAACTGTGCTTGATTCTTTATAACAAGTGCCGCTTTGATAGGAATTGGAAGCGGGATACTTTCTATGTATTCGCCAGGGATATTAAGCTTTTTGTATGCTTCTAATTCTTTCGTTAACTTGTGTAGATTGTCGGTTGAATTCGTATAGAGATAAGCATCTTCTTCTGTGAAATCACATTGGATATTGTGCTGTTGTACGGTATCTTTTATAAATTGCCGTGCTTTATCGTTTGCTTCGTAATATAATCTGGCTTTCTCTTCCCCAAAATTGCTAATTAGTTCATCGTAAATAAGATCGTGTTGGGTTGTAATCTTTGCAGTTGTATGTCCAGTTGTTCCGTTTAAAATATTTCCGGCATCAATTAATGCAACTTTGATTCCTTCTTTGGCAAGTAAGTACGCTGTTGTAATGCCAGTGATACCTGCTCCGACGATGGCAACCTCTGTTTTTATGTTCTCAGTTAGCTTTGGGAAAGTAGGAAAGCTAGTAGAATCCCGCCAATATGGTTCTGGAAATCTTGGAAGTTGTTCATGTTCCATATGAATGCACCTCGTATTCTAATCATTTTCTTTTACTTAATTTTTCCAATAACCAAAATTTCATGTGTCAAAAATAAATTATTTTAAAATAATAAATTAACAGAGATTCTGTATATGATTCTTTGTTTTAATTTTCTTGACATAACACAGGACAAATAGGGTTAAGTATAGTATCCTTCACAAAATTAAGTGTTTGGTAACAAGGTGATGAAGAATTGGTATGGAGTGTAAATGTTGGTAAATAAGCATTTTTTCTTTAGTAACATAGGAAGTGATTATGAAAATATAACCAACTTTTATTACTAGGTCATAAAAGTTGTTGACAATATAGAAAGTCTACTGATATGATTCATCTAGTGGAAAGGTTGATAAAGAGTAAAAAGAGAAATATTTTTCAATGAATAATAATTGTAAGATTAAGTGAGCATAATTTTCTTTGGGAAAGAAAATTTTATAATAATAGTAATATCAATCTGGAAACGACAATCGATGTATGCAGGGTGCGTAAGCGCGGCATGAAAAGGGGGCAAAAGAATGAAGGATCTTCATACGTTTGGATGGTATGCAGCACGTGTATCACCGCATTTGCCAAAGAAGGCATTTAAACCAGTCCCAACTCGTTTGTTTGGTGGACTAGCCTATTTACTTATTACGATAGCGGGATTTTTGACAATTGGTTTATTAGATTTGAACGTGTGGGCTAATCTTGGAATTGCAATCGTTCTAGGATTATGTTTTGCATCTATGGGATTTCTTGGACATGAAATTTTACATGGTACAGTAGTAAGAAAAGCTTGGCTGCGAGATTTTCTTGGAGCAATTGCGTTTCTGCCACTATCAACTGGACCAAAGTTGTGGAGAAAGTGGCACAATTTGACTCACCATGTGCATACACAGCATGAGGAGAATGATCCGGATGCGTGGCCAACGATGGAGAAGTTTAAGAAAAGCAAATTTTTACGTTGGGTATATCGCATGCCGTTGCATGTTCGTTCTTTCTTTAGCTTTCTATCGTTAACGCTTCAATTTACAGTGCATTCGTCTCGTATGTTCGCTCTTTTTATAAAGGAATTTAAACCAGAGAATAAAAAATCTGTATGGTTCCAGCTTCTTTTACCATGGACAGTGTGGATTAGTTTATTGTTTATTATGGGTCCTGCAAAATGGTTTTTTGCTTATGTTATTCCATTATTAATTGCAAACGCTATTGTAATGGGATATATCGCAACAAATCACCGTTTGAACCCGATTGTTCCTGTAAATGATCCACTTGCTAACTGTTTATCAGTAACAGTGCCGCGCTGGGTAGACGTATTACATTTTAATTTCTCATATCATACAGAACACCACTTGTTCCCAGGTATGAGCTCAAAATACTATCCATTAGTAAAAGAGAAAATTAAAGAAATGTGGCCAGAGCGCTATCATGAAATGCCGATGGGGAAAGCATTAGCTACACTTTGGAATACACCGCGTGTGTACCACCAAGGTAGCGAGTTAATTGATCCGCATAAAGCGCATTTATATGGCTCTTTAGGGAATGGATTAGATCCTGCGAATATTGAATTTCGTGAGGAAAATATAAAAGAAGTAAAAGAAGTAAAAAATGTAAAAAACGGCTAAAATATATGTTGTTATTAGAATCAACTATGTTTATATAATAATGATAAAAGCACGAACTCATGAAGAGTTCGTGCTTTTTACATAGGGATTTCTTTTTGTTTAGCGGGTTGTGTGTGATTCATATTTTTCCGTGCTAATCGTTTTTCAAGAAGATGAACGAAGTACGTAAATAGAAGAACGAGTGCAAGGTAATAGATGCTGACGACAATATATGTTTCAAGTTGCTGAAAGTTTGCAGCAGCTTCAGAAAGCCCGGATCCCCATAGCTCAGACATTCCTACATAGGCAACGAGAGAAGAATCTTTTAAGCCGATAATGAACTGATTACCAAGTGGCGGAATAGATAAACGAAATGCTTGAGGCAAAATAATACGTCGCATTGCTAATGGATATGTCATTCCTAAAGAGCGGGCTGCTTCGAGTTGGCCGCGGTCCACAGACTGAATGGATCCTCTGAAAATTTCAGTAATATAGGCACCGTTATGAATAGCAAGGGCAATAGCGCCAGCCCAAAAAGGTGATAATACAATAACAGATGTAATTCCAAAATAGAGAATCATAATTTGTACAACTAACGGTATACCACGAATAATAGCAATGTATACATGCGCAATTCCATTTAAGAGTTTACTATTTGAAATACGAAAAAAAGCAAATAATAGTCCAACTAGGCATCCAAGTAATAAGGAAGTTATTGTTAATTGTAGTGTCAGAACAATTGCTTTTAGGAACGTTGGATATGTAGATATGAAAATATCGATCATTAGTATCACCTCTATATGAGTTGATTTTCATTTTACGAATATGATAGCAATGCCCCAATGAAAGGTGCGGGGCACTACTTATGCACAAAAAATCTATTCTGCTTTCTCACCTAGAATGTTACGACCAAACCACTTTTTACTGATTTTTTCATACGTACCATCTTGAATGATTTCATCTAATGCTTTATTTAATTTTTCCATTAATTCTTTATCATCTTTGCGAACTGCAATGGCCATTTCATCAAGAGATAATGGTTTACCAGCATCTTTTATATTTGATTTTCCTTCTTTCATCATACGAAGACCTACCATTTGATCTGTGACAACAGCATCAATTCGTCCTGGTTCTAAATCCATAAGAGCTGTAATGTCGCTATCGTATTCTGTAATTTGATCTGTCTGCTTGGCAACAAGTGTTTTGAATGTACTTGCTTTTACGACACCTACTTTTTTCCCTTTTAAATCTTCAGCGGAGGAGATTGATGTGTTATTTTTTGTAACGAAAATTTGTGCCCCAGAGCGATAATATGGATTCGTAAAATTAACTGCTTTGAGACGATCTTCTGTAATGGCCATACTTCCTAGAATTACATCATATTTTTTTGCTTGCAGACCTTGTATGAGTGTTTCCCAAGGATTTGTTACAGGAACAGCCTTCATATTCATTTTTTTAGCAAGTGCCTCACCAATTTCGACGTCAAAGCCGACAAGCTTGCCGTTTTCTTTATAGTTAAACGGCTTATATAAACCACTCATTGCATAGCGAAATTCTTGCTTTCCATCTGCTGATGTAGTGCTACTTTCTTTACTACAGGCACTTAATACTAAAGAAGCACATAATGCAATCGCTGCTATTACTTTAAGCATATGTCGTTTCATAAAGACTCCTCCAATGTTTATATAATGTTTCGTAAAAATTGCTGTGCGCGTTTATTTGACGGAGCGGTGAAAAACTGTTCTGGAGGTGCATCCTCTACGATTTGTCCGTCATCCATAAAAATGATGCGGTCAGCTACATCACGGGCAAATCCCATTTCATGCGTGACGATAATCATCGTCATACCTTCTTTTGCGAGGTCTTTCATAACTTGTAGTACTTCTCCGACGAGTTCAGGATCGAGAGCTGAGGTAGGTTCGTCAAATAGCATAATTTTCGGATTCATTGCGAGTGCTCTTGCAATAGCAACTCGTTGTTTTTGGCCACCTGATAAAAGATCGGGTGTTACGTTAGCCTTATCTTGCAATCCGACTTTTCCTAACAATTCGTAGGCAATGCTTGTTGCTTTTGT
This sequence comes from Bacillus sp. EA-CB0995, assembly GCF_055814245.1. Taxonomy (NCBI): domain Bacteria; kingdom Bacillati; phylum Bacillota; class Bacilli; order Caryophanales; family Bacillaceae; genus Bacillus; species Bacillus sp. EA-CB0995. Next base: position 4,372,250 of record NZ_CP169269.1, on the reverse strand, counting down.
TTTGTCTAACTTCTTGACGTGAATAGGAGCTTCAATGATGTTTTCTAGTGAGGTCATATGAGGAAATAAATTAAAATGTTGAAAAACCATGCCGACATCTTCTCGAACTTTGTTTAGATTTGTACGTTTTGGATGGATTTGTTCACCCTGTATCGAAATTTCTCCATCATCATACAGCTCTAAGAAATTTAAGCAACGCAGTAATGTACTTTTCCCTGAACCGCTTGCACCAATTAAGACGACAACTTCTTTTTCTTGCACGTGTAAATTGACGTTTTTGAGCACGCTTAAAGAACCAAAAGATTTTGTCAGATTTTGAACCTGTATCATGCATCTCCCTCCAATGAAATCCAGGTGTATAAAAATACCTTGTTCTTGGTAATTAGTCATAAATTGTCATATTCCTTTATTTTTCGTTAAAAATTTAAGGGGATTATAACTGGTCGTATATTACACAGTGTCATTGAGAGAAATAAGTATTTACTTCAAAATTTAATTATTTATTTTAAAAATTGATATATCTATTTATGATAAAAAATATAGATAACAACATATAGAAGGAAGAGCGATGTATCATTCTTCCTTTTTATTTTTTTGTAAGCGGTGGAATGCTTTGAGGAAAACGAAAGACATTATGATGGTCATATCTTGCTTACAGAAGTGCAATGTTATTGGAATGTAACTCGATAGTGATTGCGCTTTTTGTTGGATAGAATGAAATTAGGCAGGAAGGCCATCAAAAAAGAACAGGTTACTGCTGTAGTTAAAGAAAACGAAAACTATAAAAATATTTTTTTGAAATAAAGTTGAATAGAAAAGTTAAAAGGAGATTAATTGATATAAAAAAAATAGTAGGGCTTGGATTAGCAGCAGCGATTTCAATGGGAGCCAATATAATTGGCTCTCTTTTTTATAAATTATAGAAAAAATTGTTATAAAAAGTAAAAATATGAACGTTTCCGCAACATTTATCTTTGTCTCTTTCAGAAGGAAATTATAGCAAGATATAATAAAGCTATAATATTAGAAGGAGTGTCTTTCATGAAAAAAGAGAAAAGACAACAACTAATTAAACAATTGGTGAGAGAGAATGAAATAGATACACAAGAAAAATTGGTAGAGTTGTTAGAGCACCGTGATGTATTTGTTACACAAGCAACTATTTCTCGAGATATTCATGAATTAAATTTAGTAAAGGTAGCCTCTTCAAAAGGGCTGGTAATATATAAGATTTTTACAGAAGAGAACCAGCGAGCAGATATACAGCTAAAGAAAAAAATAAGAGAGGTTGTTGTAAAAATCGATTATATAGAACAACTGATTATTATAAAAACTCTGCCTGGAAATGCTCATATTATCGGTGTTTTATTTGATTCTTTAGACTGGAAAGAAAAAATAGGATGTATATGTGGGAATGATACATGTCTTGTAATTTCTCGATCAAAAGCAGATAGGGAGATTCTAAAAGGTAGATTGAATTTGATTATGTAAATGAGAAGGCTGTTTCTAATGCAAATTAGAACAGTCTTTTTTATTTTTATAAAATGAAACAGTAAAATTTTAATTAATGGAGCGGTTTTATTGTTATTAATTATGAGTTCTCATCAATCGGGATTTTCCTAATTTAACTTCTTTGTGTTTGCTGAATTTTGAGGTAGAACAATTACTTTCCGCTAATATGAAATAAAAATTTTTAACATAAAATAGGACGCTATTATACATTTAATATACATAATATAAAGCTAGTTATTTAATTATGAGATGAAGTATCTTATAAAAATACGATTAGCTATACTTTTTACAAAATAATTTGTGAAATATTTCACCTAGTATTGTTGGCGTTTTCACAAAGCGATATGTGCATTCTGTTTATTATGTAATTGTAAGACATCAAATGAATTTAAAAGGAGGTACAACAAATGAAGCATCCGATACATGTTACTTCAGAAATTGGAGAATTACAAACGGTTTTACTAAAACGTCCTGGTAAAGAAGTGGAAAACTTAACGCCAGATTATTTGCAACAATTATTATTTGACGATATTCCATATTTACCAATTATTCAAAAAGAACATGATTATTTTGCGCAAACATTACGCAATCGGGGTGTTGAAGTTCTTTATTTAGAAAAACTAGCAGCTGAGGCGTTAGTTGATAAAAAACTTCGTGAAGAATTTGTTGATCGTATTTTAAAAGAAGGACAGGCTGACGTAAATGGTGCATATCAGACTTTAAAAGAATATTTACTTTCCTTTTCAAATGAAGAAATGATTGAGAAAATTATGGGGGGCGTACGTAAAAACGAAATTGAAACTAGTAAAAAAACCCACCTGTATGAATTAATGGAAGATCATTACCCATTTTATTTAGATCCAATGCCAAATTTATATTTTACTCGTGACCCAGCAGCTAGTATAGGTGGCGGTTTAACAATTAACAAAATGAGAGAACCAGCACGGAGACGTGAATCATTGTTTATGGAATATATCATTAAACATCATCCACGCTTTGCGAGTCACAATGTACCAGTTTGGTTAGATCGTGATTATAAGTTTCCAATTGAAGGCGGCGACGAGCTTATCTTAAATGAAGAAACAATTGCGATTGGCGTATCTGCTAGATCATCGGCTAAAGCGATTGAACGCTTGGCGAAAAATTTATTTAGTCGTCAAAATAAGATTAAGAAAGTACTAGCAATAGAGATTCCAAAATGTCGTGCATTTATGCATTTAGATACAGTATTTACAATGGTTGATTATGATAAATTTACAATTCATCCAGCTATTCAAGGTCCAAAAGGAAATATGAATATTTATATTTTGGAAAAAGGAGAGAGTGAAGAAGTTCTCAAAATCACACATCGTACTTCTTTAACTCAGGCTTTAAAAGAAGTATTAGGTTTGAGTGAATTGGTTCTTATTCCTTGCGGAGGAGGAGATGCGATTGCTTCTGCTCGTGAACAATGGAACGATGGATCTAATACATTAGCAATTGCACCGGGAGTAGTTGTTACATATGATCGCAACTATGTATCAAATGCTTTATTACGTGAACATGGTGTAGAGGTTGTTGAAGTATTAAGCTCGGAATTGTCTCGCGGCCGTGGGGGTCCACGTTGCATGAGTATGCCGATTGTTCGAAAAGATATCTAGGATAAATACAGGAGAAAGTAGGGATGAATGATGATGATGATGATGACAAAACCAAACTTAAAAGGAAGAAGTTTTCTTGCTGAAAAAGATTTTACAGAAGAAGAATTGTTATATCTTATTGATTTAGCGGCAGAATTAAAAGAGAAAAAGAAACATGGTATCCCACATCATTATTTAGAAGGCAAAAATGTTGCCCTTTTATTTGAAAAAACTTCAACTCGTACACGTTGTGCATTTACGGTAGCGTGCACGGATTTAGGCGCAAATCCTGAATACCTAGGTAAAAATGATATTCAGCTTGGAAAAAAGAATCTGTTGAAGATACAGCGAGAGTTTTAGGACGTATGTTTGACGGTATTGAGTTCCGTGGATTTGCACATGCAACAGTAGAATCTCTAGCAAACAATTCAGGTGTACCAGTATGGAATGGCTTAACAGACATGTGGCATCCAACACAAACACTTGCAGATTTGTTAACAATAAAAGAACACCTCGGAAAATTAAAGGATGTTAAGCTCGTCTACGTCGGAGATGGACGTAACAATGTGGCGAATAGCTTGTTAGTTGGCGGTTCGATGGTAGGAATGGAAGTACGCATTTGTACTCCAGAATCATTATTCCCAGCACAGGAAATCATTGATACTGCTAAAAAATATAGTGACCGGGTAATCGTAACGAGCAACGTGGAAGAAGCTGTTGCAGGTGCAGATGTTATCTATACAGATGTATGGGTATCTATGGGAGAAGAAGATAAATTTGCTGAACGTATTGAACTTCTTAAACCATATCAAGTAAATATGAAAATGATTGAAAAGACCGGGAATGAAAATATGATTTTCTTACATTGTTTACCTGCGTTTCATGACGCGGAAACAATGTATGGAGAGGAAATATATGAAAAATACGGCATAAAAGAAATGGAAGTAAGTGATGAAGTATTCCGCAGTAAGCATTCAAAAGTATTTGATCAAGCGGAAAATAGAATGCATACAATTAAAGCGGTTATGGCAGCTACTTTAGGAGATATGGAATAAAGAAGGAGGAGATTCCTCCTTCTTTATCCAGCTATTGGTGAGAGCTTTCTGCCAGTGAGGGATGGACAAATCCCCACTGATGGAAGTTTCACTTTATATACAATCATTCACTACTGTTGTTTATTCCTATCTGATAAAAGAGAGGTGAGTGTAATGGGTGAAGAAAAGAAATTAGGACTGTTTACTTTGACCGCTCTTGTGGTAGGCTCCATGATCGGAGGCGGAGCATTTAACCTAGCAAGTGATATGGCAAAGGGTGCAGGTGCAGGTGCAATTATTATTGGTTGGATTATAACAGGTATCGGAATGGTTTCACTTGGATTAGCGTTTCAAAACTTAACAGTTAAAAGGCCAGATCTAGATGGTGGAATTTTTAGTTATGCAAAAGCTGGATTTGGTAATTTTATGGGGTTTAATAGTGCTTGGGGATACTGGCTATCCGCTTGGCTCGGAAATGTAGCTTACGGTACGTTATTATTTGCTTCACTAGGTTATTTTTTTCCAGTTTTTGAAGGGGGGCAAAATGTAGCATCAATTATTGGAGCAAGTATATTACTATGGTGTGTTCATATGTTGATTTTACGCGGTGTACAATCAGCAGCACTTGTAAATTTAGTAACGACAATAGCAAAGTTAGTACCTGTCTTTGTATTTATTGTTGTAGGGATATTTGCTTTTCATATTGATATTTTCTTAGATGGATTCTGGGGACAAAGTGCTACTTTTTCTTGGGCGGATGTAGGAAGTCAAGTTAAGAGTACAATGCTTGTAACGCTTTGGGTATTTATTGGAGTAGAAGGAGCTGTAGTCTTATCGAGTCGTGCAAAAAGTCGAAGTGATGTCGGGAAAGCAACTGTTATTGGATTAATAGGGACTCTCATTATTTACATTCTCCTGACACTATTATCTTTAGGGATTATGAAGCAGGCTGATGTTGCAAATTTGAAAAGTCCAGCAATGGCATATGTATTTGAAAGCATTGTCGGAAAATGGGGAGCTATCTTTATTAATTTAGGTTTAATTATTTCTGTATTAGGTGCTTGGTTAGGATGGACGTTACTAGCATCTGAAATTCCTTATTTGGCTGCTAAAGACGGCGTATTTCCAAAATGGTTTGCGAAGGAAAATAAAAATAAAGCTCCTGTTAATTCATTATGGTTAACAAATGGTCTGATTCAAGTTTTCTTGTTGACATTTGTTGTTTCAGATCAAGCTTATCATTTTGCATTTTCTCTCGCTTCCTCTGCAATTTTAATTCCTTATGCTTTTTCAGCATTCTATCAATTTAAGTATAGTTTGCAGTCTGAACAGAACGATCGAACAAAAAATATCGTAATTGGTTTAGTTGCGAGTATGTATGCGATTTGGTTAGTTTATGCAGCAGGTTTAGATTATTTATTGCTGACTATGATACTGTATGCACCAGGAATTTTTATCTTTTACAAAGTTCAAAAGCAAACAAGTCCAAAACAAATATTTACTCGTGTCGAGCTTGTCTCCTCGATAGTCATTGGAGCTTTAGCACTGTTTGCAATTTATCAATTGGCTACAGGTAGTATTACTCTTTAAAAACTCTTTTGAAAAGGAATTGGAGGGTTGAAAGATGAAAAGAAAAAAATCGTTGTTGCATTGGGAGGAAACGCAATACAATCTGGGGATGCTACTGCACAAGCACAACAGGAAGCTTTGGAAAGAACGGCAGAACAATTAGTTAAAATTATGGAAAATAATGTAGATGTTGTTATAGCACATGGGAATGGTCCGCAAGTAGGTAACATCTTATTGCAGCAAAAAGCAGCGGAAACGGAAAAAACCCCCGCAATGCCATTAGATACTTGCGGTGCAATGAGTCAAGGGATGATTGGATATTGGATGGAAAATGCAATTGAAAAGGCTTTGAAAAAGCGCAATATAGAAAAAGATGTAGTAACGGTTATAACTCGGGTTGTAGTAGATGAAAAGGATGAGGCGTTCAAAAATCCAACAAAACCAATTGGTCCCTTTTATACGGAAGAAGAAGCACGAAAATTAATGGAGACAACAAGAGCTACATTTAAAGAAGATTCCGGGCGTGGATGGCGGCGAGTTGTACCATCACCAAAACCAGTGAGTATTCATGAACATAAAGTAATTAATGCATTAGTGGAGGACGGGGATATTGTCATTGCTGTTGGAGGAGGCGGAATTCCAGTTATAGATTCGGACGATGGATTAAAAGGAACTGAGGCTGTTATAGATAAAGATTTTGCAGCTCAAAAATTAGCTGAATTAGTAGATGCTGATATTCTTGTTATTTTAACTGCTGTTGATCATGTATATATAAACTTTAATAAACCAAATCAAAAGAAATTAGAGAATGTTACAGTTGACGAACTAGAACAATATATACAAGATAACCAATTTGCAGCAGGCAGCATGCTTCCAAAAATTCAAGCAGCTATTCATTTTGTTAATACAAACCCAAAACGAAAAACGATTATTACTTCATTAGAAAAAGTATATGAAGCATTAGAAGAGAATGCTGGTACCATCATTTCCAAGTAAGATCTATAAATATTTGTACATAAAAAGAATGAAGTGACATGCTTCATTCTTTTTATGTACAAATATAGAGGAAGTTCATAAAGTATTCATTCATAAAGGGAAAATTCAGTGTTTTATTATGATAGAATAATTTTTGAAGGCGCTTTCTTTATGTTACTTTATAATTTATCCCATTATTCGTGGGAACCCTCACCTCAAGATTCAAAGAGAAGCGAAAAAATAGGTGGACGATGAAGAATCCCTAACTGATAGAAGTTTCACTTTATAGAAAGAGAGAGAACGTTTCATGCAAAGACGAAATATAGTTGAAGACTTAAAGCAATTTGAATTATTTGCTGATCTATCAGATAAGAAATTAAAAAGCCTAGCAGAGCTTGTCTATTGGCGAACCTACAAAAAAGGGCAATTTTTATTTTTAGAAGGTGATTCAAGAGAAAGAATATATCTTATGCTAGATGGATTTGTAAAATTGGAGCGAGTCAATCAAAGCGGAAATTTATTATATGAAGATTACATAAAGCGGTTCTCTATCTTTCCTTGCAGTGGAATGTTTACAGATAAGTCATATAATTATACAGCTATAGCAATGACAGATGTTGATGTGTACTATATCCCCACTTCTATTTTTGAGGACATGGTGAAATCAGATCGAAAACAGCTCATGTATATTGTTCAGGAGTTATCTTCTATATTGAAGGTAAATGAAAGACGTATCCAAAATATCACAATTCCAAATGCGCAAGATCGTGTCATTCAAACATTATGTTATTTGATGAATGATTTAGGAGAACAAGAGGGAGAAGAAATTATAATTTCATGCCCTCTTACAACGATTGAAATTTCTAAAATATCTGGGACATCACGTGAAACGGTTAGTGGAGTGTTAAAGCAACTAAAAAATGATTGTATTGTCACGGTCCTAGATAAAAAAATTACAATACATGATCCCATTTATTTTGAAGAAATCTCTGTGTAAAAACAAAATAATAGATGATAGGGAAGTACAAGGTTAATATTACAATATATAAAAAATGGATTATTATGTTAATTTTCCTTTTCAGATTTTATATTATTAAAGCTCTTTATATATTTATAAAGGGCTTTTTTATGTTATCAAATATAAAAAATTTGTATATTACTGTACTAACAAACGGAATCTCGTGTAGAGGAGTTTATAAATCACTAGTAAAAGTTTCACTTTGTTTAAGACTAATCATACATATAGGTTAACGATGAATATTGTTTTTTAATTGGATGTTTTAATAAGAATGTAAAAAATTATCGTTACAAATTCTTTGTATTTTGTTATGATAGTGTTACGAAAACGTTTGCATTAATCCATGCAAAAGGAGAGAAGGAATTATGAATAAAACGTGGTGGAAAGAAGCGGTAGCTTATCAAATTTATCCGCGCAGCTTTATGGATTCAAATGGCGATGGTATTGGAGATCTGCAAGGCATTATTTCAAAATTAGATTATTTAAAAGAACTGGGTATTGATGTGATTTGGATTTGCCCAATGTATAAATCACCAAATGACGATAATGGTTACGACATTAGTGATTATCAAGCTATTATGGATGAATTCGGTACAATGGCTGATTTTGATCAGTTATTAGACGAGGTTCATAAGCGTGGAATGCGGCTCATTATAGATTTAGTTATTAATCATACAAGTGATGAACATCCGTGGTTTATTGAATCGCGTTCTTCTAAAGATAATCCGAAACGTGATTGGTATATTTGGCATGACGGAAAAAATGGGAAAGAGCCAAATAACTGGGAAAGTATTTTTAACGGCTCTGTTTGGGAATATGATGAAGCAACAGATCAATATTATTTACACCTGTTTTCACGTAGGCAACCAGATTTAAACTGGGAAAATGAAGAGGTACGTGCGGCGTTATATGATACTGTCAATTGGTGGCTTGATAAAGGAATTGACGGCTTCCGTGTTGATGCGATTAGTCATATTAAAAAAGAAGAAGGGTTTAAAGACATGCCAAATCCAAAAGGAGTAAAGTATGTGCCTTCTTTTGATAAACATATGAATGTTGATGGTATTCAGCCGCTTTTAGAAGAGTTAAAAACGAAAACGTTTTCAAATTATGATATTATGACTGTTGGCGAAGCAAATGGTGTGAAAATTGAAGATGCTGAGCTTTGGGTTGGAGAAGAACAAGGAAAGTTTAATATGGTATTCCAATTTGAGCATTTAAGCTTATGGGATGCAGAAAAGAAAAAAGAACTTGATGTTACAGGGCTTAAAAAAGTTTTAACGAAGTGGCAAAAAGGATTGGAAAATAAAGGTTGGAATGCGCTGTATATTGAAAATCATGATAAACCTCGTATTGTTTCTACTTGGGGGGATGATAAACAGTATTGGCGCGAAAGTGCAACAGCTTTAGGTGCAATGTATTTCTTTATGCATGGTACGCCGTTTATTTACCAAGGCCAAGAAATTGGAATGACAAATGTCCAGTTCCCACATATTGAAGATTATGATGATGTAGCAATTAAGAACTTATATCGTCAAAAGATTGAAGAGGGTATACCTCACCAAGAAATTATGGAGATTATTTGGGCATCTTGTCGTGATAATTCACGGACACCGATGCAATGGAATAGTGTAGAAAATGCCGGTTTTACAACAAGCACGCCTTGGTTTGGAATGAATCCAAATTATAAAGAAATTAATGTAGAGGTGCAGCAAGCAGATTCAAATTCCATTTTAAATTTCTATAAAAAGATGATTGCATTGAAAAAAGAGCATGAAGTGTTTACTTATGGAACGTACGATTTACTTTTAGAAGATGACCCACAAATTTATGCGTATACGCGTACGTTAAATAATAAAAAAGTTATTGTAATTAGCAATTTATCAAAGAGTGAAGCTGTATATGATGAGTTTGCATTCAACCTAGAATGCAAACGTTTGCTTTTAAATAACTACGAAGTAGAAGAACATGATGTAGTTACAACTATAACTTTAAAGCCTTATGAAACAAGGGTGTATTATATTTCTTAATGGAGGAAAGATGCTCATACAGCATCTTTTCTCATAAAAATTTGTATTTTCTATAAAATTGTTATTGTAATATGAAAACGTTTTTATTAAAATTAAATTTATGAAAACGATTGCGTAAAAAATGTTTTCGTAAGGGGATAAGCAATTATTATTTATACATGAGGGATTGTAATTTGGAAAAAGGAGGAACAAAGAAATGAAGAAGCTTGCATCTTTTGATTTTTGGCAAAAGTTTGGGAAAGCTTTGCTAGTAGTAGTTGCAGTTATGCCAGCTGCTGGTTTAATGATTTCCATTGGTAAACTAATCGGTATGTCTGCGGGTGATATATCTGCAGTGCACATGATTGCTAGAGTTATGGAAGATATCGGTTGGGGAATTATTGGAAACTTAAATATTTTATTCGCTGTAGCAATTGGGGGATCTTGGGCGAAGGATCGTGCAGGCGGTGCGTTCGCAGCCTTGCTAGCATTCATATTAACAAACCGAATTACAGGAGCAATTTTTGGTGTAAACGCTGTAATGTTAGCGGATTCAAAAGCGAAAGTTTCTTCCTTTTTAGCGGGAAATTTACTTGTTAAAGATTACTTTACTTCTGTTCTTGGTGCACCGGCACTTAACATGGGAGTATTCGTAGGTATTATTTCAGGTTTTTTAGGAGCTACTCTATACAATAAATATTATAACTATAATAAATTACCACAAGCATTAGCGTTCTTTAATGGAAAACGTTTTGTACCATTCGTAGTAATTGTTGGTTCTACAATCACTGCTATTATTTTATCGTTAGTATGGCCGTTCATTCAAAGCGGATTAAATGAATTTGGGCGTTGGATTGCAGCTTCAAAGGATAGCGCGCCAGTTGTGGCACCATTTGTATATGGAACACTAGAACGTTTATTATTACCATTTGGATTGCATCATATGTTAACGATTCCAATGAACTATACAGAGCTTGGCGGCACGTACACAATATTAACAGGTACCAAGGCAGGACAAGTAGTAGCTGGTCAAGACCCATTATGGCTTGCATGGATTACAGACTTAAATAACTTACTAGCTAATGGTGATACGAAAGCATATCATGATTTATTAAATAATGTGGTTCCAGCACGTTTTAAGGTAGGACAAGTTATCGGTTCCACAGCATCATTAATCGGTATCGCATTTGCGATGTACCGCAACGTAGACAAAGAAAAGCGTCATAAATATAAACCAATGTTCTTATCTGCAGCATTAGCTGTATTCTTAACAGGGGTAACAGAGCCAATTGAGTTTATGTTCATGTTCATCGCACCAGTATTATATGTTGTGTATGCAATTACAACAGGTTTGGCATTCGCATTAGCAGATGTAATTCACCTACGTATTCATGCGTTTGGTTTTATTGAGTTATTAACTCGTACACCAATGATTATAAAGGCAGGATTAATAGGAGATCTTATCAACTTTGTTGTTGTATCAGTTATATTCTTTGGATTAAACTTTACAATCTTCAACTTCTTAATTAAAAAGTTTAACATACCAACACCAGGACGTGCGGGTAACTATATTGATAATGAAGATGAGACTGAAGAAGTAGCAGCAAATGTAAAAGAAGGTTCATTAGCAACGGCGGTTATTGAGCTATTAGGCGGAAAAGGTAATATTGCGGATGTAGATGCTTGTATGACACGTTTACGTGTAACAGTAAAAGATTTAGATGTCGTTGCACCAGAAGCAAAGTGGAAGAAAAACGGGGCACTTGGGTTAATAGTAAAAGATAAAGGTGTACAAGCTGTTTACGGTCCAAAAGCTGACGTATTAAAGTCAGACATTCAAGACATTTTAGGTGCATAACAAATGAAATTATTAACTTTAAATTGTCATTCATGGCAAGAAGAAGAGCAACTTGCAAAGATTCATTATTTAGCAAAAACAATTCAAGAAAATGACTATGACGTTATTGCGCTGCAAGAGGTAAGTCAGTCGATTACGGCAAGAAATGTATGCGGTAACATGAAAGAAGATAATTTTGTACGCTTATTACAAGCGGAGTTAGAAGAGCTAGGAGCCGCAAAATATGATGTTGTATGGGACTTTGCTCATATTGGGTATGAGGTGTATGAAGAAGGCTTGGCAATTTTGACAAAGCATTCCATTACAAAGAGCGATTCGTTTTTCATATCAGACAGTACAGATACAACATACTGGAAAACACGAAAAATTGTAAGTGCAACAGTTTCCTATAATAATCAGCCGGTGACAATTTATTCTTGTCATCTTGGCTGGTGGATTGATGAAGAAGAGCCGTTTAAGAAGCAAGTAGATCATTTATTGAGTCATGTAGATAATAATGAGTTGTCGTTCTTAATGGGTGACTTCAACAACAATGCACGCATACAGAATGAGGGGTATAACTATCTCATGAAAAATGGTCTATACGACACGTATGAATTAGCAGGAGGAAAAGACGAAGGAACAACTGTGCAAGGAAAGATTGCTGGTTGGGATGACAACAAGAAGAATTTACGCATCGATCTCATTTTAAGTAATCAGCCTGTGCAGGTTGTTTCTTCTCGAGTGATTTTTAATGATGTGAACCGAAATGTAATATCGGATCATTTTGGTGTTGAAGTTCAAATTAATATGTAATGAGAAAGGCAACCGCCGTGTAAAATACGGATTGGTTGCTTTTTTATTACATTTCATACATAATTTTTATTATTGAACATAAAACCAAATTGGTCATTTAGTGTAGATATCGACATGTATTCATTATATAATGACGTATACAGTTTACCCCGCATTAACGGGCAGTAAAGGATGGAGAAGAGCTGGGAAGAAAACTGCCCGTAAAAGCCCGATTGGTTCAACTAACCATCAGTGAGAAAAGCGTCACTGATGGAAGTTTCACTTTACCCCGCATTAACGGGCAGTAAAGGATGGAGAAGAGCTGGGAAGAAAACTGCCCGTAAAAGCCCGATTGGTTCAACTAACCATCAGTGAGAAAAGCGTCACTGATGGAAGTTTCACTTTACCCCGCATTAACGGGCAGTAAAGGATGGAGAAGAGCTGGGAAGAAAACTGCCCGTAAAAGCCCGATTGGTTCAACTAACCATCAGTGAGAAAAGCGTCACTGATGGAAGTTTCACTTTATCCCGCTATTCGCGGGCAGTAAGACCACCACCTCAAGATTCAGAGAAAAGCGAAGAGGATAGATGGGGGATAACTGCCCGTAAACATCAGTGGAGGATGAAGAAAACACCCACTGATGGAAGTTTCACTTTATTAGGAAAGTATAGATTATTTTAATTTAAAATTCTTTGTAAACAGTGATATAATGGCAAAATGTATGTATGAATTTGGGAAAAAGAAAAAATATATGATTAGGTGATTAAAAATATGAAACAAATATGGCGTATTTATACGACAGACATACGGAATGTAGCAAAACATTGGGCTGCAATTGTTATAATATTGGGGCTTACCATTTTACCATCGCTATATGCGTGGTTTAATATTAAAGCCTCGTGGGATCCTTATGGAAATACGAAAGATGTTCCTATTGCAGTATCTAATGAAGACACTGGTACAACTTTACGCGGAAAAGATATTAATATAGGGAAAGAGGTTGTTGATTCTTTAAAAAAGGACAAAAACCTTGGTTGGAAGTTCGTTGATGAGAAGCAGGCCATAGATGGTGTAAAGCATGGTGATTATTACGCGAGTATTACCATCCCAAAAGATTTCTCCGAAAAAATTGCAACGGTATTAAGTGATAATCCGCAAAAACCAGAGCTTCAATATTATGTGAATGAAAAAGTCAATGCGATTGCACCAAAGATTACATCATCAGGTGCATCAGGTGTTGTACAGGAAATAGGTAAAAACTTCGTAAAAACAGCAAACGGTGAGATTTTTAAAATTTTTAATGAACTTGGGATTGATTTAGAAACGAATTTGCCAAGTATTGAAAAAGTAACAGAACTTGTTTTTAAATTAGAAGCGCAGTTTCCGGAGATTAACAATTTGGTTGATACAGCATTAACGGATGCTGATACAGCACAAAAACTTGTGAAAACAGCACAAGCAACATTGCCGACGGTTGAGAATGTCATTCGAGATGGACAAGAAATGACGAAGGATTTAGATGCCTTTTTTGCACAGAATACGAAAACGTTAGAAGCTGCACCAGAAGCAATAAAAAACAATCTAACATTTCTAAAACAGTCTGCAGATGGTGCTGTACAAATTACGGAGTTCTTGAAAAATCCAGCAGGGAATTTAGATTTAGCAAATATTAATGAACAAACATTAACCGAATCATCAAAAACTGTAAAAAGCTTTTTAGCATCTACTCGACAAGTATTAGTATCTACACAACAACTGGCAGATGCTATGAAACAAAATAATGTTGTTGATCCTGAAACGACAAAACAAAATCTTCAAATCATTAAAAATCAAATTGATTTTAGAAGTAAACAAGTGGATTCAATCATTTCGTTATTACAAACTCTTAATGAAACATTTAATACAACAATCTTCAATGATAATATTGACCGACTGAAAGGTTTAAAAACGGTATTAGATAATACAAGTAAGAAGATTGATAATATGATTAAGGCTATAGATCAAGGGCAACAGCCATCACAAGATGCGATTAATGCACTAGATCAAGCGGCTAAAGATGGAATTGCTATTATCGACAGTATTTTAGGAACATGGCCTGATTTGGATCAATTAAAACAACCAGGCGTAAATTTAGACCCAGCGAAAAACGGATTGAATTCTTTAAAAGCAAGTTTAACAACTGGGATTCAATTGATAGATGGGATTATTCCTGTATTAAATGATGTAGATAAAATTGCTGGAGATTTAAATAAAACAACAAATATACCAAATACAATTAATCAATTGAACAAAGTAAAAGGCGATTTCCAAAAAGGAATCAACGGGGCAAATTTAGCATTAGATGCAATGAATAAAGGTCAGAAACCTGCAAAGGATGTAGTTGATGGTATAAATGCTGCATCTAAAAGTGCTTCAGCGACATTAGGTGACATTTTAGGAAAGTATGATTCCGAAATTGTTCCAAGTTTCAACGATGCTATTGAACGTACGAAACAAATGTCAAAAGATACATCAAAAATCTTAAGTGAAGCAAATAAAAGTCTTCCTGATGTGAAAAAAGTATTAGAAGATGCATCGAAAGGTTTAACTCTTGGCAAAGATGAAGTTGAAAAGATAAAAGCTGAACTTCCTGATGCACAGAAGAAAATTACAGACATTGCTAATAAAATTCGCGACTTTAAATCACAAGAAGATATAAATGACGTCATTCGTTTGTTAAAGCATGATGTAGAAAAACAAAGTGATTATTTCGCAAACCCAGTAAACTTAAAAGAGAATAAATTATATCCAATACCGAACTATGGTTCAGCGATGTCACCGTTCTATACAGTGTTAGCGTTATGGGTAGGGGCATTACTTATGGTTTCATTGTTAACAGTAGAAGTACATGAGGAAGGTGCGGAGTATAGAAGTTATCACATTTACTTTGGGCGTTTTTTAACGTTCTTAACAGTTGGCCTTGCACAGGCGTTTATCGTAGCAATGGGTGATATGTTCTTGCTCGGTACTTATGTAGTAGATAAATTCTGGTTTGTTCTATTTAGTATGTTGATTAGTGCGGTATTTGTCTGTATTGTTTACTCGCTCGTTTCTGTATTTGGAAACATCGGGAAGTCATTTGCGGTCATTTTACTCGTACTACAAGTTGCCGGTTCAGGTGGAACATTCCCAATTCAGATGACGCCGAAATTCTTCCAAGCTCTTTATCCGTTTTTACCGTTTACGTATGCGATTAGTCTGATTCGCGAGACAGTTGGCGGTATGCTGTGGGATATTGTATGGAAAGATCTTCTCGCATTGTGTATATGGGTCGTTGTTATGCTTATTATTGCATTGCTCTTGAAAAAGCCAATTAATAAGTCGAGCAGTAAGTTTGTAGAAAACGCAAAAGGAAGTAAGTTAATTCACTAATAGAAAAAGGTTCCTGCCAGTTATGGTGGGAACCTTTTGTTTATTAAGATATAAATTCAGTATGTCGAACATCGTCGAAGGGTCTTTATATCGTGTCGAAGCGCCGATATATTCTAAAGAACGGTCGATATATTAGTGGACATGTGAGAAGGAGTTGACTTAAAAGGCATCTACATCCCTTTTAAGTCAACTCCTTTAGGTGTGTTATTTATCAAATTTCAATTTTTTTAATGCTTCTGCGAACGCATTATTTAGAGGTTCTTCTTGTTTTTGTTGTTGTTTTAAGTATTTTTGTACAGAGCGTTTATCGGCTTTGTTGCCTGATTCTTTTTTGCGTCTTTCTTGGAATGTAGAAAGTTTCTCGCGATAGCCGCATTTACACGCGAAGATTTGACCCGCTCCTTCACCACGAAGTTCTAGTTTCTTTTTACACTGAGGACAGCGTGCGTTTGTAGTGCGGGATACATTTTTACGATGACCGCATTCACGGTCTTGGCACACAAGCATTTTTCCTTTTTTACCGTTTACTTCTAGCATCGGTTTACCGCAGTCAGGGCAAGTTTTTGTGGAAATGTTGTCGTGTTTATATTTTTTATCGCTCGATTTAATTTCAGAAACAATTTCTTTTGTATAGTTTTTCATTTCTGAAATGAATACGTCTTTTTTCAATTTTCCCTTCGCAATTGCCTCAAGCTTTTGCTCCCACTCAGCAGTTAGTGTAGGAGATTTTAATTCTTCTGGTACTAAGTCAAGTAACTGACGGCCTTTTGATGTAATATGAATGTCTTTGCCGCGCTTTTCGATTAAGAACGAATTGAATAATTTATCAATAATATCAGCACGTGTAGCAACCGTACCTAGTCCACCGGTTGATTTTAATGTGTCTGCAAGTTGTTTATTTTGCGTGCTCATATACTTTGTCGGATTTTCCATTGCCGAAAGTAATGTTGCTTCATTAAAGCGTGCAGGTGGTTTTGTTTGACCTGATGTTTGTGCAATTAGTTTTACGTTTAATGTATCACCTTTTTCAATGCGAGGTAAGATTTGTTCTTTTAAATCGTCTACTGTCTCGTCATCTTCAAAGCGATGTTCGTATACTTCTTTCCAACCAGAATTAAGAATTGTTTTGCCGCGTGCGACGAAGTTTTCATCACTAATTTTTGCGCGTAACGTTAGTTGTTCGTATTCGAAAGCTGGGAATAAAACTGCTAAGAAACGTTTTACAACTAAATCATAAATTTTGCGTTCTTTATCTGAGAAGGCGGAGAAGTTTACATAACTTTCTGTTGGAATGATCGCATGGTGATCACTTACTTTACTATCATCAACAAACGATTTAGAAGCTTTTATTGGTTTATTTAAGACCTTATTAGCTAAAGAACGATATTCTCCTACTCCACACGCTTTCAAACGTTCTGGAAGTGTCCCTACGATGTCGGATGAGATATAGCGTGAATCTGTACGAGGGTATGTTAATACCTTGTGCTGCTCATATAGCTTCTGCATAATATTTAACGTTTCTTTTGCAGAATAACCAAAGATTTTATTCGCATCACGTTGTAGTTCTGTTAAGTCATAAAGACCAGGAGCAAATGATTTTTTAGGTTTTTTCTCAATTTCCACGACAGTGGCATTTTGTTTGCCTAGTTTTTTCACAATCGTATCGATTTTTTCTTTATCGAAGCTACGGCTATTGCCTTTTGCATCTTGCCAAGTCAATTTTAACTTGTCTGTTGTTTGGGCTTCGACACCGTAGTATGTTTGCGCTTTGAAGTTTTTAATTTCGTCTTCACGCCCTGCAATGATTGCCACAGTAGGTGTTTGGACACGACCGCAATTTAGTTGCGCATTGAATCGTGTAGTTAATGCGCGTGTTGCGTTAAGACCGATATACCAGTCGGCTTCAGAACGTGCGACAGCTGAAGCGTATAAATTGTCATATGCTTTACCAGGCTTCAAATTTGCAAAGCCATCTTTAATTGCTTTATCGGTAACAGATGAAATCCATAGACGTTTAATAGGTTTATTCATTTTAACTTTATCAATAATCCAACGAGCGACTAACTCTCCTTCTCTTCCTGCATCTGTAGCCACGATGATTTCATTAACATCATTTCTAGTCAGTTGACTTTTAACAGCATTAAACTGTTTGCCAGTCTGCTTGATCACTGTTAATTTTAAGCGTTCAGGCAGCATTGGAAGATCTTCTAGATTCCATTTTTTATATTTCACATCATAGCTTTCTGGATCTGCTAATGTAACGAGATGCCCTAAAGCCCAAGTAACGATATACTTATTGCCTTCAATATAACCATTTCCTTTTTTATCACACTTCAATACACGTGCAATATCACGTGCAACAGAAGGTTTTTCAGCAATTACAACACTTTTTGCCATATTTCAAACATCCTTTCAATTTCCGTAAGTTAACTATAGCATACATCCTTTTTGGATTCAGTTATTCTGAAGATTCGAATGCGTTGTTAGTAATGAAATACTCTCCATCTTTGATTAGTTAAGGGGGGATGAGTTTTTATAACAAAATGTAACTTGTGATTTTGATAGAATAAGAGTAGACTCTGAATTAGATGAATAATAAAACACATGGGAGTTTGCGGATGCAAACTGAGAGTACGGCTAATCTGTCGTTGACCATTTGAACCTGTTGGATAATGCCAGCGTAGGGAGAGTGTGAAAACGCATATTAAGACACTTTGCATACGTAAAGTGTCTTTTTTAGCTATATCTCCCATTATAAAAAAGGAGATTGATAAATATGAAAATCGAAGAAATTGCACAAGTAATTGAAACAGTACGAGAAAGAAATCCGCTCGTTCATAATATTACAAATGTTGTTGTGACAAATTTTACAGCTAATGGCTTACTTGCATTAGGTGCATCGCCTGTAATGGCATATGCGAAAGAAGAAGTAGCTGAAATGGCAAGTATTGCTGGAGCGCTTGTTTTAAATATGGGAACACTTCGCCCGGAAGAAGTAGAAGCGATGCTCATTGCTGGGAAATCAGCAAATGCACATAATGTACCGATTTTGTTTGATCCTGTTGGTGCTGGTGCAACTTCGTACCGAACAGAAGTTGCAAGATATATCCCGAGTGAAGCAAAACTAGCAATCATCCGCGGCAATGCGGCGGAAATTGCAAATGTTATTGATGAGAAGTGGGAGATTAAAGGTGTTGATGCAGGGGAAGGAAACGGTGATGTTGTTTCAATTGCGAAACAAGCAGCAGAGCAGTTAGATACCATTGCTGTTATTACTGGAAAAGAAGACGTTATAACAGATGGAGAAAGAACATTTATTCTTCGTAATGGTCATCCTATTTTAACAAAAGTAACAGGAACAGGCTGTTTATTAACATCTGTGATTGGAGCATTTGCAGCAGTCGAAAAAGACTATGTAAAAGCAGCAGTCGCAGCAGTAACGTTTTACGGTGTAGCAGCAGAAATTGCGGCAAACCAAGCAGCTGCACAAGGGCCAGGAAGTTTCCAAATTGAATTTCTTAATCAGTTAGCAAATGTTACTGCAAAAGACGTTGAACAATATGGGAATGTCGAAGAAATTCGTTAAGAAAGGATGAGAGAAATGGCGCGCATCGATAAACAGTATATGTCCGAGTTATTACAAGTATATTTTATTATGGGGAGTAACAATTGTCGTAAAGATCCATTACAAGTCATGAAAGAAGCACTTGATGGTGGAATTACAATCTTTCAATATCGTGAAAAAGGTGAAGGAGCATTAACAGGGGAAGAACGATATGCATTTGCAAAGCAGCTTCATTCTTTGTGTAAAGAGTATAATGTTCCATTTATCGTAAATGATGATGTGGAATTAGCACTAGAATTAGATGCAGATGGCGTTCATGTTGGACAAGATGATGAGGGCATTAAGACAGTACGTGAAAAAATGGGTGATAAAATAATTGGTGTATCCGCTCATACAATAGAAGAAGCACGTTTTGCGATTGAAAATGGTGCCGATTATTTAGGGGTAGGGCCGATTTTTCCAACAAATACGAAAAAAGATGCAAAAGCAGTACAAGGAACGGAAGGATTACGTTTCTTCCGCGAAAGTGGCGTTGAAGTTCCAATTGTCGGCATTGGTGGAATTACAATTGAAAATGCTGCTTCTGTCATTGAAGCGGGTGCGGATGGGGTGTCCGTTATTTCTGCAATTAGCTTAGCGGATTCTCCTTATAATAGTACGAAAAAATTAGCGGAGTTAGTAAAAAAATAATCAGTTCATATATGAAAGGAATCATTTCTAACATGAAGAAATGGTTCTTTGTCGGTTTGAAATAAAGTTGTACTGGTTATAAGAAAGTCGTACCGTTTATAAAAAAGATGTACTGTTTGTAAAAAAGTTTGATCAAAAATCCTGCATGAAATGCAGGATTTTTTTATTCAACAATCGGGCCAGATTGTTGAAGCTGATGAAAATATTTTGTTTGAATATGAAGTATTACACTTAAACTAATGGTGCAGGTTAATTGAAGAAGAATAGATTCCAGAAGATCGTTATTAGAGTCGATTTTTTTCTTTGTCACTGTTTCAGATAAAAGAGCTACTATTTGAAGCATGTTGGAACCCTATTTATAGTGATAATATTTTATGAATTGGAAAACAATAGTGCTTAGGAAAGGAAGGGTTGCGAATGTCTGTGAAAAAGTGGTTAACTGGATTGGTCGTTTTGCTTGCGATGATTGTGGTTGTGACAACTCCGGGCTCACTCAGTGTATTTGCCGAATCCGGCGTCGTAACACAGCCTATGGAGTCAGTGAAAGTGATTGAGGTCGAGTTGAATGATGATTACTTTAATCCGAATGTCATCACTATTCCGATTGGAAGAACGACAACGTTGATATTGAAAAACCAAGGTAAGAAAGAGCACACCTTCACAGTGGAAAAGCTCAGAATTGACGCCGAAGTCCAGCCGGGAAAAGAAAGAACCATTACCGTGAAACCTCAAGATTCCGGTACATATGAACTGATATGTCGGTACCATTTCCAGAAAGGAATGGATGGAAAAGTAATAGTCAAATAACAAGCAGGGCCAATCGGGCCTTGCTTTTTTTATAAGCAACGGTAACTTACTTATTATTACCCAGACATCATTATAACTGCTAACTTCCCTCTGTGAACGGATGTTCTTATAAAAAGTAAAGAAGTAGGTTTGTTCAAAAAGACATAGTAATTAAGATCTTCCACAATCGGGCGCTATTGTGGAAGATCTAAGGTGAAAAATGATCAAACTTTTTTATAAAACCGAAACTTAAATATGCTAAAGAAGAATCCATTTTAATCAATCTTTTTTTCAAAATGGATTCTTCTCATTTACCGTAAAATACGGGTTTGTGAGGTGTTTTGGATCAAACTCTATTTTAAAGCAATATTCTTTTTTCGTATAAAACAAATTGTGCCGTTTGAAACTAAAGTGTATGAATATACTGCTTCGGAGGCGACGACATGATTACGTTACAAAATATTATAGCTGCTCATGAAAAAATGAAAGGCATTGTACATACAACACCATTAGATTATTCCAGTACATTTAGCGAGTTATCTCATAATGAAGTGTATTTAAAACTAGAAAATCTCCAAAAGACAGGTTCCTTTAAAGTACGTGGCTCTTATAATAAAATGACTTCGCTTAGCAAAGAAGAATTACAAAAAGGAGTTGTGGCGGCATCGGCTGGTAATCATGCGCAAGGTGTTGCTTATTCTAGTAATATGCTCGGCATTCCTTGTACAATTGTTATGCCAAAAGGAGCGCCGCTCAGTAAGGTACTTGCAACAAAGCGTTACGGAGCTAATATAGAATTGCAAGGAAATGTTTTTGATGAAGCTTTAGCTTATGCACTTGATTTAAAAGAACGAACTGGAGCGACATTTGTCCATCCATTTGATGACGAGGATATTATTGCTGGACAAGGAACAGTTGGGTTAGAAATATTGCATCAGCTTGATGATGTTGATGCGGTCATTTGTCCTATTGGCGGTGGTGGTTTAATTGCGGGCGTTGCGATGGCAATTAAAGAACAAAAGCCATCGGTGAAAATATATGGTGTACAGGCGCTAGCGTGTCCTAGTATGAAGCAATCCTTGCAGGAAAAACAAAGGGTGACGGTACAATCAACACCAACGATGGCCGATGGAATTGCGGTGAAAAAACCAGGGGATCTCACTTTTCAGCTTGTGCAACGTTATGTAGATGATATTTTCTGTGTGGATGAAATGGAGATTGCTCGGGCAATGCTTATGTTATTAGAGCGTAATAAATTACTTGTAGAAGGATCGGGTGCTACTTCATTAGCTGCCATGTTATATGGAAAAGTGCCTGAGCAAGGGAAAAAGATTGTCTCTGTATTAAGTGGTGGTAATGTTGATGTTAATTTTATTTCTCGTATTATTGAACACGGGATGGTTGAAGCAGGCCGATTTGTCCATATTTCAACGACGATTAAAGATAAGCCAGGGCAACTACAACAAGTATTACAGATTGTAACCGATTTTGAAGCGAATGTTCTTCATATTCATTTAGAGAGAATTGGAACGAAAGTATTCCCAGGTTATGCGCAGCTGCACCTTTCTCTTGAGACGAAAGATAATGAGCATATTGAGCAAGTGCTAATGGGAATGCGGAAGAAAGGATATAGTATCGAAATCATTGAATAGGGTGAAATTTCCATCAGTGGGGGTCTTACTGCCCGTTAACGCGGGATAAATATTTAAACAAACGTTTGATTAAAAAGAGCTAGCCCTTGTAAAGGCTAGCTCTTTCTTCATTAAAACATCAGTGAAACGAGAAACATTCCAATTCCGATTGATGTAATTGTTGCAACAAGACCCGGGATCATAAAGCTATGATTTAACACATATTTACCGATACGCGTTGTACCTGTACGGTCAAAATTAATTGCTGCAACGATTGTTCCGTAGTTTGGAATAAAGAAATATCCGTTTACAGCTGGGAACATCGCAATTAATAGTGCGGGTGAAATGCCAAGTGTTAATCCAAGTGGTATTAACGCACGTACCGTTGCAGCTTGACTATATAGCAAGATTGATAGCACGAATAGTGCAATTGCGAATAACCACGGTGCACTCGTTACGAGACCTTGAATAGAACCTTGAATCATTTGTAAGTTACCGTTAAAGAACGTATCTCCCATCCATGCGATGCCGAAAATCGCAACAACTGCTGTTGCTCCTGCTTTAAAGACGTTACCAGACACGATACTTTCTACATTTGGTTTACAAAAAATAATAATAAGTGCAGCGATTGTTAGCATCACCATTTCAATGGTGTTTGGCATAGAAAGACGTACAAGTTTTCCGTCTATCATCCAGCTAGGACGTAACGCTTCAAAAGATCCAAGAAGAACAACTAGAACTGTTGCAAATAAAAAGAGGATAACAGACAGTTTTGCACCTTTCGGGACAATAAATTCTTTCTTTTCTTCTAGTTTTGGAATCATGCCTTCTTGTAATCGTTTTAAGTATTCTTCATCTTCGTTTAGCTCTTTTCCCATTTTGCTTGCGACGAAAGCAGCTAACATACAAGCGATAAAGGTAGATGGAATACTAATTTTTAAAATATCTAATAGTGTAATCTGATAGTCAGCAAGCATAGCGAGAAGTGCAACGGTTGCTGCTGAAATTGGACTTGCTGTAATCGCTTGCTGCGATGCAATAACAGCAATTGACAGTGGACGCTCTGGTCGAATTCCTGATTCACGCGATACTTCAGCAATGACAGGAAGGACTGAATAGGCAACGTGGCCTGTACCTGCACAAAACGTAAATAAATAAGTGACAATTGGGGCAAAGAACGTAATACGTTTCGGGTTTTTGCGAAGCGCTTTTTCTGCAATATGAACAAGATAGTCCATCCCCCCAGCGGCCTGTAGTGCCCCAGCGGCTGTAATAACTGCTAAAATCATAAGCATAACATCGATTGGCGGGGAGGTTGGTTGTAAGTGGAAGAAGAAGACAAAGATTGTCATACCAACACCTCCCATTACTCCAAGGCCAATACCTCCAAGGCGCGCACCGATGAAAATGCAGAGTAATAAGATGATAAACTGTAGCCAGAACATAGTATAGTACCTCCGAGATAATAATCAATCGTTATTATCAAATAACTTAATTTGTTTAATGATTCAAAAATTAAATAATGAATAATAAAATAAATCTCTGAAAATATCCATTTTTATTATATAGCATATCAAAAACATGATTCACTCCTTTTTGTTACAATTATTTTACAAAAGAGTCATTGTGAAATTTATATTTATATGTGCAAATGAATAGGCAATTTGATTTAGATGTTGTAATCTGTGGACAGAGAATTGTGTAATTCTCATAAAATTCCCATATCGTTCAACTCGTTCATCGAGAAAGGCAAACTTATGGAAACATAGGGTCGCAAAACTATAGGGGCTCAGGTTGAAATGGACTAAGCTAGCCAGCTACCGGACTGATAGGATTGGTTTAGACCAATGCTTTTTTCATACATTGGTCTCTTTTTTTTGCTATTTTTCTGTAAGGGGTCCTGCCGCATACCTATCAAGCTAAGATTTTGAAGAATCCCCAAAACGAAAATTTTCTCTCTTCCTAGTTACCTATGGGAATCCAGTTTATTTATTGTTTTGGGAAACAATGAATTTCTTGACTTGATGGCAATGGGGCGGTACCCCTATATACAAAAACAGAGGGCAGATATGCATCCCCCTCTTGTGTCCAACCAATATTATTCTTGCTCGTCCATAATTTTCTCAAACGCAGCAGATACTTTTTCAAATTCCTCGTCACTCTCAATGTATGAGAATTCACTATCTTCTTCTACTTTTAAAAAGAAGATATCAATGTCTTCCTCTGTTTCCGTTTGAATGTCTTCTACAAAGCCAACAGCAATGTATTCTGCTCCTTCGACATTCATCGTTCCGAGCACTTCAACTTCCTGCTCCTCATTACTCTCATCGCTAAGGGTAAAAATTTCGCCTACTTCAATTTCCGACATATTCATTCTCCTCCTGTTATACTCTAAAAAATAGAACGTTCAAATCGTATACTTACTAGTATATCTTTCCATAAAATATCAAATTAATGCTCAAAGAACAACAATTTCTTGCTGATTCAGCGTAAAAATCCAACTAAAAGGATATCATCTGTGAATATGAATGAATACATTTTGAGCTCTCGTCACATGCCCATCAACTTTAGAAATGGGTTGCATGTGGATATTTGGTTATTGACTACCCTTGTGAACTTCTCTCACTGTTCCATTAAAAAAATGTATTAGACTAAGCTTTATTGATGTAATTACATTCTTACTTCTATCCCTACCTTATCTCAAAAAATAAAGATTTAGATTCGTCATTATATGTTTTGAATAGACAGTGGAAGAAAGTATGAAAGAGCAAGAAATGTTTGTTCAAGAAGTAGCAGAATTAGCAAGTTGTTTAAATACGCTTGCCTATGAGCTGCGAGAGCTTATTGGAGAATTTAAAGGCTGAAATATCATGAAAAAAGCAGGAGCGTTAACCGCTTCTGCTTTTTTTCATGTATTTTGTATAAAGAGCAGTAAGATTTCCGATGATGGAAGGTTCAATTCATAAAGAACGTCATTATGAATTTTCTTTTACATGTGTAAAAATATTAATAGAAAAGATAATAATAGCGAGAACAACAAGAATACTACCGCCGGCAACAAACGGAATAGCTGCGTGATTTCCATAAATCTCAAGAGCTAGTGCAATCATCATAATTGGCAGTCCAATATTAAGCAGCCAAAAGTGAATTTTTCCTAGTTTAGAATGACCAGCTTCTTGAAAGATATGATATAAAATGCCAGCTGCCATCATTGAAGCCCAGCCGAGAAGCAGCAAGTGAACGTGTACACTTCTTAATGCAAAATTAAGAGACATTGACATATACATCCCCATACAGACGCCGATGACAAAATAAATAGAAGAAATCTTTATAAAGCGAATGCCCATACAAGTTCCACCTTTCCATATCAATTTGTAAGTACAATAGAATATATGAAGATGAACTTGAGGACAGTATCATTAGATGGAAAAATTTATTTTTGTTTGTTCATAAAAATAATACGTGCTACAATGAAAACGAATTGGAACAGGGGAGCCCGTGCGGCTGAGAGGATGTAACAATGCATCGACCCTTAACCTGATCTGGATAATGCCAGCGTAGGGAGTTGTATCAAGAATCGTAGCAGTTGTTATTCTATGGTAACTTGAATATAAGGCTTTCCTGGCTTCATGACAGGAAAGCCTTTTCTTTTTTCGTGAAACTTATTTAATATAAGGAGGAATTTAGTATGTCACAGCAAGTTACGATTTCATTTTCAGTTGTACCACAAGCAAAGATGAAAGATGTATATTCAGTTGTAGATAAAGCGATTGAGGTTGTTCAGCAATCTGGTGTACGCTATGAAGTTGGTGCGATGGAAACAACGATGGAAGGGGAATTAGATGAGCTTCTTGATATTATCAAACGTGCGCAGCAAGCTTGTATAGATGATGGGGCTGAAGAAGTCATTACTTCTATTAAAATTCATTATCGTCCAAGCACAGGTGTAACGATTGATGAAAAAGTGTGGAAGTATCGTGAAGAGCATGAAAAAACAGAAACGATCTAACGTAACGATTACAATGGTCTGGCTTCTTTTTCTCGTTGCAATATGGGAAGGGGCTGTGTCAGTATTTCATATTGAACCGTGGATTTTACCGAAGCCTTCCGCGATTGTAAGTGAACTTATAGAAATGAAAGATTTATTACTTCCAAATACGGTGCAGACGCTGGAAGAAGTTTTAATCGGATTATTTTTTGCGATTGTAATTGGAACGAGCATTGCAATTATTATGGACGTCATTCCGTTGTTCCGTGTCTTAATTCATCCACTATTGGTGATTTCACAAACGATTCCGATTGTCGTGCTAGCACCTTTATTTATTATTTGGTTTGGCTATGGAATGCTGCCAAAAGTAATGGTTGTTATTCTTGTATGCTTCTTTCCAATTGCGCTTAGCATTTTAGAAGGTTTTCAAACGGTAGATAAACCGATGCTGAAATTACTTCAAACGATGCGAGCAAGCAAGTGGCAAGTATATCAAAAAGTGAAATTTCCAGCAGTATTGCCATATTTTTTCAGGATTAAAAATTGCAGTTACATATAGCGTAATGGGCGCTATTATTGGAGAATGGCTTGGTGCAAGTGAAGGGTTAGGTGTTATGCTGACAAGGGCAACAAAATCTTTTTTAACAGCACGTGTATTTGCAATAGCCGTTGTTATTGTTGGTATGACGTTATTGTTGTATTTTATTGTTGAATTGATGGCAAGACTAACAGCACCATGGATTTACAGGAAGGATGAGGGAAAATGAAAAAAGGGTTAAAAATGCTATTAGCAGCTTCTTTACTATTTTCATTTGCAGGTTGCTCAGCAGACAAGAAGACAGAGAGTAAAGAGAAGAAAGTAACAGTGGTATTGGACTGGTTTCCAAATACAAACCATACTGGTTTATATGTAGCAAAGACGAAAGATTACTATAAAAAACAAGGATTAGATGTAGAAATTATTCAGCCGGGTGATAATACTTCTGTTGAACAAATGGTTGCATCAGGAAAAGCTGATTTTGGTGTAAGCTATCAAGAAAACGTAACAACAGCACGTGTAGAAGACATTCCAGTTGTATCAATTGGTGCAATTATTCAACATAATACATCTGCGTTTGCGTCTCTAAAAAAAGATAACATAACATCACCAAAGGATTTTGAAGGGAAAAGATATGGCGGCTGGGGTGCACCGGCAGAAGAAGCGACATTAAAAACAATTATGGATAAGCATCAAGCAGACTATAGTAAAGTACAGAATGTTGTACTTGGACAAACCGATTTCTTCAAATCTATTGGCCGCGATGCTGATTTTGAGTGGATCTATTATGGCTGGGATGGAATTGAAGCAAAGAGACAAGGTATTGAATTGAATACAATTATGTTAAAAGATTTAGATCCGGCATTAGATTATTATAGTCCTGTTATTATTACAAGTGAAAAACATGCAAAACAAGATAAAGACTTTGTAAAGAAATTTATGAAAGCAACAACAGATGGTTATAACTTTGCAATTAAGGAACCGAAAGAAGCAGCGGATATTTTAATTAAAAATGTACCTGACATCAATAAAGAGTTAGTACAAGAAAGTCAAAAATGGTTAAGTACGAAATATCAAGATGATGCGAAAGCGTGGGGAGTACAGAAGGAAGAAGTATGGAGCAATTATATGAATTTCTTATATGACAATAAAGTCATTAAAAAGAAAATTGATGTGAAAGCGGCCTTTACAAACGAATTCCTTCCAAGCGAAAAATGAGCGGATTACTAGTAAAAGACGTTACGAAAACATTTGATGGGAAAACAGTGCTAGAGCATATGAACGTCTCAATTCAGGATGGAGAGTTTGTTTCCTTTGTTGGACCAAGTGGTTGCGGAAAAAGTACCTTATTAAACATTATTGCTGGAATTGAAGGAGCAAATGAGGGAGATGTACTTTACGAAAATCAATCCGTTATGAATCGGGAGATTGTTAGCTATATGCCGCAGCAAGATCTTCTGCTTCCGTGGCGTTCTGCTCTTCATAATATTGTGTTACCTTTAGAAATTGAAGGACAGCCAAAAAGAAAACGTTTAGAAGCTGGTATGGATGCGCTAAGGCAATTTGGACTTGATGAATATGCAAATCATTACCCAGATGCTTTATCTGGTGGAATGCGGCAACGTGTTAGTTTTTTACGTACGTATTTATGTGATAAACCAATTATGCTGCTTGATGAGCCCTTTGGGAAATTAGATGCATTTACAAAAATGGAAGTTCATAGCTGGCTGCTAGAATCGTGGCAAAAAGGAAAGCAAACTATTATTATGGTCACACATGATTTAGATGAAGCTATTTTGTTATCAGATCGTGTCTTCATTATGTCACAGCAACCATCAACAATTGTTGGAGAAGTCAAGGTGAACTTGCCGCGCCCTAGAACAATGGACATGTTAACCTCTGAAGAACTAAAAGAAGATAAAACAGAGATATTAAAAATATTGGCTCCTTATATGAGGAAATAGACGAAAAAAACTCTTAACAAATCTAATTTGTTAAGAGTTTTTTCTTTTGAGTGCAGGAACAAAAAGAAAAAGGAAGAATATGATATAAGAGCTTTGTTTATACTATTATTATGAGAAAATAATGATTTCAAAAGGAGTGAAAGGATAAGATGACTTTATCAACTGTTCTTCAAATGGTTTTGGCTTGATAAGGGAGAAGTATGCCCAATTTTTGATTAAAAGCCGACCGGAAGACAGTAGATAAAGAACCTTATTCCTTTCTTACGATAATAAATTGTAATGGGTAAGGTGTGTTCGCCTTACCCATTTTTATGTTCAGCTAATTGAATATTGTTTTTATCCCGCATTAACGGGCAGTAAGATCCCCCACCTCAAGATTGAGAGAGAATCGAAGAAGATAGGTGGGGGGATAACTGCCCGTAAAAGCCCGATTGGTTCAACTAACCATCAGTGGGGGATGAAGAAAACCCCCACTGATGGAAGTTTCACTTTATCACGCTGTTCTCCCGTTTGGCTTTGTACGTGAAGCGAAAAGGAGAGAGTAAAATGAGTATGCTATCAGTTGAAAATGTTACCCATATGTACGGGGATAAAATAATCTTTCAAAATATTTGTGTTCGCTTACTTCGAGGTGAGCGTGTTGGCCTTGTAGGGAGCAACGGAGCAGGGAAATCCACATTACTGCGTATATTAGCAGGAGAGTTACTTCCTGATGCAGGAAAGGTTGAATGGTTTCCTCATGTAAATATTGGTTTTTTACAGCAACATATTGATTTACAAGCTGGAACAACCATTATGAAATATTTACAAAGTGCCTTTGTACATTTGTATGATATCGAGCATAATATGCGGCAAGTAGCGGAGAAAATGGCAACAGCAGGAGATAACCTTGAACAATTGTTAGTACAATACGGAGAGTTACAAAGTATACTAGAGCATTCTGATTTTTATCATATTGATGCAAAAATAGAGGAAGTTGCTGCGGGATTAGGGATTTTAGCACTTGGCATGGAGCGTGAGGTGGAAAAACTAAGCGGCGGCCAACGAACAAAACTATTATTAGGAAAATTATTATTAGAAGAACCGCATGTTTTATTACTTGATGAACCAACAAACTATCTCGATAACGTTCATATTGAATGGCTTATGGGGTATTTGAAAAATTACGAACATGCTTACATTGTGGTTTCGCATGATGAAAGGTTTTTAAATGAAATTACCAATGTAATTTATCATTTAGAACATAAAGGAATGAAACGTTATATAGGTAATTATCAAACATTTATAAAAAACCATGAACAAAATAAACAGCAATTACAAGTGGCATATGATAGGCAGCAAAGAGAAATTGGAAAGTTAAAGGACTTTATTCAAAAGAATAAAATTCGTAAAGCAAGACAGGCAAAAAGCCGCGAAAAAGTATTAGAAAAAATAAACAAAATCGGAAAACCAACTTCTGCACTGCAGCCACGTTTTATGTTTCATGTTTACTGTGATCCTGTGAGCCGGATTTTAGAGGCAAAGGATATGCAAATTGGCTACACAGCGCCCTTATTCCCGCCAATTGATTTACAGGTAAAGCGTGGTGAAAAAATTGCCATCGTCGGCTATAACGGTATTGGGAAAACAACAATGTTAAAAACACTATTGGGACATTTGCAGCCTTTAAGTGGTATTGTGAAAATAGGAGAGCGAGTAAATCCAGCTTATTTTGCACAAGAAGAATTTGCTTCAGAACAAACACCAATTGAGGAAATATGGTCATTGCGACCTGATATGACTCAAAAAGAAATTCGGCAGGCCCTAGCAAGGTGCGGTTTAACAGAAGAACATATTGGGCAGCGGCTTTGCTCATTAAGTGGTGGAGAACAAACAAAAGTACGTTTATGTGAATTGATGTTAACAGAAAGTAATATACTCGTTTTAGATGAACCAACTAACCATTTAGATGTTCGAGCAAAAGAAGCACTTAAGGAAGCCCTTATGCAATATGAAGGAACGGTTTTACTTGTTTCTCATGAGCCAGATTTTTATGAAGAATGGGTGACGCAAGTATGGCATGTGCAGGGGTGGTGTAAAGAGATAAAATAAGGGATATCAAAGGAGCGTATAGCTCCTTTATCCCGCTATTTTTGGGCGGTAAGCCCCCACTGGGGGAAGTTTCACTTTATAGTTCGATAATAAAAAAAATTCAGAAAAGTATGTTGACAAAATGTTTTACAAGATTTAGTATAAGGTACATAGTTTTTGACAACTTTATACCGATACTCTTATCCAGAGAGGCGGAGGGACTGGCCCGATGAAGCCCGGCAACCAAACTTACGAAACGGTAAGTTCAGGTGCTAATTCCAGCAAAACGATTATCGTTTTGGAAGATAAGAGAGGAAGCTACTTTTATATATAGGACACCTCTCTTAACTTTAGAGAGGTGTTTTTATTTTGTCAAAAAGATAGAAACTAAGGAGGAACTGAGATGAAGAAATTATTGTTAAGTATTGTAAGCGGAGCTGTATTGTTACTAGGGGCATGCAGCTTAAATTCAACAAAAGATGCTAAGGCATTAGATGAGAAGAAAATTACTGTTGGCGTAACCGGCGGGCCGCATGAACAAATCTTGGAGAAAGTAAAAGAAGTAGCTGCAAAAGATCATTTACAAGTGGAGATTAAAGTGTTCAATGATTATGTAATGCCCAATGTATCGTTAGATGAAAAAGACATTGATCTAAATAGCTTTCAAACGAAATCATATTTAGATGTATTTAAAGAAGAACGCAAAATGAAGTTAACAGAAGTATTTTCAACAGTAACGTTTCCAATGGGAATCTACTCAAAGCAAGTGAAAGATGTGAAAGATTTAAAAGAAGGGGATGCAATTGCTGTACCAAATGATCCGACAAATGAATTACGCGCTTTGAAATTGTTTGAGAAAGCGGGTGTATTAAAAGTTGATCCGAAAGCAACAGAGAAGGCAACAGCGAAAGATGTAGTGGAGAATCCTAAAAACTTAAAAATTGTTGAACTAGAAGCATCTCAGTTGCCAACACAGTTAAGTGAAGTAAAAGCAGCTGCCATTAATACAAATTTTGCAATGGGTGCAAAGCTACATCCAGCAAAAGATTCTATTTTCCGTGAAGGAAAAGATTCGCCATATGTAAACTGGGTTGTTGTTCGTTCAGATAATAAAGATGATGCAGTCGTAAAGCAGTTTAAGAAAGCTTACCAATCACCAGAAGTGAAAGAATTTATTGAGAAAAAATTTGATGGAGCTGTATTGCCATCGTGGTAGGAGATGAAGTGTATGATCGAATTACAGAATGTATCTAAAATATTTGAAACAGAAAAAGGGAAAGTAGAAGCACTTAAAGATACATCGCTTACTGTGAAAAAAGGAGAAATATTTGGAGTTATTGGATATAGCGGTGCTGGGAAAAGTACGTTAATCCGCTGCGTCAATTTATTAGAAAGACCGACGACTGGTCATGTTCTTATAAATGGAAAAGATTTAACATCTTTACCTTCAAATGAGCTTGCACAGGCAAGGCAAAAAATTGGCATGATTTTTCAAGGGTTTAATTTATTAAAAACAGCAACTGTATATGAAAATATAGCACTTCCACTTCGACTTACAGGAATTACAAAAGCTGAGATTCAACATAGGACAGAAAAATATTTGCGCATTGTTGGATTGTTTGAAAAAAAGATGCGTATCCGAATGAGCTTTCAGGGGGACAAAAACAACGGGTTGCGATTGCCCGCGCTTTATCTCATGAACCAGAAGTATTACTAAGTGATGAAGCAACAAGTGCATTAGATCCGGAAACAACAGAATCTATTTTAGATTTGCTTTTAGAAATTAATGAGAAGATTGGGATTACGATTTTACTGATTACGCATGAAATGAATGTTATTCAGCGCATTTGTGATCGCGTAGCAGTAATGGAAAACGGTAGTATTGTAGAAAGCGGTAAGGTAAGAGATATATTTACGAATCCGCAGCATGACACAACTAAAAAGTTTGTAAACAGTTCATTTGCTTCAAAAATCCCTAACGTATTACAGGTTGAATTACAAAAGAATGGTGAAATCGTTACGTTATCGTTTATTGGAAATTCATCTGGTGAGCCAGCACTTGCTGTTGCGACAAAGCGCTTTAATGTGTATCCCAATATTCTATCGGGGAACATCACCCAGCTGAAGCATGAGGCGTATGGAAAATTAGTTGTTCATATGAAAGGAGAAACAACAGAAGTACATAGGGCATTATCATTTTTACAAGAACAGGGAATTATTGTAGAAGGGGGCGGAAAAGAACATGACCAGCAAGTCCTTTTTGGGTGAATGGAGTGAAGTAATATGGGAAGCAACGATTCAAACATTTCAAATGACAAGCATTGCTCTTTTTATTTCAATTATCATTGCGCTTCCGCTTGGTGTAGCACTTGTGTTAACACGTCCCGGCGGGCAACTAGAGAATAAAATCATATATCCGATTCTTAATACAGTGATTAATATCATTCGGTCTATTCCGTTTATTATTCTACTATTTTTTATTTTACCTTTTACAAAATTCATTGTTGGGACAACAATTGGAGTAAAAGGAGTAATTGTACCACTTGTCGTATTTACAGCACCTTATATTGCACGCCTTATGGAAACAGCATTACTTGAAGTTGATCGAGGGGTATTAGAAGCCTATAAAGCGATGGGAATCTCGACTCGAAAAATAATTTGGTATGTGATGGTTAGGGAAGCAAGGCCATCTTTAGTTCTAGGTTTAACGATTGCGACGATCGGATTAATTGGTGCAACTGCAATGGCAGGACTTGTTGGAGCAGGTGGACTTGGTGATTTAGCATATCGCTTTGGGCATTTGCGTTATGAACCAGAAGTGATGTATGCGACCGTTCTAATTTTAATTATCCTCGTACAAGGATTGCAGTCTCTTGGAAATGGGATTGCTAGGAAATTAAAAAAAGATTAATAGAAAATGTAAAAACGGTGCCTCTTTTGTGCAAGAGCGCCGTTTTCTTTGTTCCAGTTAAGATAATTAGAGTTTCAAATATTAGAAAAAACGACCGTTTTACATTTATCTCGCTACTTTTGAGCAGTAAGAGCCCAACCTCAAGATGCAGAGAAAGTGAAGAAAATAGGCGGGGGATGAAGAAATCCTACTTGATGAAAGTTTCACTTTATAAATCCATTTTGCGTGTATGAATCATATAAAAATAGCTTGTATTATTGACGGAATTACATATATTTCCGTATGATGATAATGAAGCCACGGCACATGAAGTTTTTAACATATCTATATAAATGCTGATACATGACAAAGGAAAGCCTCTTGAATTAAAGGATTTGTCAATGATACCAGAAGAGCTTCGCATAAGTTATAAAATTTTAAAAAATGCTGGCATGATTCCTGAAGAAATGGAGTTACAAAAAGATGCGTTAAAAATTGAAGATCTGATTGCTTGCTGTCACGATGAAGCAGAAAGAAGGCAATTACAAGAAGAATTAACTGCAAAATAGCTTCGTTTTCAGCAAATGCTAGAAAGGCGTAAATTAAAAGAAACATCAGTATTTGGCATATATCGTAAAAAGATATTTCAAAAATTCATGTAAGAAAGAGGGATTTGTATGAAACAATTCTCAAATATAGAAGAACTAACAGCATATATTGAACAACAGCCATTATTACTACTATTTATTAAAACTGAAGATTGCGGTGTATGCGACGTTATGCTCGAAAAAATAACACGATTACTTGAACATCATTCGAATGTGGAAAGAATTGTTGTTTCATTAGAGGATATGAGGGAAATTTCAGGGCAATATTTAGTGTTTACTGCACCAACTGTTTTACTATTTCACGGTGGAAAAGAAATAGTACGAGAATCTCGTTTCATTTCTTTGGAGAATATAAATCGTATTCTACAAATGGTTGAATAGTGAAAGGGGGATTTAAAATGGAAATATTAGTAGGTGCTGCGCTTTTTATTATACTATTTTGGATTATTGTAAAAGTAATTGTATCTAGTGAAAGAAAGCGGGCACGAAAACAATATAAGTCTGATGCAACGGATAGTACAACGTATACTGCTACACCATTTTTTTCGCAGGACCTAGTGAGAGTTCAGGAGATTGCGATAGTTCTTTTGGTGGAGATGGTGGAGATGGCGGAAGTTGTGGTGGCGATTGAAGTTAATATGGAAATGCGTCTGAAAGGGCGCATTTCTTATTTTGAAATTTAAACAAACGTTTGATTAGTTGTGGCAAAGCCTTGTGAAATGTATTAAACAAACGTTTGATTAATAAGGGAATTTGTATCACTTAATAAAGATAAAAAGATATAAAGAGGGAATATAGAATGGAAAAAAAGCCGAAAGTAAAAAATAAAGGGAAAATGATTGCATTTGCTTTAGTAGGGGCAGGCGTTGTTTTATTTAAGGTGGCGTTCAAAATAGGAAAATTGTATGCGATTTATAATTGGATTGACAAGATGTTTTCTTAAATAGGGGTCACCTTACATACCCATCAACTTAAGAAATTGGTTGTTCCCCAAAACGAAAAAAATGCACTAAATTCTCATAAATAACTGTTGTAGTGATATAAAATTTTCGTTTTGGGGATACTTCAAAATATTAGCTTGATGGACATGGAGTGGCACCCCAATATGCTTGGATTAAAATCATTGCAAACAGCTAAAAAAGTGATTGCTGGAATAGAAGTTATGCATATAATCAAAAAAGGACAAACTTCCCAAGGTGAGAAGTCTGTCCAAAAACAGATATATCTTATCCATGATCTCTTTGGTTTAACAACATAAAATTCAATTCCGCTAGGTATCTTTCGTTCTTTTTTCATATCCCACTATTTTTGCACCAGAACCAACAATAGTGAATTAGAATAGTGATCTAATACTTGCTAGGACAGTAAGTACACCTATAATAATGACAAATACATTGCTCGCTTTCCCTTTGTATTTAGCTAGTACTGGTACTTTATGGATCGCATACATTGGTAATAGACATAAGATAGCAGCAACTAACGGACCACTAAGGGCATCAATGATTCCAAGAATACTTGGATTTGCATAAGCAACATACCAGCATGTTAATACGACAAAAGTAAGGATTATTGTCTTAACTGTTTTTTCTCCCATATTTTTTCCGCGTGTTTTACCGACCTTGATAATCATGTCACGCATTACCTCATATGCTCCTATATAATGGCCAAGGAAGGACTTTGTTATAGCCATAAAAGCAATGATAGGAGCTGCAATAGTGATGACAGGCGAATTAAGCTCATTAGCAAGATATGATAGAATTGATAAGTTCTCTTCTTTTGCTTTTATAAGATCAGCTGGAGTTAAACTCAATGTACTGCTCCAAACAAAGAACATAACAACAGCGAATGTCATGATATAACAAGCTTTTTGTATTTGAGCACATTTGGCATCAGTAGCTTCTATTCCATAGGTTGCTCTCTGTTTCATAACAAATGATGAAATCATAGGCGAATGATTGAACGAGAATACTATGATTGGTAGTATCATCAATATCGTTCCAAAATATCCTGTGCCTGTTGAAGCAGTAGAAACACTTGAAAAACTAAGCATTGACGTATTCCACTGTGGAATCAAAGATATTGCGATAAAAAGTAGAGAAGCTATGAAAGGATATACTAGCATGCTCATTATCTTTACAGTGATATCTTGACCAAAATTTAATATAGCTATAAGACCGAGTACTAATACAAGCGATAAAATGGCCCTTGGAGGCTCCTGCATGTGCAATTGATTCACGATAAAGCTACTTGCAGTATTTGTAAGTGCAACCGAATACATCAGCACAATAGTATAAATTGAGACGAAATATACTATGTTAAAAATTTTACTTGCCTTATTTCCGAAATACTCTCTTATTGTACCTGTAATCCCCTCTTCAGCAGAATTGGAAGCGTATATCATTTTAGCAAGCGCCCTATGTGAGTAATACATAACAGGATATGCAAGTATGGTAATTAACAGTAATGATAATAAACCACCTGAACCTGCATTAATAGGTAAAAAGAGTACTCCTGCTCCAATTGCTGTTCCAAAAAGGCTCAATGCCCAGGTAGTATCCTGTTTATGCCACTTTTTAGGGTCTGGATATTTCTCATTTTTTACTGCAGTATTTTCAGCTTGAAATTCTATTTTTTTTGCAGTAT
The DNA here is from genome assembly GCF_055814245.1 of Bacillus sp. EA-CB0995. Lineage (NCBI taxonomy): Bacteria > Bacillati > Bacillota > Bacilli > Caryophanales > Bacillaceae > Bacillus > Bacillus sp. EA-CB0995. The sequence goes on along the minus strand of NZ_CP169269.1, from coordinate 4,335,098 downwards.
TCCCATTCATATAATAATTCCTCCTTGTATCCTATTCTTACGTCTCTTTTTAAGGCCTAGGAATATAGACCATTCTTGAAAAACGAATTGCTTACACTTACAAGGTGCGCCACATCGTGTGTCCAACCTGATGGATTTGTTAGCGTTTACAAAGCATTTCAATTGTATATTAGCATACTTTTAATTGTATAGTAGTATATTTTAGTAATAATGGCTCTTAATATACAGACATCCTTAGGAGAACAATAGAGAATAGAATTGTTAACTATTTCACAATGTTTCCAATAACTGTTTATTTATTTAATTGTTTCTCTCCAAAAATTTTACTTTTAATGGCAATCCCTGTAGGTGTGGCTGCAATTCCGCCTAAACCGGTCTCTCTTAATTCGCGAGGCATCTGTCTTCCAACTCTATACATCGCTTCAATAACTTCGTCAGCATTGATGATATTGTTTACGCCGGCTAATGCGATGTCCGCTGCTGCTAAAGCATTTGCCGTTCCAATGGCGTTTCTCTTTACACAAGGAATTTCTACCAAACCAGCGACCGGATCACAAACTAAACCGAGTAAATTTTGTAATGCGGTTGAGAAAGCTTCAGAAGATTGCTGTGGCGTTCCTCCGGCAGCTTCGACCGCTGCTGCAGCCGCCATTGCTGAGGCACTGCCTACTTCAGCTTGACATCCTCCGTACGCTCCGGAAATACAAGCATTATTTGCGACTATCATTCCAAATAAAGATGAAGTGAATAGAAAATGGACCATATCTTCATGACTTAACTGCAACGTATCTTTAATACTAAATAGGACTCCCGGAATCGTCCCACTCGCACCTGCTGTTGGAGTTGCACAAATAGCCCCTAATGAAGCATTTACTTCATTAACACCGATAGCACTTTGAATCCCTAACACCATCAAATCTCCAGAAAGAGTTTTTCCATTTTCTCGATATTTTTTTATTTTAACAGCATCACCTCCGGTTAAACCGGTCGGAGAAAATACCCCGTCGCCCTCGATACCTTTATTTACGGAATTTTCCATAGTCGCTAAATTCTTTTCCATTTTAATCCAAACTTCTTCATAAGAAGTTTTAGTTTGTTCGATTTCCTGTTCGATTGCTAATTCATAAATTGGCTTTTGCCTTTTATTAGCTGCATCTACAATTTCTTTTATGGTCATATACATATTTTTTCACCCCTTAATCTAACTAAAGAATAATGATATTAGCCATACTGCTTAAACTTCCCAATTCCTTCTGAGCATCACCAGGCAATAGCGAATCCAAAGCGAATGCATATAAATATTTTCCATTTTCTTCTAAACTATGAAAGTTGTTAATTTCCACATCATATTGTTTAAAGATCTTGCGTAAGACAAATTCAAAGTCAGCTCTTTCGGAAATCGCAATAATAACTGGCAATGGCCCCTGCAGATCTAAGCTAAATCCGTCAATTTCAACATGTTTGACTTCAATTAATCCGCCGCCGACCGAAATACCCATCGTTCTAATACTTCGACTTTCATCCTCTACATATACATCTGCCGTATTTGGATGACCAGCAGGACTATCACCTGCTTTTTCAATAAAGGTAATGTCAATCCCTTTAGATTCTGCCATTTTAATAGCATCTGGCACTTTGCTGTCATCGGCAGCAAATCCTAATATCCCAGCAATAATTGCAAAATCAGTTCCGTGTCCTTTATGGGTTTCAGCAAATGATTCATAATACCTTACCACAACTTTTTTTGGAAGACCTTGAAATAATTTATTGGCAACTGTTCCAATAGCTAAAGCACCTGCAGTATGTGAACTTGAAGGACCTATCATTACCGGCCCAACCACATCAAAACAACTTTTGTATTTAACAACCTTTTTTTCTTTAATAGATGCTACATTCATGTTCATATAAGCACCCCCATAATTTATTATTTTTAATTGCAGTTGAATCTAAGTTATTAGAATGACCAATGTTAACAAAATAAGATTCGAATGATAGCGCTTCCATTTTTGTGTTGAATAAATTCCCCTTCTGATCACACACCTTTCTTAGAGTAATCGTATCAGTATGTCCAATTTTAGAAGATTACTTGCAAGGTCTTTAGAATTTTTGCACCAGAACTAGGTTTGATATTTTCTCCGGAGGTAATAGATTATCTCTCGACGCCCTCATTATAACTTGTATATTTATGAGTTTAATATTTTTTTATTTTTAGAAAGATTGAATAAACAGAATTTTGAATGGGTAATAAATTACACTTGGCATGTAGCAATTGTGTCCATTGTTTGAAGCTGTATTAGTTAGTAGAAAAGCAAAAATAACACAGAGTTACTTTTATTAACACATTGATTATATTGGAAAATCATTATAAAGATACTTATACTTTCCTTTGTTGAAACATCTTATTTTAGACGTGAAAGCTGTTGTAATAAATGATTAATGTAGATGAAAAGGAATAAATTAAGGAAATATAAAATCCTTTTTGGGTATTTATTATCCATCTTGAATTTATATGTATTTTTCAGAAAAAAGGAACTTCTTTTTTTATAAATCCTGGACATACAAAAACAAGAAATGCAGAAAGTAAATCAATTATAAAAAAACTCTCCCACTAGTATAAGCTGGGAGAGTTTTTTTATTACCCCGTTTTAACGGGCAGTAAGCCCCCACCTCAAGATGCAGAGAAAAGCGAGGAAGCTAGGTGGGGGGAACTGCCCATAAAGGCTCGATTGGTTCAACTAACCATTCGAAGGAAAAGCACCTTCGAATGGAAGTTTCACTTTATAATGTTTCTGATTTTGGAGAAGGTGGTGTTACAGAAGCAGAAGATGCTTCTGGTACGCGTGTTAGAAGAAATCCACCAATAATAAATAATATGATAATACTTAACACACCAGCGTTTGTTTTGCCTGTTAACTGTGTTGTGACACCGACGAGCACGGGGCCCATAATCGCAGCAAATTTGCCGAATATGTTATAAAATCCAAAAAACTCATTTGCGGATTCTTTTGGAATAAGCTTAGCAAAATAGGAGCGGCTTAATGCTTGAATACCACCTTGTGAAGTAGCAACGAGCATCGCTAAAATCCAGAAATCTAGCGTTGTTTTTAGGAAATAGGCATACGTACAAATAATAATATAAATAATAATACCGACATATAGCATTTTCTTTCCGGTAAATGTTTCAGATAACTTTCCATATAACAATGCAAACGGACAGGCGACGATTTGTGTAACGAATAGAATAATTAATAGATTTGTTGCACTAATTCCAAGGTCTGTTCCATATGCTGTTGACATTGTGATGATTGTATCGACTCCATCAATGTAGAAGAAGTAGGCAAGGAGGAAGAAAAAAACTGTTCGGTATTGACGGATATTTTTAAATGTATAAATAAGACGTTTAAAGCTTGTAGTAACAGGATTTGGATCGCGTTCGATATAATAATGCTGTTCAACATTTTTTAACATAGGGATAGTAAAGAGTCCCCACCAAAGTGCTGTAATCGCGAACGAAATTTGGCTTGCCGTGCCGACTGATAATGGAATTGTACCTTTTTGTGAAAGAATAATAAGAGCCATGCAGCCGATAAATGGAATTGTACTTCCGATATAGCCAAGGGCAAAGCCGCGTGTTGAAACACGGTTCATTCGTTCCTCTGTTGTCACATCTATTAAAAAAGCATCGTAAAAAATATTTGCTCCTGCAAATCCAATTAAAGCGAGCATATAACAGCAAAGTAAGAGAATCCACTGCGAAGTTGGTACCACTGCCAACATACTTGTAAAAATAATGCCTAATAGGAAAAAGAATGTGAAGAAACGTTTCTTAAATCCTCTATAATCAGCAATCGTACCAAGAATTGGAGCGAGTATAGACACAAGAAGTGTCGCAAAGGAATTTGCATACGCCCAATATGCAGTTGATGTTGTACCTGCAAGCCCAGCTTCTTTAGCGGCTGCTTTAAAGTAGATTGGAAATACAGCAGTTGTAATAACAAGTGAATACACTGAGTTTGCCCAGTCATATAATATCCAGCTTTTTCTTGCCTGGACATTTTTTTCATATATGTTCCTCCCCCAACTAATCTATTGTTATTGTACAAAAAGGCGTTTGTAAAAAAGAGAAACTAACTGAATATTTACATATTTTTTACGCAACTTTACAATTGCAATAACTCTTCTATAACAGTGCCATCTGTTTCACCGAGATGTAATCCAAGCAGTCTTGCAATCGTAGGACCTTCATCAATAAGTCGCATACGTGGAATAATTGCTCCTTGACGAATACCCTTACCGGCTGCCATGAAAATTGTTTCGTAATTTGGTTTTGATGGAGAATAGCCATGGGTACCAAACGTATACTTTTTGCTAGAGGTTACATCTTTGCTTGTAATCTCTCTTATAAAGTCTCCGGTATGATTTTCTAAAAAGTAATACCCTTCTCGTGCTTCAAGCATAAAGAGGCAATTTCCGTCAGCCCCGAGATCTTTTGCTTCCTCATCGGTTAATAGAAATTCAATTCCGTTTTGTTCATTTTGCATGATTTCTTGCAGTAAACGGTGCAAACTCCCGATTGTGTCTGTATCATTTTTATCTTTTACGTATATATATGCTGAACCATCACAGCTTTGGCAATAAGCTTTCCAATTTGTTACTTCTCCTTTTTTGTTCACAGTAAGGAATCCTTTCTCACGCAATAAGACATTTAATTGAATAGCTTTATGCTCATCTAATGCGCTATGATCCCCGAGTGCAATGATGGTTGTTTCTTCGTACATACCGCTTTCTTTTAACGCTTCAACAATTGCACCTAAACGTTTGTCGTGGCGATGAATAGCTGCTACTGTTTCTTCAGAAGAAAATCCATGATAATGGCGCTGTGTATCTAAGTCAGTGAAATGAACAAACATAAGATTTGGCTTTTTCGTTTGAATTGTGTGTACCGCAGAAGCGAGAACAAAATCATCTAACTCTGGTTGTGACAAACCGTTCCGAATATGACCAAAACGCTGATTTAACTCTAGTTGATACAATGGACTCCCGCTGAATAGGGAGACGAGTACTTGATTTTGCCATGGCCGATTTGGGAAAATTTCTGGCATGTTGTAATCAATTTTTGCTTTTCCTGTGACAGGCCATAGCAGTGCAGCTGTTTTTAAGTTTGCTTTTCGTGCTTCATCATAAAGGGTCGTTCCTTTAATAGAACGGCGGTACCAGTGCCAGTCGGGCGATTCTTTTCCAGGTTGCAGCAGTGTATTGTTTACAACACCATGTTTTGCAGGGTAATTTCCTGTCACAATCGTTGCATGACTTGGATATGTAACAGATGGATAAATACTCTCAACTTTTTCAGCGTACGCACCATGTTTTAGTAAAGAACGAAAGTGAGGAAGTGTTTGTAATATAGGAAAATCTAAAGCTGATAAACAATCAAAAGATAAAACAATAACATGTTTTGTTGCAGGTTTGTTCATAGAAAATACCTCCACAAATTTCTATATCCTATTTATATATATTACTATTAGTACTTTGTGATAAAAACTTATCTTTTTAAAAAGTATTTTTAAAATTTTCAGACTTTATAACATATAATATATTTAGGAGGAGAAGGGGGTGGAAAAGGTGGAGATCTTTTGGATAATCAGTATTATCACAACGGTTGTTGTTTTTTTTATTTCGTTTATGTTACGGAAAAGCTTTCCGAATCGTTCGTTTGACATTGCCTTTGGACTTATTGTGATTATAATTTGTTTTGCTTGTTTTTTATTCACATTGTTTTTCATTGGTGGATGGGAAGGCATGGCATATGGTTTTCTATGTTTCTTTATCCTAATCGGAACAATTACTGGGATGTTACTTCACCAAGTCGTAAAATTTTTTCGAGATAAATATATATAATACAAGTATAAAACAAAATAAAATGAAAAGAATATACAAGAATCAGAAAATTTTATATTGCTTTACAATAAAGTGTGTATTATGATAATCAACAAATTTATATCGTTATGACGATGAAAAAGGATTAGTACATGTTCAATCTTTTTGCAGAGAGAGAATCCAGTGGCTGAGAGATTCTTAAAAGATAATATGGAACCTACCTTTGAGTTCTGCATATGCAGCGGGAAATTCCCGTTATCAAACAAGAGAGCATATACATGTTGTATATGAATCAGGGTGGTAACGCCGGCAAAAGCTCGGTCCCTATTATAGGGACACGGGCTTTTTTTATTTTTTTGAAGGAGGAAAAGTAGATGGTAAAAGAACAAGTACAAGCCATTACAAAAATGGAAGAAGATTTCGCACAGTGGTATACCGATATTGTAAAGAAAGCTGAGCTTGTTGATTATTCAAGTGTAAAAGGATGTATGATTTTACGTCCATATGGTTATGCAATCTGGGAAAATATTCAAAAAGTGATGGACGGAAAATTAAAAGAAACAGGGCATGAAAATGTGTATATGCCAATGTTTATTCCAGAAAGTTTACTTCAAAAAGAGAAAGATCATGTGGAAGGTTTTGCACCAGAAGTAGCGTGGGTTACACATGGAGGAAGTGAAGAATTAGCAGAGCGTCTTTGTGTTCGTCCAACATCAGAAACGTTATTCTGTGAGCACTTCTCGAAAATTGTTCAGTCGTATAATGATTTACCAAAGTTATATAACCAATGGTGTTCAGTTGTACGTTGGGAAAAAACAACGCGTCCGTTCTTACGCACAACTGAATTTTTATGGCAAGAAGGTCATACAATTCATGAAACAGCGGAAGAATCACAGCAAGAAACGCTTAATATTTTAAATATATATGCTTCGTTTTGTGAAGAGCATTTAGCTATTCCAGTTATAAAAGGACAAAAAACAGAGAAGGAAAAGTTTGCAGGAGCTAAAGCGACTTATACAATCGAAAGTTTAATGCATGATGGTAAGGCACTGCAAACAGGTACATCACATAATTTTGGCACTAACTTCACAGAAGCATTTGATATTAAATTTTTAGATCGGAATGGGAAATGGCAGTATGCACATCAAACATCTTGGGGTGTAACAACGAGAATGATTGGTGCACTTATTATGGTACACAGTGATAATAATGGGCTTGTATTACCACCAAAAATTGCGCCAACGCAAGTGATGATTATACCAATTGCGCAGCATAAAGAAGGGGTATTAGAAAAAGCAGCTGAACTTCAAACCCGTATTCAAAAAGTAGCGCGTGTGAAAATGGATGCAAGCAACAAAACACCAGGCTGGAAGTTTAATGAATATGAGATGAAGGGAGTACCAATTCGCTTAGAAGTAGGGCCGAAAGATATTGAAAAAAATCAAGTTGTCCTTGTACGCCGTGATACAAAAGAGAAAGAATTTGTATCTATAAACGAATTAGAAGAACGTATTACAACATTACTTGATGACATTCAGCAGTCTCTTTTTGAAAAAGCAAAAGTATTTCGTGAAGAAAAAACATATATAGCTACTACTTTTGAAGAAATGAAACAAGTAGCAGAAGAAAAACAAGGGTTTATTAAAGCGATGTGGTGCGGAAGTCTTGCTTGTGAAGAAAAGTTGAAAGAAGAAGTAGGTGTTACATCACGTTGTATGCCATTTGAACAAGAGGAATTAGCGAAACAATGTGTGTGCTGTGAGAAAGACGCGAAGCATATGGTGTATTGGGGGAAGGCGTATTAAGTAGTTCAAATGATTTATTTTAATTTAAAAGAAAAAAGAGTGAAATCCAAACACAAAAGGATTTCACTCTTTTTAAATTTTTATAAGGTATATAGCTGCTACCATAGCTTTGTCAATCAACATTTTGAGCTGTTAGAAAATTAGGTTTGTATAATAAATGAGAAGGATAACTCTTTTATCCCACCCGCAGCATTGGCCCCGCCTTCGCCATATGCTTTGATAGCCACCGGTGCTATCCTACCTATAATCAGTATAACAGAAAGCGCTTACAATGTGAAAGTTTAAATAAAAAAATTGTGCATAGATTGTTCAATAAATTCCTGTTTCTTACATCAGTACGATGAAATCAAATGGGTGTTTTCGTATAATTGATAAATTATTCTTTTTCTCAATCTATGAAAAATGCTACAATATAAAGAAAGAATACAATATTTTCCTAGGTGGAAAGTGATTTGTAGAAAGGAAGAGACTTCATGCCTATTATTTTAGAAAAAGGACAGAAGATCGACTTAACGAAAGGACAACCTGGTTTAACAAAGTTACAAGTTGGCTTAGGTTGGGATCCGATGGAAAAATCAGGTGGATTTTTATCTTCATTGTTTGGAAGTAAGCCAAATATTGACTGTGATGCATCTGTAATTATGCTTGAAAATGATCGCTTTTTAAATAAACATGACCTTATTTATTTTGGAAATAAATTATCTTCTTGCGGAAGTATTGTTCATTCAGGTGATAATTTAACAGGTGAAGGAGCGGGCGACGATGAAACGATCTTTGTGGAACTCTCAAAAGTTCCATCTAGAGTGAACCGCTTAATATTTGTTGTAAATATTTATGATTGTGTGAATCGTCGTCAAGACTTTGGAATGATTCGCAATGCGTATATTCGTATTCAAAATCCACAAACACATGAAGAGTTGGTACGTTATAATTTAACGGATAACTACGGCGGAAAGACGACGCTAATTACTGGTGAAATATATCGTGATAACGGTGAATGGAAATTCTCTGCAATTGGAGACGGAGCACAAGCTAAAAACTTAAGCGAAATTGTAACACGTTATCAATAATCTCTAAGGAGGCGCTATATATGGCAGCTATTTCATTACAAAAAGGACAAAAAGTAGATTTAACGAAAACAAATCCAGGTCTTTCAAAAGTAATTGTTGGTCTTGGCTGGGATACAAATAAATATGATGGACAAGCTGATTTTGATTTAGACGTAAGTATTTTCTTAGTTGGTGCAAACGGTAAAGTTGGCGGAGGAGAAGATTTTGTTTTCTACAACAATCCAACTGGAGCGAATGGTTCTGTACAGCATTTAGGGGATAACCGTACAGGAGACGGTGCAGGAGACGATGAAACAATTAAGGTAGATTTGAAAAATGTTCCTGCGCATATTGAACGCATTTGTTTTACGATTACAATTTATGATGGAGAAGGTCGTCATCAAAATTTTGGACAAGTATCTAACTCCTTTGTACGCATTTTAGATGAAGAGAAGAATACAGAGCTAATTCGCTATGATTTAGGTGAAGACTTCTCAATTGAAACAGCGGTTGTAGTAGGTGAATTATATCGCCATAACAATGACTGGAAGTTCAATGCGATTGGAAGCGGCTTCCAAGGCGGATTAGCAGCTTTATGTAAAAACTTTGGTTTAGATGTAGAGTAAAGAATCTGTGTAAATAGAGGTGAATAGATATGGTCATTCAGTTACAAAAAGGCCAAAAAATTGATTTAGGTAAGACAAGCCCAGGCCTTACGAAAGCAATTATTGGTCTTGGCTGGGATATTAAACAATATGACGGCGGATCTGATTATGATTTAGATGCATCGGCTTTCTTATTAAATCAAGATGGTAAATGTACGAAGGAAACAGACTTTATCTTTTATAATAATTTACAATCTCCTTGTGGTTCTGTTACACATACAGGTGATAATCGAACTGGAGAAGGTGAAGGTGATGATGAGCAATTAGTTGTTGACCTAAGTAAGGTACCGGCTGATGTACATCGTATTGCCATTACAGTAACGATTTATGATGCGGAGGGGCGCCGTCAAAACTTTGGACAAGTTGCCAATGCTTTTGTTCGTTTAGCCAACGAAGAAACAAATGAAGAAGTGATTCGCTATGATTTAGGGGAAGATTTCTCCATTGAAACAGCAGTTGTCTTTTGTGAATTATACCGTCATAATGGACAGTGGAAGTTTAATGCTGTCGGAAGCGGCTTCCAAGGTGGACTAGGTGCGCTTGTAAGAGCGTACGGCTTGGATGCGTAAGAAGGAAGCGACTTTCGTTTCCTTCTTTTCCGCTTTTTAGAAATTTATAAAGAGAATAGGAGTCAACAACGATATGGAGATTTTACATGGAATCCTTAATACGTATGCACAGTTCTTTGATTGGGATATGTGGGTAAAAGTATTAACAGATCCAGTATCTTGGGGATTAATTGGTACGCTTGTTGTTTTGGAAGGATTGTTATCTGCTGATAACGCACTTGTATTAGCGGTTATGGTAAAACACCTTCCAGCAGAAAAGCGTAAAAAAGCTTTATTTTACGGACTTATTGGTGCGTATGTATTTCGTTTTCTTGCCATCGGAATTGGTATGTACTTAATTAAATTAGCATGGGTAAAAGTACTTGGAGCTCTTTACCTTGCATGGCTTTCTTTGAAACACTTCATTGATAAATCTAAAGGAAATGAAGAAGACGAAGAAGCTCATGGTATGAAGCAAGATAGCATTCTATTTAGAATGTTTGGCATGTTCTGGGGAACAGTTGTAATGGTCGAACTAATGGATATCGCGTTCTCTGTAGATAGCGTTCTTGCGGCATTTGGTGTTTCAAATGAAGTATGGATTCTGCTTCTTGGCGGAATGCTTGGTATTTTAATGATGCGCGGTATTGCAGGTGTATTTTTAAGATTACTAGAACGTATTCCAGAGCTTGAAACGACAGCATATATATTAATTGCAATTATTGCTGTAAAAATGTTCCTTTCTGTATTTCATATTGAAATGCCGCATTGGATGTTCTTTACGATTTTAGTTGTTGCATTTGGTGCTACATTTATTGTGCATAATATGAAAACATCTCGCCAAACTCGTGAAGAGGTGGCGGCTTCTAAGAAAGAAGATTAATAGGTTAATAGACTAAATGGGCTTGCTCTTTACATGGGCGCCCATTTTTTATAAACGTTTCGTTTGGAGGTGAACGAGTGTGTTTTCACGTTTTATATTTCACCCACAGCTATTGGACGGGGAAGAAGCATTTAAACAATTTGAAATGGGTTTAGCAAAGCGCCCACATTATGAATTGACAGAGAATGATATACATTTTAGCTATGTCGGATGCCGCATTCTTGGTGTACCGAATGATGTGGATGGATACTATAACCAGTTATTTGATTATAGTCAAAATGAGAATATCACTGTGCTTCATGAACAAAATTTAAATAAAGTCATTCCTTCAGAGAAGCTTCGTGATATTCAAGAAGTTTTTTCATTACATCAACAAGCACCAAACGGTTTAACTGTAAATCGTCTCGTTGCCCATTTATCGGGAAAACGTTTGTTGCCTGAAGTTGACCATCCAGATATACAACACTACATACATACAACTTTTATTTCAATTTTAAAGCTGTACGAAAAACAGCACAATCAATCATTAAAAACAGAAGGTTTCCGCCGTTTCTTAATTGATATGATTAAGCTAAGTGAAAATTACGTTTCAAAATGGTTTTCACAAAAGGATTACAAAGTACAAATGCCCCAAATTATATGGTATGGTGATGCGTCAGAAAGTCAAATTTACTTTTTATACTTTCTTATTATGCTCGGATGTGATGTATTGTATTATCATCCAGAAGGAAAAGATGGATTTGAACAGGTCGATGAAGAAAGTCGAACATTTGTAATTTCGCATCCGAGCCGGATTTCACTTGAACCATTTCCAGATAAAAAGCGGGAGCGCGTTGCAACAGTTGCATATCAAGCGTCGAAAGAAATTGAGCAAGTGCTTCATCATGATAATTCACTCTTATATAAACCGTGGCAATTTCGAGCATATACGCCAGTTGCGCGTACATTAAAGACAACATATGATGAACTGTTTATCCTTACGAAAGAGAAGGCATTTATAAGACCAACATTCTTTGTAGAAAATCAACATATTTATATTCCATCGTTATTCGCAAAAGTGTCCGGTGTTTCTAAAAATGAGAAAGAATATTTTCAAAGATTGAAAATGTTAACATCGTATGAAAACAGTATATTAATAAATCAATTTCCGTTTACGAAAGAACAGAAAGCCAATTTTCAATTTCATTATCGCGACGCATTAGATCGTTCTGGAAAGCTTAATGCACAGAAAATCATTCAAAGTCATTGGTGGCCGCATAAACGCTTGCCAGAAGGATTACAATACGGCATTGCTGAAGCGATTATTCATACATGTGAAAGTAAGCTTTACAAGAGAATGGGAACAGAGACAGAGCAAGATGCTGCTTTATATGTGTTTGCGCAGCTTTCACAAATTCCGCCGAACATACTTGAACAGCTTGAGAAATTTGACTATTCGCAAGAAGTACCAAAAATAGTCATATTTAACAATGAAAAAAGTGGAGAGCTTACGCGTTCCGATGCGGTATTAATGCTCTTTTTAAATCACATTGGTGTAGATGTTTTACATTTTAATCCGACAGGACGTAATGATATTGAGCAGTACATTGAAGCGGGAGCTTTTGACTCACATTGGTTAGAAGAAGTGAGTTTTGATGTAGAGTTTCACGGCCCATCGGCCTATAAAAATTTATCAAATACTTTAAAAGGGCTATTTCGTCCATTTTTATAAAGGAAGGAAGATCCATATATGAATCCGATTGTATTAGATTCAAAAACAACAGAATTAAACGAGCAAACATCACAAGATATTCGCCTGCAGTTAAGACAAGATCCTGAAGTACAGCGCATCTATAATGCGGTGGATATAAAAGATCAATTGGAATTAATTGAGCTAGGAAAAGAGCCATCTGTAGAAATTTCTCGATTTGCTGATCAAATTTTACAGACGATGACATTATCTAAGGTAGAAGATTCCGGTGAGCTATTAAAACAGCTTGGGAAAATTATGGACAAGTTTGACAGTAAGGATTTCGTTGAAGAAAAAGGCGGTTTTTTCTCTCGCTTATTTAAAAAAGGAAATCAAATGATTGAACAAATCTTTAATAAGTATCAAACGATGGGACGCGAAATGGATAAAGTATACGTGGAAATCACGAAATATCAAGATGAAATGAAGCGCTCAATCGGTACGTTAGATGGTTTGTATGATCAAAACTTAAAATACTATTTAGATTTAGAGAAATACGTTGTTGCGGGTGAAATGCTACTTGAGCGTCTGCAAACAGAATTAGTTCCAATGTATGAAGAGCGCGTTCGTAACAATGATCAACTTGCAGGAATCGAGCTGGAATCATTAAAAAACTCTGTAGAGATTTTAGAGCAACGCATTGACGATTTAGAAAAAGCGCGTATGGTTGCACTATTAACAGCACCGCAAATTCGTATGATTCAACGTGGTAACAACAAGTTAATAGGGAAAATTAATACAGCGTTTATTACGACAATTCCTATTTTTAAAAATGGTATTATTCAAGCCGTAAATGCAAAACGTCAAAAGCTTGTTGCTGATTCAATGGCAGAACTTGACCGCCGCACAAACGAGCTATTGAAGAGAAATGCACAAAATATCGCGACGCAAAGTGTAGAAGTAGCAAAATTGGCGGGTTCTTCAAGTATTAAGATGGAAACTCTTGAAGAGACTTGGAACATTATCTCTAAAGGTGTTCAAGAAACAAAACAAATTGAAGAGCAAAACAAACGTGAGCGTGAAGAAAGCCGTAAGCGTATGGCAGACTTAACGGATAGAATTAAAAAGGAAATGCAAGGATAATGACTGATATGAAGTGAAACTTCCATAAGTGGGAGGCCTACTGCCCGCGAATAGCGAGATAAAGTGAAACTTCCATCAGTGGGGTTTTTTCATCCCCCCACTGATGGTTAGTTGAACCAATCGGGCTTTTACGGACAGTTGTCCCCCACCTATCTTCCTCGCTTCTCTCTAAATCTTGAGGTGGGGGTCTTACTGCCCGTTAATGCGGGATAAAAAAGGCAATGAGGATGCTCCTCATTGCCTTTTTATTTTATTTTTTAATTAATGAGCCTAATTCTTCTGTAATAGCTTGCATCTCACTGATGCTAAATGTTTCGCGTTTCATAACGTGTTCATAAATGTCACGTAAATCTTCATACATATCTTCATTGAAATTTGAAGCTCTCATTGCTCCGGCGTTTACCATGCGTAATTTTTCTTTAATTGCTTCTACCATATATTCAACGTTTTCTTGTGTTTTTACAGATAAATCCACGAAAGTGCCCCCTTTTAAAGTAACATAGACTTATCTTAACATTTTTTATCATTTTCGTTAACGGAAGTTTGAACTCGTATTAAATTAGTACCTATTTCCTTTATAAGTAATTGTTGATTGTTTATACTAAATATAACAAATGCATCATGAAGGGAAGAAACAAATATGGTTCGAGTTTTATTTGTTTGTTTAGGAAATATTTGTCGTTCGCCGATGGCAGAAGCAATTTTTCGTGAACTTGTAAAAAAAGAAAGATTAGAACAAACGATTACTGTTGATTCGGCTGGAACTGGAGATTGGCATATCGGTCACCCGCCTCACCATGGAACACAAAAAATTTTAACAGAAAATGAAGTGTCCTTTGAAGGAATTAAAGCACGTCAAGTAGAAAAAGAAGACTTAACAAAGTTTGATTACATAATTGCAATGGACAATAAAAACTTAGACGACTTAAAGGCTTTAGGAAAAGCAGGCGGCTATATTGGCAGACTATCCGATTTTGTTCCAGACGGTGGCTGGACAGATGTTCCGGATCCATATTTTACAGGGAACTTTCAAGAAGTATATGACCTTGTAACAGAAGGATGTGCAAAATTGTTAGCGTTCATTCGAAATGAGCAAGGAATATAAGGATGTTAGTTCAGAAAGTATAATGTGAAACTTCCATTGGTGAGCATCGCTACTTATGGTTAGTTAAACCAATCGAGCTCTTATGGGGAGGTACCTCAAGGCTATCACCTTTAGGATTCATTGTCCGTTAGAGTGAGATAACTTTCTAACAAAATAGATGAAAGGGTGAAGGAATATGGAAAAGAAGGGAAATCTTGTAAGAAACATTGCAATCGGTGTGGCAGCAGGTGTGGCGGTTTCTATGTTAAAGAAAGAAAATCGTGAGAAAGTGAAGTATACGGCAGGAAAAGCGAAAACAAAAATGATTGAAATTGGTGAAAATGCAAAGCTAAAAGAAAAGATGCAAACAGTTACAGATAAAGGGCGCGAAATTGCTGACTTTAATGTTGTAAAAGCAAAAGTGGCAGAAATTAAAAAATTAACGCCAGCTGTTGTTGAAACATTAAAAGAGACGAAAGATATTTTTAACAAGAAGAAGAATAATGCGAAAGAGAAACCAGAAACAATTGAAATTCAAGCGGTTGTACCAACAGAAGAGTTAAAGACGGAAGAAGAACTGATTGTAGCAGAAGATAGCGGTACGAAGGAATCTATTGTAGAAGAGAAGAAGTCAGAAGCGTTTATTGAACTAGAACAAAATCAAGAAGAAAAGAAAAGTGTTTAAAAAAGATGAAAACATTTTTACAAAAAGCAAGAACTCATCATGTTTTCACATTTGGGAAAGACTTATATGATCGAACAATGCGAGATGATGTGGCAGGCTTATCAGCACAGCTTGCCTATTTCTTCTTGCTTTCTATTTTTCCAGCACTTGTTTTTTTAATAACGCTTCTTGGATATATTCCAATTCAGACGGAAGATGTATTAGCCTTTTTACAGAATTATGCTCCTGAAGATGTACTGAGTTTAATTGAAACAAATGTAGATACAATAGTAAGTGAACAAAATGGTGGGTTATTATCGTTTGGTTTACTTGCAATGTTATATTTTGCTTCGAATGGTGTAAATGCTGTGATGAAGGCATTTAACCGTGCCTATGATATTAATGAAACACGTTCATATATAACAACAAGAGCATTGTCAGTTGTATTAACATTAGCAATGATTTTTATGATTGTTTTTGCTTTAATTTTACCTGTATTTGGACAATTAATTGGATCAGCGATTTTTAAAGTTCTAGGCTTATCTCATGAATTTTCGTTTGTTTGGAGTATTGTTCGATTACTATTAAGTTTTCTCGTATTATTTGGTTTATTTTGCTTTTTGTATAAATTTGCCCCAAATCGTCATGTAAAAAGAAGAGAAGTGATAACAGGAGCATTATTTGCTACAATCGGATGGATTGTGGCATCGTATTCATTTGCATTCTATGTTGATAACTTTGGAAATTATTCTAATACATACGGTAGCCTCGGTGCTATTATTATTTTAATATTATGGTTTTATTTAACTGGCTGGGTGATTTTGCTTGGTGGAGAAATTAACGCACTTTTGAATTATTATCGAACGAGTGACAATAATTCCCGTAATCAAAAGTAACCTTCTGTTCCATACTAAAAGGGAATAGGGGGATTATTCATGGGTCAAAATAAAACTGGCAATAGCAAAAACGATAAAAACCAACGTAAACAACACAGCAGCTCACAGCCAAAACATAAAACGAGCAGCAGTGCAAACGGACATAACGGTTATCATTAAAAAAGGGGTTCCATATCGGAACCCTTTTAATTATTTGCTTTTAATAATCGTAACCCATTTAAAATAACAAGAATGGTACTTCCTTCATGACCGATGACACCTAATGGGAGTGCTAAAAATTGTAGGAAGTTTGAACAGATGAGCAGCATAATTACTGTCAACGAAAAGGTAACGTTTTGCTTTACAATACGATTCATTCGTTTTGATAAGCGAATTGCTTGTGCTAAGCGAGAAAGTTCATTTTTCATCAAGACAACATCTGCAGTTTCTAAAGCAACATCAGTTCCTTCTCCCATCGCAACTCCAATACTTGCTGTGGCTAATGCAGGAGCATCATTAATGCCATCACCGACCATTGCCACTGTACCATATTTCTTTTTCAATTCTTTTATTGCTTCCACTTTTGTTTCTGGTAAGCAAGATGCATAATACTCTTTAATATTACTTTCAGCAGCGATGGTTTTTGCCGTTTGTTCATTATCGCCTGTAATCATAATCGCTTCGATACCAAGGCTTTGAAGCTCGTGAATTGCTGCAATTGTTTCTTGGCGCAATGTATCTTTCAAGGCGATAATACCAAGAATACCTTTCTCATCGCCTATATATACAACAGTTTTTCCTTCTTGTTCTAAATGTGTTGAAACGCCGTTATGGAATAATGTTGCTTCTGCATCGATAAAATCAGCTTTCCCGATTTTATAAGCTTTGTTTTGCAGTATTCCTTTCAAGCCAAATCCGGTTACATCTTCTACGTTTTCTGGTTTTGTTAATGTAATATCATATGCGTGTTTTGCATATTTAACAATTGATTCTGCTAGAGGATGTGTAGAATGACTTTCAATAGATGCTGTAATGTACAATAACTCTTTTTCAGATACTCCATCACGCGTATATACATCTGTTACTGTTGGTTTTCCTTGTGTTAATGTACCTGTTTTATCGAAGGCAATGGCTTTTAATGAAGCGAGTCTTTCTAAATGAACACCGCCTTTAAATAAGATGCCATGCCTTGCACCGTTTGAAATCGCCGATAACGTAGCTGGTGTAATGGCTGCAACGAGCGCACAGGGAGAAGCAACAACGAGTAGAATCATTGCACGGTAAAATGTTTCATTCCAGCTCCAGTCAAGAGCATAGTGAGGAACAAACATCATGAGCCCTACAACAAGAAGTACTCCTTTCACATATGTTCCTTCAAATTTTTCAATAAAAAGTTGTGAAGGAGATTTTTCACTTTGTGCATTTTGCACGAGACGAATAATTTTTTGGAACAATGTTTGATCGCTATGTTTTGTGATTTCCACTTCAATGGCACCGCGCAAGTTAACCGTTCCCGCGAATACTTCGTCGCCTGGTCTCTTTTCATTTGGAATTGGTTCACCTGAAATGGCAGCTTCATCAATATTTGTTTCGCCAGTGTGAATTACACCGTCAGCAGGAATACGTTCACCTGGCTTAATTAAAATGATGTCACCAATCATGCAGCTGCTGGACTGAAATACGTTCTTCTACTCCGCGAGAGATGCGCAGTGCTTCTTCAGGTTGTAAGTCGAGCAGTGCTGAAATTTCTTTTTGACTTTTATCCAGCGTGTAAGCTTCCATAGCTCCGCTTAAAGCGAAGATAAAAATTAATATGGCACCTTCTGTCCAGTAGCCGATAATGGCTGAGCCGATAGCCGCAAAAATCATGAGCATTTCGACGTTCAGCTCTTTTTCTGCAATTGTGTCTTCAATCCCTTCTTTTGCTTTGGCATAACCTCCAATTACATAAGCTAATACGTAAAATATGGTTGCAGCTGTTGTAATATCATTCTTTGTTAGTAACCAACCTGCCAAAATAAAAATTCCAGATGTAATCGCAAAAATGAGTTCATAATGTTTTTGGAATGTTTCCAACCAGGATGGAGAAGTTGGCGTTGTTGTTTGTTTTGATAATACTTTTACTTGTGAATTCATAGCTTTTTACTCCTTTCTATTGAGAAAAATAATCATCATCGAAACCCTTATAAAACGACGAAAGCTGCCATCCATACGGATAGCAGCATTTCTTAGAAAACACATTCTGTGTAGTTATTCACTTTATTATTATTCTAAATTGTAACATATGTTTCCACATAGAGAAAGATTTTTTATTCACTGATTAGAAGTGAAAATACTTGTGTTTTTGAGTTCGCTTTGTTATATATGAATATTGTTCGTAAAAAGTACGGAAAGGAGGACATCACGTGAAGACAGAAAAAATTTTTACACATCCGCTCGGCGTATTTGTAGCGGCATTAAGTGCAACTTTTCTATGGGGCAGTGCGTTTCCATTTATTAAATTAAGTTATGTACAGTTAGACATTCAACCTCATGAAGTAGGTGAACAAATTTTATTTGCAGGTTACCGATTTCTCTTAGCGGGAGTAATGCTCTTATTCTTTTTAAAAGTATTAGGAAAAAATGTATCTTTCCAAAAAGGTACAGCGAAGCAACTTGTTCAGATTGGTTTGTTTCAAACGTTTTTACAATATATTTGTTTTTATATTGGCTTGAGTTATAGCACTGGGATTGAAGGAGCAGTTATCTCTGGAACATCTTCATTCTTTCAAATTTTATTAGCACATTTTCTATATAAAGATGATTCATTAAATATGAGAAAAATCGTTGGGGTATCAATCGGGTTTTGCGGTGTAATCCTTGTAAATATTCCAAAAGGAAATATGGATTTTCACTTTGGTATTGGTGAATTGTTATTATTAGGTGCAGCAATGCTGTACTCATACGGTAACATATTGGCGAAAGAAGGCAGTAAAACCATGGATGTAGGCTATATGACTGCATATCAAATGATTATTGGTTCTTTAGGTTTATTATTCATTGGGATTTTACAAGTTGGGTTCACACCATTTACATTCCATATGCAAACGTTGCTTATGCTACTATACTTATCTTTCTTATCAGCAGCGGGATTTTGTATTTGGAATACAGTGATGAAATACAACAAAGTTGGAAAAGTATCGATGTACATGTTCTTCATTCCAGTGTTTGGTGTAATATTATCAAGCTTAATTTTAGGTGAAGCGATTCATTCTTTCGTATTGTTTGGATTGGCATGTGTAGCAACGGGAATCATTGTGGTGAATCGTACACCTATAGTGAAAAAACGGAGCAAATACAAAATCAGCGTGAAGAGGCTCATTAAGAGCCTCTTTTCTATATGTAAGGCCAGGAAATATGAAATGGATCTTTTTCAAAAAGTGATGGAGTAACAGAAAAACACTTATTTTTTGTTGAAACTTGTAGACAGAAGGAAGGAAAATGACATTTTTATATCGAATAACATAGAAATATTAATTCATCAAGGAGAAAAATATGAATGAAATGTACGTACTGCTGATTGGGCAAGTAACTTTGTTTCTATTCGGTACAATTTATGCAATAAGGCAATCAAAACAAACAAAGAAAAACGAACCATTACCTTTATTTGTACGTTTACTCCTAAGCTTTTCATTAACTGGAGCTGCAATATGGATGTGGGTGCAAGACCCTGCGACACCTTATCGGCAATGGGTTGCAATAGGTATGATTTTGTCAACAATTGGCGATTTATTTATGGCAGGCTTAATTCCATTTGGTAACCGTTTAATTGGTGGGATGGTCACATTTGCTATTGCACATTGCTTGTATGTTACAGCTTTTTTAGAAACAGGTATTGCATGGACAGGATTATGGTTTGGCTTAGTAGGATATGGGTTATTTTTAATTATCGGTTGGTTCTTTTTTATTAGAAATAATAAGCGAGATAAGCTATTTACAATAGGAGCACTTGTATACGGGCTTTGGGTTGGTGGAATGGCGTGCTTTGCATTTGGACTTGCATATTCTTACGGTGGAATATGGTGGATTCCAGCGCTTGGTGGTTTGCTGTTTGTCATTTCCGACTTTATTATTGGAATTACTGATATCGGGGGAAGAAATATAAAATATGATCCTCTTTGGGTTTGGGCAACATATGTTGGAGCGCAAATGTGTATTATTTATGTTGGAATGTAATTGTTGAACTAATCAGGTGCTAACGATGAACGTTTAAGAAAATATCATCAGCATAAGGAGATTATTACGAAGTTGACGTAGGAATAATTGCCACATGTATAGAAAATGAAGGAAGAACTGCTCTTGAGCAGTTCTTCTTTCATTTTTTATATATAGAATGTTAGATTCCATTCTATAAATGGCGTGGATAATTTACTGATAATATAGAATATATTTACAAAAATATTTTATAATATATGTACATAGAGGGATAAAGGAGATAAGCATGAGACAGAAAAGCCGCTTTCGGGAATGGATTGAAGTATTTGCGATTGCATGCATGATTGCTTTTTTTATGAAAGTATTTGTATTTTTTCCGACGACGGTGCAAGGAGCTTCAATGCAGCCTACACTTTATGAAGGAGATAAAGTCATTATAAATAAGTTAGCAAGGAAAGTTGATAGCTATAACCATGGTGATGTAATTGTGATAAAAACAGATAATTTTTATGTGAAGCGTATTATCGGTTTACCTGGAGATACAATTGAAATGAAAAATGATCAGTTGTATATAAATAGTCAATTGCAAAAGGAATCATATTTGGAAAAAAATAAGAAGCAAGCAAAACAACTTATGATAAATTTAACTGAGGATTTTGGTCCGATGATAATTCCAAAAAATAAAATCTTTGTGATGGGGGATAATCGATTAGTGAGCCGAGATAGTCGTAACGGGCTAGGACTTATTGATAAAGATGATGTATTAGGAAGTTTGGTTGCAATATATTATCCTTTTGAACGGATGCACATAGTAGATTAGAAGGAGAATGGATATGGAAGATATTATTGGTCACATTCTCGCTGGGGTTGTACGAGGAGCAATTGCACTAGGAGAGGCGGCAGCAGATGCTACAAAGGTTATCGCTCGCGGAACAGTTGGAATTGTAAAAGTTGTAGGAGAAGGTATAGCAGAGGAAATTGTAGAACAAGCGTTAGAAAGCATAGAAGGACGAGAGAAGCGAAAGCAAAGAAGATTTGCTCGTCATATTGAAAAGTTAAAAGGGCATGATTGGTTCAAAGTCATATATGAAGATGTAAAATGCCGAGATGTAATTTATACAGAAGAGCATTATCGGAATTTGTTGAGTGAGCGGCGGTATATACATAAACTGATTCGTAACGAAAACGAAAGACAACAATTTATTCAGCAAATTCGTGTGGAAGCAAAGGTTGATGATGTGATTTGGGATGTAAAAAAGGATTAAAGAAGATTAATCCTTTTTTATATTCACATAAAGTTTAGTATAAAAAGCAGCCAATATTGGCTGCTTTTTTGGTTCTTATTTACTACAATATGAGAAAGTTAAAAGGTGGATAGTTCATCTATTTCTGTTTCTAAAGTTGAATCTGGATAGGAATTATCCTCACCTATATTTAAGATTATTTCATACTGACATAATCTCAATTCAAAGAGCGTTATAGGATCATGATAAACTTCAGGATTCGATTTCATTTTATGCAGTGTATTTTGTTTTTCTTGTATTTCTAAATGAGTGCTTTCTACAGCTTGTTTCAACGCACCAAATGGATTTCTAAAGAACATAGTAATATCTCGCTCTAGTGCGTTTTCAAATAGCTCAAACTGCAAGAAAAATTTCTTCATAATAGAAGCTGTTACATCGGTATAATCTTCATTTTCTATATACTGTGTGTATTTGTTATATAGCATTGCTCTGTTTTTAGGAAGAACTCCAAATAATTTACCGGCACTTTTCAGTAAAAATTGTGCTGGTGTAAAGCGGCGTAAGATATTCACTTCTTCCATTTGTATTCTAGTTGTCATTCTATCAGTATCTCTGCGCCAATCATCGAGCACCTTAAAGTCACATTCTAACTGTATTCGATTTTCTCCACATAAAGAATTAAGTCCTTCACTGATTTCTTCTAAGTACGTTTGACTTTGAAGGAACTCGTTATTAGAAGCTTCAATCCAATTTTTCATAGAGAGAGCAAGATTAGGTAATACAGTTTGTTCTAGATATTTTTGAACCCTTTCGTTCATCGCTGTATTTAGTTCAATATCAATGTGTCCAAAATCACTCTCTTCGCTAATTAAATCAGAACAACTTTGCAATAGTTTCGGAATATGTTCTGTAAGATCATGAGTAATTTCGTTTTTCATTTTACGATATGATTCTGTAATAAACTGAATTTTTTCCTTCTCAAAAGCAGTAAGGTTATTAATAAAACCATTTAGTCTAACTAAAATATCTTCATTCCAACTAATAGAATCCACTAGGTTGTTTTCCATCTCGATTCGTTTATCCAAAAGATGTGTAATTGTTTTTCGAATGAAAAATAATAGCTTTTCAGTACGTTCTGCATCGATATTTTTATGGTTAAAGTTAAAATGAATAAACTCAGTTAAATCGTTCACTTGTTGACTATTTGTATATAACGAAGAATAAGGGAAAACTCTCGCATACGGGAAATATGTGTTTATTCTCGCTTGCGTATCATGTATAACTCTTTTTGCTTCTGCTTCACTGTAAATATTATCAATTTTATTTAATAAGAAATGAATTTGTAGATTTGGTGCATGTTCTTGAATACCTAATAGAATGTCACGTTCTTTGTCAGTAAAAGGTGAATCCGCATTCAATACGAATAATAATTCGTCTACTGAATGTAAATATTCAAGTGTTTCATTTCTGCTATCGTTGTTCCTGCTAAAGCTAGGTGTAACAACGAATGTAAGTTTATTTTTACTTAAAAATCTGCATGGTAATTTAAATTCAACACATGCTCTATCTCTATATGTTTGGCGGTGCATAGACAACATGTTATGGAAATCAGAGAAATTCTCAGTCGTTGTAATTGCTGAATCTGTTACGGCGTTAATTTCTGTATGAGCATCATTTTTAAAGACAATTACATTTGAGCTGGAGTCTTCTAATATATTTTCTCCCAGTATAGAGTTAATAAATGAAGATTTTCCGTTTCCTGAAGTTCCTGTGATTAAAAGGCGATTTGTTTTTAAATCTGTAAGCTCGCCAACTAACCATCTAAATCGATGGCCTATTTCTAAATCATTTCTTTGTGCCCACTGTGTAATAGATTCAAAAAGATGTAAGCTATACTCTAATCCATCTGTGTAATTGGTAGAATATGATAGGGTATTTTCTGCATGTTTTACATCTGCTGAATCTATTTGGGAAGGGAAAATCTCATCCCATGCCAATACTGCTGAAGATGGAAATACAGACTGAGACGGATTGGCTACCTTTAACCAATTTGTTAAAAGATTCGGAATGATATCGTGTAAGTGTCTCAGCATATATTGACCTTGAATTAATTCAAAGTACGTTTCTTCGTAAAGAGAAGAAATTTTGTCCCATATATCGGACGAATGTATTTCGATATGTAAGAAAAATTCATTTATTGTTTTAAGCCATAATAAATAAGTTTGTTCATTTTTATAGCTGTGCCAAAGCGATGAAACAATTTGCGTAAATTGTACTTGGTCTACATTATTTAATGTAACTAATACTTCATAAAAATAATCTGGTGAAATGGCTTTAGTAAGCCCTTTATCAATATATTCTTTTAGAACTTCAAACCATGGAAAAGATTCTGTTCGAATTAACTCATTCACAGCAAGCTCTACTGCACTGCCAAAATCTTGCTGTTCTTCATAAAAGGTACGTGCAATTGTTGTGACGTTTGGATAATCGGGATTTAAAGAAACCGCTTCTTTAATAACAGCGAAAGCTGAATCAAGTTTATTTTGCTCGATGTAAAGAGAAAGTAATTGCAGTGCAATTTCAGTCATAAGTATTTTGTTATCAGTAGTAATGGAGGTATAAACATTTTCAGCAACTGATAATTGGTTAAGTTCGAAGTAAGCATCCGCAATATTTTTTTGTGCCCATGGTGCTAATTCATTATTGACTTTCTCCCATTTAAAAATAGCTGATTCAAAATCTTGATAGTGATAATAAAATTCACCTTGTGCAAAACGAATATAAGATCCATCGGAAAATTCATTTTTTTGTTCGTTTAAATAAGCTTCTCCAAGTACTTGAAGAGGTGGATGTGTTTCATTCTCCATTAGGAATGTTTCATAATATATCTTTTTTATTAATTGTTTTTCTAGTCTCATTTTTTTCCCCCACTATATCTTGAAAAAATACATTTTCCTCTATGTGTCAACATTTTTTTGTATTTATACTTTTTATTTTAACAAAGATTTTCTTTTGGAAAATTTCATTTTCCTTTCATTTTTTAAGTATGATTGAATTTTAATGCGAAAAGTTTCAGTTCTTTTTCAATTTCCTTTCAGTTGTGAAACAACATTAGATGTTCCTAATAACTTAATGCGAATATAATATTCTACATTAAGTTGTAACATTACATGTAGAGTTCGTTATAAAAACAATGTATAGTGAATATGTATGCCATGTTTGCTTCATTGATAGAGAGGGTACAATGTGGAATAACGATAACGTATTGGATGTGTCGTGCGAATGGAACAACATATTGGTGAATTAATCGCACACTATGGTTATTATGGAATTATTATTGCACTTGCTGGAGGAATCGTTGGATTACCGATACCAGATGAATTTTTACTTACATTTGTCGGATATAATATTTCAAGGGGATATATGTCAGGTACAGAGGCTTTCATGAGCAGTATGGCTGGGTCTATACTTGGGATTACATTAAGTTATATGCTCGGTTTAAAGCTAGGACTTCCTGTACTAAAAAAATATGGTTCTAAAGTGGGAATTAAAGAAGCACAAATTGAGAGGACTCATATTTTATTTGGGAAGTATGGTCCTTTTTTACTAATGATTGGCTATTTTTTACCTGGTGTCAGACATCTAACTGCATATTTTGCAGGAATGTCCAACTTAAAATGGGGTAAGTTTTGCTTATATGCGTATGGCGGTGCTTTGATTTGGGTGAGTGTATTTATTGGGCTTGGATGGAAATTAGGAGAAAAGTGGAGAGAGGTAGAGTACAATTTACATCGATATGGATTTTGGATTTTTATTATTTCAATTGTCATCGCCTTGATTGTTTATACATATATAAGAATACAAAAGCTAAGAAAAACCGCTAATGTATATAGCGGTTTTTTTATCCCGCTATTCGCGGGCAGTAAGACCCCCACCTCAAGATGCAGAGAAAAGCGAAGAAGAAAGGTGGGGGATAACTGCTGGCATGCGCCCGATTGGTTCAACTCACCATCAGTGAGAAAAGCGTCACTGATGGAAGTTTCACTTCATTAACTAAAAGCAATAAAAAGAACGCCTGTTGTAATAAAGAGAACACCGATACCAGTCATGAAATTTAATTTTTCACCAAGAATAATCATAGCGAGGATAATCGAAAAGACCACGCTTAATTTATCAACAGGCGCTACTTGTGAAACCTTTCCTGTTTTTAAGGCGAGAAAGTAAAAGAGCCAAGAAGAAGCCCCTGCTACACCGCTAAGTGTGATAAATAATAATGCTTTCTTATTTACTAATACTTCTCCGATATTTTGGAATTTTCCTTGGATGATAATAACGCCGATCATAAATAAGGCCATAATGATTGAACGGATTGTCGTTGCAACGTTCGAATCAATTCCTTCTAGTCCTATTTTTCCAAAGATAGATACAAGTGCTGCCGTGATTGCTGATAGTAATGCGAATAATAACCATGAGCTCATATGAATTCCTCCGATCATCTATTATTTTACATAAAAAAAGACCATTCCTGTTAGGGAATGGTCTTTTTTATTATTCTGCAATCTCCTCATATAAGAAGTACGTCACGTTATAAATATGTTCTACCTCGTCATCTGTCATATACATAAGTTCTTCGCGTTCAATCCCTTTTTTCTTTTCAATAAATTCAATCATGTTTTTCCGTTCTTCTCTTTTCATCATGTTTTATTTCCCCTTTCAATCTGTTTTAATACAGTTTATTTAAGTTAATGCTATTATATAACAGAATCTTTAGAAAGTTCCAGCTTTTTCAATTTTTTTGGAAAAGAACTTTTCGACAAAACGAGACCTCATATTTCGTGAGATCTCGTTTCTTTTTGCTATAGGCGTAAAAATTCTGGTTGCGTTGTACCAACACTATCAATGTAATAAATTGTTTCAGGATTAATTTTTATTAAAACGTAATTTGGATCTTCAGGACCAAGTAACCAACGTTTCAAGCTGTTTGTCCAGAATTTATTTTTTAATGTATTGTCTTCTTCAATAGAAGCGATTCCTTCTACCTCAATATACTCTTCATCCCAGTTCTTTCCTTCTTTCCCAAGTAAGATATGAACGTTTGGATTTTGTTCTATATCTGTTATCTTTTTTGAATGACGATCCGTTGCAGCGTACAATACGAAATCTTCATGAAAAAATATCATAAAGCAGCTATGTGGTTTGTTGTCACGAAGTGTTGCCAGTACACCTGTTTTTTGATTTTGAATGATATTTGCTATTTTTTCTTTTATATGCATTTGTTTATGCCCCTTTCTATTGTCTCGCACTTATTATTAGTTGAATTAACAGGTTTTTACGTGATGAAAAATTCTTTGCTTGCTCTTACTTTTTCTTCAATGACCTTTTTTAAACGTAATTTTCATGAAAGTTGGGTAAGTTAGAAGAATAATGATAAAACAAAGGGTAATTGATGAAAATTGGAAGGATGAAAAGGATGTTTAATAAAATCTTTTTATTCGTTGTAGTTATTGGTGTGCCGTTTTCCATTCTTGGTAACGTCATGCACTGGCCACAAACAATTATGTTTGCCGTATATTGTATTACGATTATTGGGCTTGCTGGTTTTATGGGGAGAGCGACAGAAAGTTTGGCGATTTTGTCAGGACCGCGTATCGGTGGCTTGTTAAATGCAACATTTGGTAATGCAGTTGAGCTTATTATTTCTATTTTTGCATTGCAGGCTGGGTTAATAGAAGTAGTGCTCGCTTCGTTAACAGGTTCTGTTCTCGGTAACCTATTGCTAGTGGGCGGCCTTTCATTTTTTGTAGGTGGTCTAAAGTATAAACGTCAAAGCTTTAATGTATATGATGCAAGACATAATTCAGCCCTATTAATTTTTGCGGTTGTTGTTGCATTTGTTATTCCAGAAATATTTTCAATGAAAATGAACATGGGAAAAACATTCCAACTTAGTATTGGCGTTTCAATCATTATGATTATTTTATATTTAGCTGCATTGTATTTTAAACTTGTCACGCATCGAGGAGTATATCAGCCTAAAGAAGAAATAATAGAACAACATGACGAAGAGCCAGAATGGTCAAAAGGAAGAGCGTTGCTTATTTTAGCACTTGCAACAGTAGCGGTTGGCTATGTATCAGAGGCGCTTGTACATACGTTTGAAACAGTTGCAAAAGCATTTGGCTGGAGTGAATTATTTATTGGGGTTATTATTGTGGCCATTGTTGGAAATGCAGCAGAGCATGCATCGGCTATTCTCATGGCCTACAAAAATAAGGTTAATATTGCAGTTGAAATTGCAGTTGGATCAACATTACAAATTGCAATGTTTGTTGCGCCTGTACTTGTCATTAGTTCTATGTTTTTTGCAGTGGAAATGCCTCTTATATTCACTTTCCCGGAATTAGTGGCAATGATTACAGCTGTATTTTTGACAATTGCTATATCAAATGATGGCGATACGAATTGGTTTGAAGGTTTAACATTACTTGCAGCGTATCTCATTATGGGTATCGGTTTTTATTTATTATAAAAACTTCTATCACTTATCACTTTTAGATCTTGAAGTGGGTTTTTTTTCCTATTTTTTGATAAAAAGTTTGGATAACAACGAGGAGTGCGGAAAAGAATATAACCGTATAGTCCCATTAGGAAGGAGCTTTACGGATGAAACGAGTGTCCAGTATTTGTCTCATCATCATGTTCTCGTTTATCTTTTTATTTCCTTGTAGTAGCTTTGCAAAGACAGAACTGAATGTGAAAATTCCACCGTCTGTTTTAAACATTTCAAAAGAAAATACGTATCCAAATCCAACACAAGATTTGCCGCGCTTACAACCGAGCGAACTAGCAAAAACATTGCTTGAAACATCGCCAATAGTAATTGAAAATCCGGACCTAATTCGAATGTTTAATGAAACGTCTATTTCTAATGCGCCGCTTGCAGTTGGATACCGGGCTAAAATTTATTTAGGACAATGGCCTTTAAATTATGAATCAACTGAAACAACGATGAATTGGGAATATCGACAAGTGAATCGGAATTTCCATGATAATCGTGGTGGACAGGGGTTTTATTCACTTCGTTATAAGCAAGAAGCACAAAAAATTGTGGAAGGTGGACTCACTTCTTACATTAAAGATGCGGAAGATGTAAAGAAGATGATGCTACTAAAAGCAATGGAAAAAGTACGCTTACCTCTTTCGTTTAAAACAATTATTGGCTATGGAACCGAGCATGAACGAGTATACAATATTAGTCCGAAACAACTTGGATACTTATATGCATATACGCCAGCAGTTAATGAAAAAGGAAAAGTAACATTTGGAGAAGTATATCTTGTCTTAAAAGGAAATCAGCGAAAACTTATGATAAAAAATATAACATCACAAGGAATTGGAGCTTCCATACCAATTCAAGATCATATTTCATTTAAGTTTATTTCGTCTCCTACCCCAAAATAAAGTGAAACTTCCATCAGTGGGGGTTCTTCATCTTTCACTGATGGAAAGCTCTCACCAATCGGGCTTTTACGGGCAGTTATTCCCCACCTATCTTCTTTGTTTCTCTCTGAATCTTGAGGTGGGGTCTTACTGCCGGTGAATAAAGGAAAAAAAGCCAGTGCATATTGCGCTGGCTTTTTTTCACTTATATAGAGAGATTTGCTTGTTTTGTTAAGAAGTCTTCTGTTGAATAATAACTATTTTTCACAAGAATATTTGGTCCAAGGCATTTTACAGCTGGACAATGACAGCTTAATTCTTTTGCTGTTTGTGAAGAGCTCCACTTGTCATAAGCTTCTTGCAATGTGTTCGTTTGGACGTTTCCAAGCAATGGAATGTCACCGAAATCTGTAACGATAATATTACCGTCAAAAATATTTACATTTAAGCGAGAACGACCGTCTGGGTCATTGCGTACTGTGACGTTTTTACTTGTATGTAGCTTTTTGAATACTTCTAAATCACGTTCGTCATTGCTACATGCATAGAAGGGCAATGTTCCAAATAACATCCATACATTTTCATCACGAATATCAAGAAGATGTGAAATTGCACTGCGAATTTCATCTTTCGTTAAAATTTCAAGATTGCTCGCAAAATCACTTGGATACATCGGATGTACCTCATGACGTTTGCAGCCCATCTCTTCAACAATTTGACGGTGAATATGTTCAATGTGTGGAAGGGTACGTTTATTTAGCATTGTTTCAGCAGAAACAAGAACACCCGCTTCTGATAATGCTTTACTATTTGAAATCATACGTTCAAATAGTTTGGCACGTTGTTCATATGATGGTTTGCGTTCCATCATGGCAAATCCGCCCTCAACAAAATCATCAATAGTTCCCCAGTTATGGGAAATATGAAGAACATCTAAGTAAGGAATAATTTGTTCATAACGAGCTAAATCTATAGTTAGGTTAGAGTTAATCTGTGTACGAACGCCTCGTTCGTGAGCATATTTTAAGAGCGGTGTTACATAGTTATCAACGGATTTTTTTGAAAGCATTGGTTCGCCGCCTGTAATACTTAAAGAACGTAGATGGGGAACTTCATCTAATCGTTGTAATAACAAATCAAGCGGAAGTGGATTCGGATCTTTTGGCTGTAATGTATAACCAACAGCACAATGTTCACAGCGCATATTGCATAACGTTGTAGTTGTAAACTCAACGTTTGTTAATAATAATTTGCCATACTCTTCAAGGTCCATATACGCTTCCCATGGATCATAAGAAGGAGTAATCGGCTTCATTTTTTGTGATGTATTCATTATGAAATACTCCTTTGACTATTGAAATAACAATTTGTCCATTCTCTATGATAGAAGAAGATTGCTTTTTAATAAAGTGAAACTTCCATCAGTGGGGAGTTTTTTCATCCCCATTGATGGAAAGCTCTCACCAATCGGGCATATGCCAGCAGTTTTTCCATACCTAATTTCTGTGCTTTATGCTGAATTTTGAGGGATGAGGATTACTGTTCGCGAATAGCAGGATAAACTATTTTAATCAAATTGACGAAAAAATTTTATGACCGTGATAATCATTTTTGCTGTATAATAAAATAAAGATTCAACAAGTAAAATGAGTATGAGTCGAAACAATCGAGTTGTATAAGTGTGTTATTTTGAACATTTATGTCTAGTAAGAGTTAATTAGGATAACTCGAATAAAAAGGAGAGAGCACCTATGGGAAATGCTACTTATGATAAAGATTCACAATTAGTATATTTGAAAGAACGTCTAAATATGTTTTTAGAAGTTATTGATACAATTGAACCAGAAGATGTAGAACTAGAAGATGTGGACCGTCTTCTTGAAATGTTAGATGATATTGAATTTAAATGCGAGCAATTTAAAAAAGGTGAGTAAGAATCAGCAAATTGCTGATTCTTTTTTGTTAGAAGCAACACAAAAAAAGAGGTATAATCAAAATGTGAAATTTTTTAAAGCGTTTTGGTAGCGTTCACAATTGAGGGGGAAGTAATAATGAAAAAGCTTCAAGAAAGCATGTATCAACTAATTGTTGAAACGTCGACGAATTTACCGAAAGATGTTCGCCGTGCAATTCAACGAGCGAAAGAACGAGAAAATGCAGGGACTCGTTCAGCGATGGCGCTTGGAACAATTACAAATAACATTAAAATGGCAGATGACAATATTTCGCCAATTTGCCAAGACACAGGGATGCCAACTTTTAAAGTTTATACACCAGTTGGTGTAAATCAATTACACATTAAAGAAGCGATCTACCAAGCAATTGAACAGGCAACAAAAGACGGGAAGCTTCGTCCAAACTCTGTTGATTCTCTGTTTGGCGATAATAGCGGAAATAACTTAGGACCAGGAACACCTGTTATTAAGTTTGAGCAATGGGAAAAAGATTATATTGATGCGCGTCTTATTTTAAAAGGCGGCGGCTGTGAAAATAAAAATATTCAATATAGTTTACCTTGTGAACTAGAAGGATTAGGACGAGCTGGTCGTGATTTAGAAGGAATTCGTAAATGTCTTCTTCATGCGGTATACCAAGCACAAGGGCAAGGATGTAGTGCTGGTGTAATTGGTGTTGGTATCGGAGGAGATCGTACGTCTGGTTATGAGCTTGCGAAAAACCAATTATTCCGTACATTAGATGATGAAAATCCAATCCCAGAATTGAAGCAGCTTGAAGAATATATTATTGAAAATGCGAATAAGCTTGGCATTGGAACAATGGGCTTTGGCGGCGAAACGACATTGCTTGGTTGCAAGGTTGGCGTATACAACCGTCTTCCAGCTAGTTTTTATGTTTCTGTTGCGTATAACTGCTGGGCATATCGCCGCTTAGGTGTAATGATTCATCCAGAATCAGGTGAAATCATTGACTGGTTATATCAAGAAGGTGAAGATACGTTAAAGCACGAGGAAGCGAAGGAAGATGCAAATACGCAACGTGAAATCGTCCTGCAAGCTCCAATTACAGAAGAGCAAATTCGTGAACTTCGCGTCGGTGATGTTGTAACGATTAACGGTATGATGTACACAGGTCGTGATGCGATTCATAAACATTTAATGGATAACGATTGCCCAGTTGATTTAAATGGACAAGTTATTTATCACTGCGGACCAGTTGTTATAAAAGATGAAAACGACAATTGGAAAATTAAAGCGGCAGGACCAACAACAAGTATTCGTGAAGAACCTTACCAAGGCGATATTATGAAGAAGTTTGGTATTCGTGCTGTTATTGGTAAAGGTGGTATGGGTGCGAAAACATTGGCGGCATTAAATGAGCATGGCGGCGTATATTTAAATGCAATTGGCGGTGCAGCACAGTACTACGCAGAGTGTATTAAAGAAGTAGAAAATGTTGATTTCTTACAATTTGGTATTCCAGAAGCAATGTGGCATTTACGTATAGAAGGATTCAAAGCAGTTGTAACGATGGATTCTCACGGTAATAGCTTACATGCTGATGTTGATAAAACATCTTTAGAGAAATTAGCAACGTTTAAAGAACCAGTATTTAAATAAGATGAATGAGGAGAAAGAGCATTTCCAATAGTGGAGATGCTCTTTCTTTGTATTGGTATAAATGGAAAAACGTGTTCAGCATGAAACAAATTAGAGACACAGAAACTACAAGTACGATTATATATGAAAAGGAGCTTATAAATGAAGCGTAATTGGTTATACATCAGTATTATCTTTTCAATTATGATGGTACTTGTTCCAGCTTCTGTGTTTGCTTATGTGAATACACCAAATCATTGGGGGATTCCACGTGCGAAGAATGAAACTCCTCCGGATGCTGGTCAGAAATTTACAGAGCTGCTGCAGAAAAATGGAGGATTTTATTTAGGGGATACAAAGAAAAAAGATATTTACTTAACGTTTGATAATGGGTATGAAAATGGCTTTACAGGAAAGATTCTTGATGTGTTAAAAGAAAAGAAGGTACCAGCAACGTTCTTTGTAACAGGACATTATATAAAGAGCCAACCAGATTTATTGAAAAGAATGGCAGATGAAGGACATATTATTGGAAACCACTCACAAAGTCATCCGGATTTTACAACAGTAAATGACACGAAGCTTCGTGAAGAACTGCAAATTGTAAAAGATGAAATTAAGAAGGTAACTGGCCAAAAAGAAGTACTATATGTAAGACCGCCACGCGGGATTTTTAGTGAGCGTACATTAGCACTTGCAAAAGAACAGGGCTATTATAATGTATTTTGGTCACTTGCTTTTCTGGATTGGAAAGTAGATCAGCAAAGAGGATGGCAATATGCTCATAATAATGTTATGAATATGATTCACCCTGGAGCTATTATTTTATTGCACTCTGTTTCCAAAGATAATACAGAAGCATTGGCGAAAATCATTGATGATTTACGCGAGAAGGGGTATCATTTTAAAAGCTTAGATGATTTAGTAAAAGGCAATCAACCGTAAGCATGTATGCTTGCGGTTTTCTCATGCTATAATGATGTGTAAAAAGGATGGGGAACGTATGTGGAGCGAACAAGTTACGTTAGAATACCCGTATCGTTTTGAAGAAGTGTTAAAGCGATTATCTTTTGATCCATTAAATGTCGTTAATCTAGAAGATAAAACAATTCATGTTCCGCTTAGCATAGATGGAGAGCAACTTGTTGTACGTATACAAGGAAAGGGAACAATGGAACAGCCACATTTTTGGATCTCTAGTCAAACAGATAAACGAGATAAAGTTATGAAGCGTATTTCTTCTATTTTCCAATGGAATCAACCTTTCCATGAGATTCAAAATCATTTTACAAACACGTCATTACGTCCACTTTTTGAAACGTTTGCATATACACCCATTATTTTAGAGTTTGATTATTTTTCTTGTCTTCTTCGCTGCATTATTCATCAACAAGTTCATTTGAAATTTGCTACAAAGCTTACAGAACAATTTGTAAAAACATACGGAACAGAGAAACACGGTGTTTTCTTTTTTCCAAAACCTGAACAAGTAGCAAATATTACAGTAGAAGAATTGAGAAATCAAAAATTTAGTCAGCGGAAGGCAGAATATATCATTGGACTTGCGAAACATATTATGGACGGTAAGTTAAACTTAGAAGAGTTAGAGGGAAAAACTGACGAAGAGGTTAGAGAACAACTATTGCCGCTTCGAGGTATTGGAGCATGGACCGTACAAAATTTCTTACTGTTCGGGCTTGGACGCCCAAATATGTTTCCAAAAGCAGATATCGGAATTCAACGCGCGCTTCAACAGTTGTTTCAGTTAGAGCAAAAGCCAGGTGACGTATTTTTAGAACGAATGAAACAAGAATGTGAACCATATTGCAGTTATGCATCATTATATTTATGGAAAAGTATAGAGTAGAGGTGTAACAATGATACAAAAACAACATGAGAGTAAGTTGGAAGTTGGTCAAACGTTTCCTGTGACAATTAAACGTCTCGGAATTAACGGAGAGGGCGTAGGTTATTTTAAGAGACAAGTTGTCTTCATTCCGGGAGCATTACCTGGAGAGGAAGTTGTTGCAGAAGCAACGAAAATTCAACGTGGTTTTGCAGAAGCAAAAGTGAAAAAATTCGTAAAGCTTCACCGCATCGTGTGAAGCCGCCATGTCCTGTATACGATGAATGTGGCGGTTGTCAGCTGCAACATTTAGATTATCAAGAGCAGTTGAATCAAAAGCGTGATATTGTTGTACAAGCATTTGAAAAGTATATGAACGGAAGTATGGAAGCTATCATTCGTCCGACACTTGGTATGGGAGATCCGTGGCATTATCGCAATAAAAGTCAATTGCAAGTAGGGCGTAAAGACGAAAAAGTCATTACAGGCTTATACAAACAAAACTCACATCAATTAATTGATATTTCTCATTGTATGATTCAGCATAAAGCAACAAACGAAGCAACAAAAGTTGTAAGACGTATATTAGAAAAACTGAACATTTCTATTTACAATGAGAAAAAACAAAAAGGTCTTGTACGTACAATTGTGACACGTGCTGCGGTTCAAACAGGGGAAGTACAAGTCACATTAATTACAACAAAAGAAGAATTACCAAATAAAGATCAATTTATCGCAGAAGTACAAAAACAGATGCCAACTGTAAAATCGATTATGCAAAATGTGAACTGGCGTAAAACATCTGTTATTTTTGGTGATAAAACATTCCGCTTAGCTGGAAAAGAAATCATTCAAGAAACGCTTGGTGATTTATCATTTGAATTATCGGCACGCGCATTCTTCCAGTTGAATCCTGAGCAAACAGTTGTTTTATATAACGAAGCGAAAAAAGCGGCTGCTTTAACAGGAAAAGAAAAAATCGTAGATGCCTATTGCGGCGTTGGTACAATTGGGCTTTGGCTTGCAAACGATGCAGCAGAAGTACGCGGAATGGATGTCATTCCAGAAGCGATTGAAGATGCGAAGAAAAATGCGAAGCGTCACGGTTTTACAAATACAAAGTACGAAGCTGGAAAAGCGGAACAATGGTTACCAAAATGGGTGAAAGAAGGATGGCGTCCAGATGTAATTGTTGTTGATCCTCCGCGTACAGGTTGTGACGATAAATTACTTGAAACAATTTTAAAAGTAAGCCCTAAAAAAGTTGTGTATGTTTCTTGTAACCCTTCATCGTTGGCACGTGATGTTAAAACATTAATGAAGAGTTATGACGTGGAGTATGTACAGCCAGTTGACATGTTCCCGCATACAGCGCATGTGGAGAATGTTGTAAGGCTTGTTAGAAAAGAAAATTAAAGGTGTGGCAGTGAGCAATAGGTCTTATCGAAAAATCGATAAGGCCTGATTTTTATTTAGGATTGATTACGCTGAACCTTATCATAAGTAAATGAGGTTTTAGCGAAGAAACAACAGCACCCTCTAATTTGCTGGAGAGGTGCTGTTTTGTTATTTGAATGGCTTACGTTAATATACTCCTTTAATTCGAATGGTGGCAGCACCTTTTATTAGAATTGTCCCCTTGATTTAACAAATGCTTTTTTGTAAATAATATGTTTGTTAAACAATTAATTAAGGGGGACTTGTATGCCACAGGATCGAAAAGCAGAAGTTCAAAACGATGCATACGAAGGAAAAGAGATCATGCCAGATAATCCACAATATCTACCGCGTCACGTGCAAATGGAGCTGCCTCACGAATTTTCTGTAAATCCTCTGTTTGCCCGCGAAGGAGAATTAGTCGTTCCGCGCTTTCACATGCCTGATGAAGGCATGTTACCAGAAACAGCGTATCAAATCGTCCATGATGAAATTGCTCTTGATGGCAATGCCCGCTTGAATCTTGCAACATTCGTTAGCACATGGATGGAGCCTGCCGCAGAGCACTTATATGCCAAATCATTTGACAAGAACATGATTGACAAGGATGAATATCCACAGACAGCCGAAATTGAGGAGCGGTGTGTCCGCATTTTAGCCAACCTCTGGCATTCGCCCACCCCCTTACGACTATGGGCGTTTCAACAACTGGATCGTCGGAAGCATGTATGCTCGGGGGGCTTGCGTTAAAGAGACGCTGGCAAAACGCACGCAAAAGCGAAGGGAAGCCGGTGGATCGGCCCAATATTGTGTTTAGTTCTGCTGTTCAAGTCGTTTGGGAAAAATTCGCGAACTATTGGGAGGTTGAACCACGCTATGTGAAGGTTAGCCCAGAGCATCCCCGATTGGATCCTCAGGGGGTCCTCGCTGCCGTGGATGAAAATACGATTGGTGTGGTACCGATTCTCGGTGAGACTTATACCGGGCTTTACGAACCGGTTGCCGCCATTGCGAGAGCGTTGGACGATTTACAGGAGAGGACGGGCCTCGACATTCCCATGCATGTGGATGCGGCTTCGGGGGATTTATAGCACCGTTTCTTCAACCAGATTTAGTCTGGGATTTTCAATTACCGAGGGTGAAGTCCATCAATGTATCCGGACATAAATATGGATTAGTCTACCCTGGGTTGGGTTGGATAATTTGGCGGGAAGCTGAAGATCTCCCTGAGGATCTAATCTTCCACGTCTCCTATTTGGGTGGGAACATGCCGACTTTTGCCCTGAATTTCTCTCGTCCTGGCGCACAAGTGCTCCTGCAATATTACAATTACCTGCGTTTGGGAAAAAGTGGGTACTATGATGTCCAAAGGGCTTCTCAGAAAGTCGCTCTTTTTCTTAGCAAGGCGATTCAGAAGATGGAACCGTTCGAACTTTTGTCCGATGGTTCGGATATTCCGGTTTTCGCTTGGCGACTGAAAGATGGTTACACATTAAACTGGAATCTTTATGATTTATCTCGACAATTGCGTGTGTTCGGCTGGCAAGTACCCGCCTATCCATTGCCTCCAGATATGGAAGCGGTGACGATTATGCGCGTTGTGGTTCGAAATGGATTTTCCATGGATCTCGCGCATTTATTTTTGAGGAACCTCAAACAGGCCGTTGCCTTTCTGGATTCCCTGGACGGGCCTATGCCACATGATACGAAATGTGATAATGGGTTTCATCACTAAGTGGGGACAGATCCCGTAGTCATTAAGTTGAGCTAACCACCGGTGAAATTAACTATCTTAGATGAATCCCTCCATTAAGAAATTTATTGGAGGGACTTTTTATATCTCTTATCGGTTTGGGGAACAGGTTAAGCACCCGATCTGATAAATAGACGGAGAGATTCCGCCTATTGACTCGAAAAATATGAAAATGGGTAATTTTGCTTTGCATAATCGGAAAACCTCCCCTTATAAACCCCGGAACGAGCTCTATTCTGCATCTTGAGGTGAGGGGCTTACTGCCCGTTAATGCGGGATAAAATTGAGGATAAATTAATAGGCTTGTCCAAAATGGACAAGCCTGCTTTATAATAACTCAGTATTACCTAATGCTCTACGACGATCTTAAGCATTAGGAAAAACGAAAATATGCCGCTGCTTGAATATCCGAAGATTTGTGCGGCATATAAGATCGATTTAGCTTCGTATGGTCTTAAATAAACAAACTAAATAAAAACTGCTGCTTTCTTTTTATGTTCCAAGTTTCGATAAACAAGTGCAAGCAGCATCGACGGTATGGTACAAACAATCATCCCGATAAAGGCGTATCTTGGCTCGATTTCGTATAAATAGCCGCCGAACATCGTGAACACCGCAGTACTCCAGCTAAGTGCCAGTGCTGAATACATGCCTTGTGCTTTTGGAATCTGCGCATGTGGAATATTTTTGATTAAATATTTCATAAAGGCATAATGCCCCATTGCAAATGAGCATGCATGCAATGTTTGCGCGATACAGAAAACAATAACATTTGGAAAGGCAAATACCAATATCCAACGTACGGATGAACCAAGTGCCGCTAGTGTCAGTAAGGAGCCTACTGAAAATTTATGAAAGCTCTGATCTGCGATTGAGAAGAAAATGATTTCTGCGATCACGGCAATGTTAATAATTACCCCAATTAAATATTTGGGTGCGTGAATATCTTGTAAAAAAATATAGCCATAGCTGTAATAAGAAGCGTGTGCCGCTTGCAGTAAAATCACAATGACGAGCACCAAACCAAAGTGTTTGATGCGAAATAATTCCAGCATACCGCCTTTTTTTGTTTGATCCGCTTGCGGTTTTTTAGATAAAACAACGGGTGCACGCATAAAACTAAGACACACGAATACCAATGTGCCGAGTAACAGTGCCCATAAAATCACTTCATCCCCAAACGCCCCTGTAAAGATGGTTAAGATCATACCTGCCACGACAAACCCAATGGATCCCCACGAGCGGCTCTTCCCATAATGTCTTAATTGATTACTTTGCGCAAGTACGCCAGCTGCGCTATCTAAAGCAGGCATCAGCGCTGGGTAAACAAAATTCAAAAGTAACGTTACCACAAGTAAGCTAACCAAGGAACTCGCTGGAATACAACACAGAATAGCAATTAGTGTGCCGATTGCCATCCCATTCAATAAGATTTTACTACTAAATTTCCTCGATAAATAAGGAAACGCAATTAATGTAGAAAGGCCTCTTGCAACCAAACCTAAGCTCATAATCAAACTAGTTTGTGAAAGCGTAAGCCCTTTTGTATGAATCATCCATCCTGTCCAATAGGGTAGAAAAATGCCCCATGTCATATAAAAACTAAAAAACTGTCTACTCATCCAGCGCTGTGTGTCCATTCTGTATCCCCCTCATTGTTTGCATGATAACATGGAGATACGTACAATAATATGAGATATCTCACATTTTTGAGGTGGATTATGGAAATTTATAAAAATGAGAAAAGGAAAAGATATTTGAATGAGTACTCCATTGCGCATTTATTTTCTTTTCCGATTGAAGAGTTTATAGAAGTGCATGAATATAAACGCGATGAATGGATTATTCAAGAAGGCATGCGACCGGATTTTTTATTTTATGTCATTGAAGGAAAAGCAAAAATTTATGTAACGCATCAAAATGGGAAAGTTTCCTTAATTAATTTTATCAATGCGAATGATTATATTGGGGAAATGGAATTATTAAATGAGGTGTACTATACAAAAGGGATCCAAACCTCCACTAAGACCATTTGCTTTGCGCTTCCTTTTCATCGCTGTCGCACACAAATGTTAGAAGATGCAAAATTTCTACGTGAACTAACCAAATTTTTAAGTGTAAAAGCAACACAAATGGCTGCAAAGTATTCGTATAGTCTCGCCTTCCCGCTTGAAAACCGGCTTGCGGATTTTATTTTGCAAACCTCGGATGAAGAGGTCTATAAGGAGAAACACGTAACTGTTTGTGATTTTTTAGGCGTCTCCTATCGACATTTATTACATGTGCTTGCACAATTTTGCGACAAAGGGTATTTGCAAAAGGAAGGACGTCACTATCGCATTCAGCAGCACAACCTACTATATGAACTTGCTGAGATGTTGAGGAATAAATAACTAACTGCGATTCATAAATAGTGGTATACCAAAATAGAAGAACAGACGTTTACTCCGATAAAAACCTTAATTTAATGAGCCTCACTTAGATTAATCACGCTGAGCCGTATCATAAATAAATGATGTTTTTGCGAAAAAAGTAACAGCACCCTCTAATTTGATGGAGAGGTGCTGTTTTGTTATTTTGAATGCCTAGATGAACATTTGTTGCATGAATGGTTGTTTTTGCTCTTGCGATGAATTTAATTTTTTTGCTCAATCCGGATTTTCTTATCCAAATGAAGAAAAAGAATGACCAACTACCAAAAATGGCTGAATTCCTCCACTTGCGCTTTTGCTTACTTTAATATTCTCCTTTAATTACAAAAAACGAACCTCGAATTGTTCCAGCTAGTTTAGACTTCTGCCTAGCAAACTTAAACTTCGCTTCTAACTCCTTTGGTACCTCCATCCCCTCAGAAAGTTTAAAACCAACGGCACGCTTCTTAGGGTCATCAACCGTATACATGACGTTGACCCCAAGACCATCCTCATAAAAGACGTAGGCAAATTTGATATTTTCCACTTGAAAGCGCGACGTTTCTAAAGGTTTGGCCGCAAACTCAATATCACGTTCTTCTTTCAAAATTCGGTTCACATAATCAAGGGTCTCCTGGCTTTCGCTAGCTGGTACAACCGTAAATTCATGCTTGTATTTGTTCATAAAGTAACGGGCTTCATGAGCACGTAAACCAGCAAGCGCTTCTGCTACAGGTGAAGACTCTAAACCAACCGTAGACACATTTTTAAAATCAACGATATAGGACATTTCCATCTCTCCTTTGATCTCTTTATTTCCTAACAACAGGAATCCACATTTCACCAAATACTAAGCCGTTTCGCTGCCCCATCTCAACCGTTGCATTTGGTCCGCCAACATAGGCAATATTCTTTGCTTCTGGCAAGACTTGACCAAAGGCAATGCCAGTAAGCTTATTACTCAACTCATCGGCCGTTTCCCCTTCCCCTTTAACAACTAGGTATGCCCCTTTAGGAAATTGGATAACTCTTGATTCTTCTGGTACCAATGCCTCTGTCATGACGCCAGCATAATACATCATCTTGTTATTCACCGCTTCGTTCACGGCAAAAATGTAGTCATTTGTGGCTATAGCTTTTAAAGTGTCAAGCCTTCCATCTTGTTTGACAGCCCGCCAAAAGTCTAACTTTTCCTTGTTTATGCCAGCAAAGTCTGTGTAATCGCTCTTAAGCTCAGTTCCAATACCTAAAACAGTAAAGCTGTCTTTTTCTTCTAGTGTATAATCTGCCATGTTCAAAACCTTCCTTTTTTAAAATTAATCAAATGATTTGTCTTTTCACTTGATAAGTTTATAATAGCCTTAAATCATGTCAAAAAATGATACTGTTTAGGAGGCCCCGATGAAAAAAGTTGAGCGGATTAATATCATCATGCGGTATATTAACAACCGCGCCCACTTTACAATTTCTGAAATCATGCGAGAATTTAACATCTCTCGTTCGACAGCTATTAGAGATATCAGAGAAATTGAAGCCATGGGGATGCCACTTGTCGCTGAAGTTGGAAGGGATGGGGGGTATTTTGTCATGAACAACTCTGTCCTGCCCACTGTTCGCTTTACCGATAATGAGATCAAAGCTCTTTTTATTGCCTTTATGGCTACAAGAAATCAACAACTCCCCTATCTAAAGAGTCGTCATTCTTTAGCTGAAAAATTACTAGGCCTCATCTCAGAAAACCAGCAAGAGGACCTTGTTCTTTTAAATCAAATCTTGCTTTTTGAAGGGACCAACCCCAATAATCCCGACCTGCTTGATCTGTCAGACCTCCCCCATCCTATGTTAGAAAAGCTTATCCAAATCCTTCTTTTGGATAGCTATTTATTGATTACCATCAAAGAAGAGAAGGTAATAAAGTCTTATCCAATTTATCTCTTGCACCTTTATCGTGAAAAAAGCCTTTGGCTGATTGAAGGCTTTGACTTAAAGGAAGAAAAGAGACAGATTTTTCCTGTCGACAATCTCACCAATGTCAAACCATACCCTACGAAAAAAAGATTAAGTAAGAAAAAGATTTTAGAAAAACTAAGTAAGCAGGAAGAAGTAATCAACCTTGTCGTTGAACTTGGTCCAAAGGCGATTGCCCAGTTCAAAAAATACCATCCTTTAAAAGTTTCAATTTCCTATACGAATCCTTACCAAACCACAGCCATTCTAAAGACTTTTATCAATGTTAATAATTCAGAAGAATTGACCGAAATAACAAATTGGCTACTTTTCCTAGGTGGGGATATCAAGGTCAGGGAAGTGCCAGAAGAAGTCTTAGAAGGTTTACAAGAGAGATTATTCCTATACTGCCGATAAGCAGTGCCAGTTAAAACCCAAATAATTTTGAGCTTGGCCAGTTGCTGGTTACCACTTATTTTTGCAAAC
This sequence comes from Bacillus sp. EA-CB0995, assembly GCF_055814245.1. Classification (NCBI taxonomy): domain Bacteria; kingdom Bacillati; phylum Bacillota; class Bacilli; order Caryophanales; family Bacillaceae; genus Bacillus; species Bacillus sp. EA-CB0995. The sequence continues at coordinate 4,292,521 of NZ_CP169269.1, read as the reverse complement.
CCTGAAAAGATAAGGGGTTATGAATGTTGGGAATATTTCGAAAGGGTAATAGCATTTTTATCAGTATTGTTCTTTATTGAATTTCTAGTAAATTCATTCTAGCAAAAAAAGGTTAAACCTCATTTAGATGCGTTACGCATGAACCATGCCACAAGTAACAGTAAATTATATTTTTTTGAGTAAATGAACTTTATTTAATGAATTTTTAATATAATTCTCATTCTCCTTTCATGCAGTGAAGGGTGTTTCCTTGTAACATATTTTTATGTTCTGATACAGTGGTGGCTGTACAAATGATTATTTCCACAAATCCGTTTGTTGAACGGCTAACAGACCGGATTATACAAAAAGCCCAATTCAGAAAAAATAATAGACTTTAAAAATAATTTCTTTTGCATCCAGATTGTTTTTTTGTGAAGGAAAGAATCATTGGAGGGAAAAACGAGCATATGAATAAGTCCTTATCGGCCGTTATGCATCGCGCAAAGCCGATCTTGTCGAAAGTTCCGGAAGTTACAGTCTATTTTTGGATCACCAAGGTGCTGACTACTGGAATGGGAGAGGTGTTTTCTGATTACCTAGTCAATCATATGAATCCAATCATTGCAGTTGCTCTTGGGGGATTTGGTTTAGCGACCTCATTGGTACTTCAATTCTTGGTACGAAGATATGTGCCATGGATCTACTGGCTCGTTATTGTGATGGTCAGTATTTTTGGTACGATGGCTGCTGATGCTGTGCATGTTGTGTTGGGAGTCCCATACCTTGTATCAACCGTGTTTTTTGCAGCGACACTGGCAGTTATCTTCGTCATCTGGAACGCGTTCGAGAAGACTCTGTCTATCCACAGTATTTACACTACTCGCCGCGAGATTTTTTACTGGTGCACCGTACTGAGTACGTTCGCCCTCGGTACTTCTGCAGGTGACATGACCGCGTCAACAATGCACTTAGGTTACTTTTCCTCGGGGGTGCTGTTTGCTGTCTTGCTTGCCATTCCAGCTCTAGGATATTGGTTGTTTGGTCTAAATGAGATATTTGCCTTCTGGTTCGCCTACATCATGACTCGTCCAGTAGGTGCCTCGTTTTCGGACTGGATCTCGGCGTCTCACAACCGCGGTGGTCTTGGGCTGGGCGAGGGTACGGTCAGTCTTGTCTTAACGATTATTATTGTTGTTCTTGTCGGCTACCTGACGATTAGCAAAAAAGATCGTAAGGATGAGTCTGCCGCGGCATAGGAGCGGTAGAAAGCTCACTCGTCCATAGTTTTTTCTTATTCTAATTAAGATAAATAGGGAATGTATATTTAGTTGAGTTTCTAAAACCACTGGTATTGCAAGAAAGAACTTTAAAAAATGCTTTTTAAGCAAATTAAAGGGTGCCTTTTGCATAGGTACCCTTTTGAGTGTATAAGCATTCATAAGAAAATTAGTGCTCTCACCACCCATCAATCGGTGTGGATGAAAAATCTATGGTTGTATTAACTTATACAATAAATCTTCATTTAGATCCATCGCGGTGAAGCGTATCATAGGTAAATGGGGTTTAAAAATAAATACCTGATCCCTATTACAGTGAAGCAGCATTATGTAATGGGGTGAGGTGTAAATATCAAAAGAAGGGGGCATGTTAATCATGCACCCCTTCTTTTTCATACGATCTCATTGCAGAAACCAATCCTCCAGGATATTTATCCATATTACATTGACCGTAGGAACGAACTTTACATGAAAAAAATATTTGAACACATAACTTCTATATTTTTTGTACTGTTTGCAAGTGTCACCACTGTTGAACTTCTTTTTTGATTAGGGACTTATCCCGCATTAACGGGCAGTAAGACTCCCACCTCAAAATTCAGCGAAAGCAAAGAAGTTAGATGGGAGATCAACTGCCCGTAAAAGCCCGATTGGTTCAACTAATAATCAGTGGGGGATGAAGAAAACCCCAACTGATTAAAGTTTCACTTTATCAATAAAAGAAATTGTTATTTTAATCAATTGTTGCTAACAATGGTTAAAATAAAAAAATAACTATGAGGAAAAAGCAATCTACCAAAACACCTGATATAGGGACTTTATTATTCTTTCCATCAGAATCAGTACAGTTTGGTGTTAATAATAGTAGTATAATAGTGAATGAGGTGTTAATAGTATGGAAGATATAACCTTAGGCTTACTACTAGATGTTATTGGTGAAGTATTTTCAGATGAAATTTCAATTGCTGTTTCTAATACAAAAGAATATATATACTATCGGCCAAGTAAACGAATTGATTTAAAAATTAGCGTCGGGGACCCTATAAAGGAAGGGACGATTGCCCATAAAGCAATCGTGACGAAGCAAAAGGTTTCTGAGTTTATTAACCGGGATGTTTTTGGTATTCCTTATCATGGAATGGCCGTACCATTTTTTAATAATGGAGAACTTGAGGGGTGCGTGACGGCAATTTATCCAGCTTTAACGGATGGAAAATCGGTCGTTACTTTAAAAACAACGGACGGTTGGATTCCGATTCCTTTTTCAAAGGTCATTTATTTAGAGGCTAAAGATAAAAAGACGTATGTGAATTCCGAAGAGTTATCAGGAACGCATAAATACTCTCTGCAAGAATTCGAATACTTGCTTCCAAAGGATTCGTTTATTAGATGCCACCGCTCATTTATTGTAAATGTTAATCATATTAAAGCGATTTATCCTGATACCCATTCTACCTTTTTACTTTCGATGGATAATGGTGAGAGGGTACCAGTTAGTCAATCATACGCCAGTTATTTTCGGAAGCTTCTAGGATTCTAGATTTCTCTGCTCTAGAGCCTAGATTTGCTATTTTATCTGAATTTTCGGTATCGTATACCAAAATCCCTATTTTGATAGTGTTAATGTGTAAAATAATTATGAATATTCATTAAGAGAGGGATTACTTATGGAGAATAATTTAGAGAGAATCAGGGACCAACGTCTAAAGGACCGGGTAGTTACACCTGAAGAAGCGGCTTCCTGGATTCAAAGTGGAATGACTTTAGGCTTAAGTGGATTTACACGTGCAGGTGATGTGAAGGCAGTCCCATTTGCGTTGGTGAACCGCGTTAAGCATGATGAATCTTTTAAAGTAAATGTTTATACTGGAGCTTCCTTAGGTTCGGATGTGGATAAATTATTTGCTGAAGCAGGAATTTTAGGGAAAAGATTGCCCTTCCAAGCCGATGCGACCATGCGAAAAGGAATTAATAGAGGAGACTTTTTATTTGTGGATCAACACTTGTCTCATACAGCAGAACTACTTCGTGCTGACGTTATGGATATAGATGTCGCTATTTTGGAAGCGGTTGCGATAACTGAGGATGGAATGATTATTCCAACCACTTCAATTGGAAATTCTTTAGCGTTTTCCCTAAATGCAAAGTCCATTATTATTGAAATTAATATGGCTCAATCTACACAACTAGAGGGGCTGCATGATTTATATGAACCTGGGAAACAAGGGGAAAGGCTTCCAATTCCGCTCGTTAAATCGGATGATCGAATTGGAACTATCGGTATTCCGATTGATGTTGAAAAAGTGAAGGGTATTGTGTTTACGAACCAACTTGATTCGCCGTCGACGATTGTTCCTCCAGATGAAGAAACTGTTATCATGGCACAGCATTTAATAGAGTTCCTTCGAAAAGAAGTAAAAGTAGGCAGATTAACAAATCGTTTAGCGCCATTACAATCGGGAATTGGTTCAGTGGCCAATGCAGTGCTGCATGGAATGCTAGATTCGGAGTTTGAAGATTTAGAAGTGTATTCTGAGGTATTACAGGATGCGGTCTTTGATCTTATGGATGCTGGGAAAGTCCATTTTGCTTCCTGCTGCTCCATCACGCTTTCCGAAGAGAAAATGCAACAGGTATTTTCCAACTTTGAAAAATATCGCGATAAATTAATGATGCGCCCGCAAGAGATTTCTAATCATCCTGAAATCATTCGCCGCCTTGGATTAATCTCGATTAATACTGCTTTAGAATTAGATATATACGGAAATGTCAACTCTACTCACGTTTTAGGTACAAAGATGATGAACGGCATTGGTGGTTCTGGTGATTTTGCAAGAAATGCACGCCTAGCTATCTTTGTTACTAAATCGATTGCGAAAGGCGGTAACATTTCAAGCATCGTTCCTTTCGTCTCTCATGTAGACCATACTGAACACGATGTAGATGTGATTGTCACTGAACAGGGATATGCTGACTTAAGGGAACTGGCGCCAAGGGAAAGAGTGGAACTGATTATTGAGAATTGCGCACATCCAATGTATCGTAACCAGCTACGAGCTTATTACCAAGAAGCACAAACAAGGGGTGGACAAACTCCTCATGTTTTAGAAAAAGCTTTTTCTTGGCATACGAATTATGCTAAAAATGGAACAATGCTTGAAGCGGCAGTAGAAACCGTATAGGTATGTATCACAAGTTAAATTTTTTATGGTATATTCAATGAATCATTATATTTGTATTATTACGGAGTAAGCAAAGAATATCATGAAAAGTCGTGTTGATAAGCCAAATAGAGTTCAATCATCTAGAAATTTACCACATATAGATTCATAACGGTGAACTGTACTATAAGTAAATGGGTTTTTTGTTGCAGTTGAATATAAGTATATAATTGTTTCTCCGCCGTGCACACGAGAAGTCATAAATAATAAAAAAGAAGCAGAAAATCACTTAGGATTTCCTGCTTCTTCGTTTTTGTAAAGAAAATACTTGAGATGCTAGTACACGACAACCGGTTCATAAGTGCTGAGATTATCATACACAGTTTTCGCAACGCTAGGAGGGAGATTGACACATCCGCCCGAACCGCCCGTTAGATAGGCATTATTTGCCCAGTTTGTCCGCCAGCCGGCATCGTGGAACCCTTGTCCGCTGTTTGTGAACGGAGCCCAGTAATCTACCTTAACGGAATAATCAGGTTTACCTACTGCGCTGCCTTTCAGTGTGTACGGTGATCGTTTATAGAGGATATACCACACGCCCGGTGATGTATCTTCACTCGTGCTATGTTTACCAGTCACTACACTCGTTGTGACTGCCAATTTTCCATCTTTGTAAATCCAGATTTGCTGTTCTGCAATTGACACTTCAGCATACGTGTCTCCAATGCCATTATTGGCTGTTGTTTCATAACCGATGCCTTTATTCTCCCAGCCATTTCCGTAAATATTAGAAGCAGAAAGTGATTTTTCCCCTTTTTCGAAGGCTTCTTGGATTCGTTTTGCTTCTTTTTCAACATCTATTGCCCAGCCATAGCCTTGTCCTTTTACTGATATGACCGAACCAGAATGGGTTGTAAATGTGAAGTTTTTATTTAATGTTGCTTGAGATTTATTAATTTCAGTAATTTTGTTTTTAATGTCACTCGCATCGATTGTAACCTTCATATCCTTTGACATAGAGGCATTTTTAATTAGATCTTTAGCTGTTAAAGAGTAAACTTCACTTTGTACCTTATAATCAATGGTTTGTTGAAGAAGATCCTGTAGCGCTTTCTCCTCTTTTTTTACAATCGGATTGTTTTCTTTAATAGGCTGTATGTATACAGGATTCAAATGGATTTCACTTTTATACTTCTGCTTGTCGTAATCCTTCAATAGATTAGCGACATCATACTGTTTTCCGTCAATGCTTTTTGAGATAACAACCTTGCCCTGCTCCAACTTCGCCATAGCATCTTGAGGCGCTTTTAAATCTTTATTCATAGATAAGAGCTTTTCTTCTACAAGTTTTTTCATCGTTTCGCTTCGATATTGATCCGCTTTTTCGGGTATCAGCCAATAATTTTTTCCTTTGAGGAAGGGAAAAATGTCCACTGGCTTTTTAGTAATTTCTTAACTTTAGGCAAATCTTCATCCGTAAATCCTATTTGTGTATCTTCTTCATCTAAAATTTGTTGTTGATCAACATAGACTTCGTTTTTTAATACAGATGTTTGTAATTTCTTTATTGCCTGATCAGCAGTCAGACCGCCGACGTTTGTGTCATTAATCGTAACATGTGAATTGAAACGGGTTGCCTGATAATAACTCATTCCCCCAATTAGAAGTGCAATTATCACAGCGCCACCCGCTGTGATAAACTTCCAATTTTTAAACCACTTAATTGAGTTTACCCGTTTTTTATCACTTCGTTTTTTATCAATTTCTTCAACTGATTCACTTATCGTGTTGTTGTTCATAAACCTTTCCTCCGTATACCTAATATAACCTCGGTATTAACGTCAACCGACTTTAAACTAGTAAAATAAGACCATTGATTAGTTTACCTTATTATTCTTAAAACTTCACTATTTTTTACCAAGTTTTATAGTTTTGAATTGGTCAAAATTGGATTTTTGTCAATAGAATGAACGCGTTAATAACTTGGCATCAGATATAGATTATAGAAATAGAGTCAATGAGGTAAAACATTTATGAACAAAATATAAACTTAGTTATCAAGATTTATCATTAGTATCAAAAATAATTGTATAACCCCAAAAGCTCCTTAAATGATAGTCAAACTCTTTCGATTCACAATGAATAGCCCCTTACAAACCCCTTATAAGCCCATCCAAAGCCCCTTGCAAGTAATAAATCATTACAAAAACAAAACAAAAAAACTACTACTACAAGAATCACCCCGAAGGAAATAAAACCGTAGTAGTAATTTTTTATAAAATTAAATTACCAAATTTCCTCATTCATCCTTATATCTATTAAGGAAACGGCAATTTTATATTTGCGGTAAAGATAGGAGGAATACATATGGCAGTATACCGGAATGTACAGGTGAATTTTTGGCAGGATGATTTTGTATTGGACTTAACGCCGGAGGAGCGATATTTTTACATATACTTGCTGACATGCTCTAAAACGACGCAATGCGGTATTTATTCGTTGCCGAAGCGTTTAGCGGAGATGGAAACAGGCTATAACCGGGAGACTGTCGAGAAGCTGCTGCAGCGGTTCATCGACTATGGAAAAATATTATATGATGTAGAAACGAAGGAGCTATACATCCAGAACTGGGTGCGTTATAACCCAGTTACAAACACGAATATCGAGAAATGTGTGTTGCGTGAGCTAAAGACTGTGAAAAGCAAAAAGTTTGTACATATGTTTCTTCAAAAATGTTTGGAGGAAGAGCTGAGTATTCCTCTGTTATTAGAGCATTTCGGTATGCCGGTTGAAGAGTCTCAAGCTGCTCCTCAAGATAACGCCGAAAGCTGTGAAGTAGATGGAAAAATTGATTCGGGCGACAATGTATTCATGTTTTATGAACAAAACTTTGGCAGCTTGTCACCGTATACGACGGAGGAACTGAATGCGTGGATGGATGATCTGTCAGATGAACTTGTATTAAAAGCACTCCAGATTGCTCATGAAAACAACAAGCGGACGCTTGCTTATGTGAAGGGCATCTTACGAGATTGGTATGGAAAAGGATATACGAAGTTTAGTGAAGTAGAGGAAGCAACAGTGAGGTTTCGGAAGAAGGAACCGTCTGTCGCCCATGAGACTGAGAAGCTTCTAAAGGAGTGCGAAGAGTGGAGGAAAAATGTACCGTCTGAAGAAGAACTGCAGAAGTTCTGGCAGGAACATGGATAGCGTCCGTGAACGAGAAGAGGGAGATTGTACACTGTTGATTTAATATGTAATGTAGGCTACACGCATAATACATTGGCACAAGTAGACACTAAAGGAGCTGTCTTGTGTTACTATGGAAAGAAGATAACGAAAAACATCATAGAATGCTTAAGATTTTTGTTTTATCCCGCATTAACGGGCAGTAAGACCCCCACCTCAAGATTCAGAGAATAGCGAAGAAGATAGGTGGGGGATGAAGAAACTCCCCACTGATGGAAGTTTCACTTTATTCAGCGAATTAAAGTAAGGAGAATACAATGAACAATTATAAATTGACGATTCAATATGATGGTGCACGCTATAAGGGCTGGCAGCGTCTTGGTAATAACGATAATACCATTCAAGGAAAAATAGAGAGTGTATTATCTGAAATGCTCGGAAGAGAAATCGAAATTATTGGCTGCAGCAGAACGGATGCTGGTGTACATGCTCTTAATCAAGTAGCTAATTTTACGATTGATGAGAATTTGGCGGAACCTAAAGTTAAAAAGTACTTAAATCAATACTTACCAAATGATATTAGTATTACTGATGTGGAATTAGTTCCGGAGCGTTTCCATGCCCGCTACAACTCGAAAGCGAAAACGTATTTATATAAGATTTGGAATGAGGAACATACAAATCCATTCATGCGAAAATACAGCATGCACGTTGGAAAAAAGTTAAATATTGAACGCATGAAAAAAGCAGCTCAATATTTAATCGGCTCACATGATTTTACTGCTTTTTCAAATGCTAAATCTAAGAAGAAGTCTATGGTTCGAGAAGTATATATGCTTGATATCGTTGAAGACGAAGGCTTTATCCAAATTAGAGTAAGCGGAAACGGATTTCTTCACAATATGGTGAGAAAAATTGTTGGAGCGTTAATAGAAGTTGGATTAGGCCAGCTAGATGCTGAAGTAATACCGCAAATTTTAGAGGAAAAACAACGAAACCAAATAAATTGTCTTGCTGATGCGAGCGGATTATATTTGGAGGATGTTGACTTTTAGAGGGATTAATGTAATTTATATGGATGCTCAGAGACTGTAACATTGTAAACAGTCTCTTTTTTATGTAAAAATAAGAGCAAGAATATGACTAGGTATGCAAAGGGGAATTTGCAATGAATGAAACGATTTCACAGCTACTAGAACAAATTGATGTAAGAAAAGATGAACTAGTAGAACTGGCAAAAACATTAATCCGTTTTGAAACTCCTGCACCACCAGCAAGAAATACGAATGAAGCACAGCAATTTATCGCTGATTTTTTAACGAAGCGTGATTTTAAGATTGATAAATGGGATGTGTATCCGAATGATCCGAATATTGTTGGAGTGAAACAGGGTACAGCAGGAGATTCACACAAAAGCTTAATTATTAATGGGCACATGGATGTAGCTGAAGTATCAGCAGATGAACCATGGGAAACTGGACCGTTTGAACCTTTTATTAAAGATGGTTGGCTTGTTGGCCGCGGTGCTGCTGATATGAAAGGTGGATTAGCTGGAGCTCTATTTGCCATTCAGCTTTTGCAAGAAGCTGGTATGGAACTGCCTGGGGACTTAATTTTTCAATCGGTAATTGGAGAAGAAGTAGGAGAAGCAGGAACGCTTCAATGTTGCAAGCGTGGATATAATGCTGATTTTGCAGTCGTTGTGGATACAAGTGATTTACATATGCAGGGCCAAGGCGGGGTTATTACAGGATGGATTACTGTGAAAAGCCCGCAAACATTTCATGATGCAACGCGCAGACAAATGATTCATGCTGGCGGTCGCTTGTTCGGAGCGAGTGCGATTGAAAAAATGATGAAAATTGTGCAAGGGTTGCAAGAGCTAGAACGTCACTGGGCGGTTATGAAAACATATGAAGGTTATCCAGTAGGGACAACGACAATTAATCCGGCAGTCATTGAAGGAGGACGTCATGCGGCATTTATTGCGGATGAATGCCGATTATGGATTACGGTACACTTTTATCCAAATGAAACACATCAACAGGTGATTGAAGAAATTGAAGATTATATTGGCAGACTTGCGGCAGCGGATCCGTGGTTGCGTGAAAATCCACCACAATTTAAATGGGGCGGGGAATCTATGATTGTGGATCGTGGTGAAATCTTTCCTTCATTAGAAGTTGATCAAGATCATCCAGCAGTACGACAACTTGCTGCTGTACATGAATCAACATTACACCGCAGTGCCATTCTTGATATGTCTGCTACAGTAACTGATGGAGGATGGTTTAGTGAATTTAACATTCCAGCAGTGATTTACGGGCCAGGCACGTTAGAAGAAGCGCATTCAGTGAATGAAAAAGTTGAGATAGAGCAGCTTGTTGAGTTTACAAAAGTAATTCTGTCATTCATTTATAAATGGTGCCATACAGAAAAATAAAGGGCGTTCTTTAAGAACGCCCTTTACTTGCTGTACTTATAGAGACTTCAAAGAAATCCATGTGATGTATACAAACTCGTATGGATTAATGACAGAGCGATAATTTTTACGTATTTATCCCGTACTTTTTTAATCGATATTGTAGGTTTTGCCTGCTTAATCCTAAGTACTTTGCGGCCTGTGAGATATTACCGTTATGCTCGCCAAGAATTTGAATGATATATTCTTTTTCCATTTCTTTTATTGTGTTCTTTAAAGTTTTAGATGGGGGATCTGAGTTATCTGTCTCCCACCTAGTTAGAGGAGGGTGAATATTTAATTCATTTCTTGCTAGCTCGTAAAAATGTGTTGGAAGATGGGATGTTGTAATCATTTCCTCATCTTCTATTAAATTCATAGATCCTTCAATTATATGCTCTAATTCTCTTATATTTCCAGGCCAATCGTGTTTATAGAAAAAGTCTCTTACGTTGTCATTTATACCTTTTACTTTTAAGCCAAATTGTATATTATATTTTTCAATAAAACTACGAAGAAGGGGTAAGATGTCTTCTTTTCGGTTTCTTAAAGGCGGAAGAAATAAAGTAACAACGCTTAATCTGTAATATAGGTCTTTTCGTAAGCGGTTGTGTGTAATGGCTTCAATTGGATCTTCGTTAATAGTTGCTATGATTCGAACGTCAACTTCTTTTTCTTGTGTTCCTCCGATTCTTCGTATTGTTTTATCTTGTATCGCACGCAACAATTTAGCTTGAAGCGCTGGGCTTAATGAGTTAATTTCATCTAATAATAAAGTTCCCCCGTGTGCTTCTTCAAATAAACCCGGTTTATCTATTGCACCTGTGAAAGCCCCTTTATTCGTGCCGAATAATAAACTTTCCATTAGGGTTTCAGGTATAGCAGCACAATTTTGTGAGATAAAAGGTTTCCCTGCACGATAACTTTCATTATGAATACTCTGTGCAAATAATTCTTTACCAGTCCCCGTTTCTCCCACGATAAGTATAGAGGAAGAGGTGCGTGTTACTCTTTTTGCTTCTGTAATAATCGATTGAATGGCTTTAGAATTACCTATTATATGATTAAAGGTAAATTTAGTATTATGCCCTCGAAGGGAATTCGCTTTACTTGTTTGCCTTATCTGGGGAATCTCTTTTACTACTTCAATAGCACCCTTTATTTTTCCATTTTCTACTATGGGAAAGGTATCATTAATTGTTGTGATCTCTTGTCCTTTATTATTAAAATACGTTTGCTTTATATTTTTTCTCGCTTTTCCTAGTTTTAGTGCTTCTATAAGAGTACTGTTTTGATTTTCTTCAAAGGCAAATACCTCTAAAAGACTTTTATATAGTACCTCCTTATGATTCATTGATTCAACTTCCGTCATTTTGCGGTTGTAGATGATTGTTTTGCCTTCTTCGTTAATAATGTGAATCCCAATATCAATTTCATTGAGTAAGGTTTCATATAGCATATTCATTTCGACTAATTTTTTGAAATTGCTTTCTTTTGTATGCATCTTTCATCTTCTCCTTGTTATACCCTATGAAGATTGATTTTTCTTAATTTTAATAAAATTATTACAAGTATGCAAAAAAAATTTGCGTTTTTGGGGTTAAAAATCTTTAAAGGAGAAGAAAAATTTTGCGCGTATTAAGATTTTTTCAGTACTAACTCTTAATTCCACGTAAGAAATTAGGTTGGTACATATCTTGCATTAATAGTAGTTGAGTACTTTAAATTTTGGGGTGGGAGGTAAGTTGAAAGGGTTACATCTGCACTTAATAAGAAAGAGGGGTTTAAAAGATGAGAACAGTGATAGAAAACGTGTACAGTCCTTGTTATGGTAAGGTTGAAAAATTATTTATTAATGAAAGTTCCTATGTGTATGAGTGGGAGAAATTAGCTTTAATTGAAACTATGGATAAGCAGAAAGTAGAAATTAAAGTGGGAATCAGTGGCTATGTTGAAGGGCTAGAAGTAGAAGAAGGACAAGCTATCACAAATCAAACATTATTAATAACAGTCAGGGATGATCTGTTGATCACAGGAAGTGATTAATACAAAGCCTTCTGGATTATGTACCGTTTTCTAATGCTCTTTTAAACAATTGCTTAATTTATATCACTACCAAGTGGAGCCTAAGAAAGTTTTCGTATGAACTATCTATCGTATTTTGGGTACTTTTCTTGTATTGGGAGATTTTCCTTTGAAAAATCTCCCTCTTGTTATCGGTCTATAGTAACAATGAAATGATAATGCACTTTATTCTTTATTATATTAAATTTAAAGCGTTTACATTTCGGGGTAGCTATACAATCAAAGGGGAGCATATGATGCAGCAAAATCAGGAGTTAAAGCGGGAGTTAAAAAGTCGACACATATTTATGATTGCACTTGGCGGGGTTATTGGTACAGGTCTTTTCTTAGGATCAGGTTATACAATTCATGAAGCAGGGCCAGGCGGGGCGATTGCAGCGTATCTTGTTGGGAGCTTTGTTATGTATTTAACGATGCTTTGTCTTGGAGAGTTAGCTGTTGCTATGCCGAATGCAGGATCTTATCAAGTGTATGCTACAAAGTATATTTCGCCTGCAGTAGGTTATGTAGTTGGTTGGATGTCATGGTTAAACTGGGCTGCTACGATAGGGATTGAGTTGATTGCAGTAAGTATTTTAATGAAGCGGTGGTTTCCAGATGTACCATCTTGGATATGGTGCATCGTGTTTGCAGTCCTTCTTTTTTCGATTAATGTATTATCCTCACGGAGCTTTGCAGAGGTTGAGTTTTGGATTGCCGGTATTAAAGTAATTACAATTATTGCATTTATTATTTTAGGCGGGGCAGCGATGTTTGGATTTTTACATATGAAAGGAAATGACGCAGCACCGATGCTTTCAAACTTTACTAATCACGGGGGACTGTTCCCGAATGGACTGGAAGCGATTCTAATTACAATGATTGCCGTTAATTTCTCCTTTCAGGGGACCGAAATTGTTGGGATTACGGCCGGTGAGAGTGAAAACCCGGAGAAAACCATTCCGAAAGCAATTAGAAATACAGCTTGGCGTATATTCATTTTCTTTATACTTTCTATGTTCATACTCGCTGGGTTATTCCCATGGGAACAAGCGGGATTAGTAGAAAGTCCGTTTGTAGTTGTATTTGATCAAATTGGGATTCCGTATGCCGCAGATATTATGAACTTTGTTATTATTACAGCGGTGTTATCAGTAGCAAATTCAGGCTTATATGCAACTTCTCGTATGCTTTGGTCTATGGCGAATCAAGGGATGATTAGTCCAATTTTTGGGAAGTTATCTAAAAAGGGTGTTCCTATTTATGCATTAATTACAAGTATGATTTTTGGTTGTCTTTCTTTATTATCTGGTATATATGCAGAGGATACAGTTTATTTATGGCTTCTTTCTATTGCAGGATTCGGTGGAATACTAGTCTGGGCATCGATTGGTTTATCAAATCTTCTAGGGAGAAGAGCATATATAAAACAAGGCGGGGATATTAAGGATTTGAAATTTAAAACGCCGTTGTATCCGATTGTGCCACTTCTTTGTTTTGGATTAAATATGGCCGTAATTGTGAGCATGGCTTTTATTCCAGAGCAACGTATGGCATTGTATTGCGGTATTCCGTTTATGATTGTTTGCTTACTGTTTTACCATTTTTCTAAAAATAAGAACAACAAAATGAAACAGGTTGAAGAGACGAATACGGCAGAAGCGCAAAGTTTATAATAAAGTGAAACTTTAATCAGGGCTCACAGCTTGTTAAGCGAGGGATCAAACAAATTTCTATCATTTCCTTGGAAATACAACAAACAATTGCATATGTCGACGACCTTTTATTTATACTAACATAGACTTTATTCAAAGGAAGGGGTGTTAGTATGGGACGCGGTAAATCTTTTGATCATAAGAAAAAAGGACACGATCATCAACCTCCAAAGGGTGCTTACATTCATAAAGATGTAAATGAACATACGTTAGAAGAGGAAGAGCTACCAGTAAATATTGAAACATATAAAAATAGTTTAAAAAAACATTAAAAAGCACCCAAAGAGGTGCTTTTTTCCTGCTTTCATGTGAGAAGGAGCGCAGTATTTTACTGGAATTTTCACTTTATCCCGCATTAACGGGCAGTAAGACCCCACCTCAAGGTGCAAAGAGAAATAAGGAAGAGTAGGTGGGGGATAACTGCCCGTAAAAGCCCGATTGGTTCAACTAACCATCAGTGGGGGAAAAGCCCTCACTGATGGAATTTTCACTTTACCGAATATCTTCAATTAATTGCTCCGTTTCCTCATACATCTCATAGTCACTTAGCACTTGAATACAGCGCCATTTTAACTCTTCGATATTTTGTTCTAAATCTTCGGGGATTAAGTTTTGAATGTCTTCTAATTCAATGCCGAAATGAACAATTTCTAGTACTTTATCATCAATACTTCGGTCCATTAACAATTCCAGTACATCTAAATTAAATATGTATCGATAGGCTTCATCAAGGGAAACAACTTTTAATTTTAAACTTTCAACGATGCTTAATACAAAAAGAAGAATGGTTTTCTCAAGAACTGCCTGATCTTCTGTTTGAAGGATGAGTTTCATGGGCACCTCCCTTTTATCCCGCATTAACGGGCAGTAAGACCCTCACCTCAAGATGCAGAGAGAAACGCAGAAGATAGGTGGGGGACAACTGCCCGTAAAAGCTCGATTGGTTCAACTAACCATCAGTGGGGGATGAAGAAAATTCCCACTGATGGAAGTTTCACTTTATCCTGTTTGCTCGCCGGATACTTTCCATAAAATTTGATTAGTGTAAAGGTATTTCCTGCATGGAAGTTTCATATGATAAAACACTAGGTTGTACTATACTATTCGGAGGTGTATAGGAAATATGCAAAATTATACAGAAAAAAGCGCCATTTCAGACGCTTTTTAGAAAATACTCCAGCCTTCTTGTTCAGAAAGTAACTCTAATATTTTAAATCCAGCAAGGCTATTTCCGTTTTCATCTAGCGCAGGACCGAAAATACCAATACCCATTTCACCTTTTACACATCCAAAGATACCACCAGCTACACCGCTTTTTGCTGGAATGCCAACGCGAATTGCAAATTCTCCAGATTCGTTGTACATACCACACGTTACCATGAAGGTTTTACAAATTTTTGTAATGTATTTTGGGATAATTTGTTTGTTGCGATATGGGTCATAACCATCCATCGCAAAGATAAGTCCGATACGGGCTAAGTCGATGCAGTTTACTTCAATCGCACATTGGCGTGTATATAGATCCATTAATTCTTCAATATCACCATCGATAATATTGTTTTGCTTCATATAGTAGCAAAGAGAGCGGTTTAAATAAGCTGTTTCTAATTCAGAGATGGCAACTTTAGAAGAGTAGTTAATGGAAGGGTTATCTGTAATATCACGGACAAAGTGAAGAATGCGTTCCATTTTTTCTTCATTGGACTCTCCTGCAATCATACTTGTGATAGCTAATGCCCCAGCATTAATCATTGGATTTAATGGTTTAGAGGGACTTGTTGTTTCTAATTTAATAATAGAATTAAAAGGATCACCGGTGGGTTCCATGCCAACTTTAGAAAATACATACTCTTCACCGCGGTCAAAAAGAGCAAGTGCGAGTGTAATTACTTTTGAAATACTTTGAAGCGTAAAGAGTATCTGGGATTTTCCCGCATGAACGTAATGGTTTTCTTTATGGTAAAGTGCGATACCTAAATCATCGGGATTTGCATTTCCTAGCTCGGGAATATATGTTGCAAGCTTACCTTGTTTTGTAAAGGGCTGAACTTGATCTAATAACTGTTGTAAGTTGCTAGTCTCGATACACTGCATAATAAACCACTCCTATTATATTAGTTACTAAATTTAACTTTCCCGACAAGCGCGGAAATAAATAATAACATGAAAATGAGGAATGATAAAATGAAACTTCTATTCATGAGGGCGCTTCGTTATTTGTAAAAATGATAATTTTAATCAATTTGCTTTTTAGTGATTAGAATAAGGATGAATCTTACAAACAACTAGGGTTAAGGGAAATAAATCCATAAAAAAACCCGAAATAATAACTACACATCTATACAACTATATGTTATCATGATTATGTAATAGAAAGCGTTTTCTAAAACTTATTTACAAATGGTAACGTTTTCATATCTTTGAATAGGAGGAATTCAGATGTTGCAGTTTTTACAACGTATTGGTAAAGCATTAATGCTTCCAATTGCCGTATTGCCAGCAGCGGGGCTCTTGCTTCGTTTAGGGCAGCCTGACGTATTTAATATTCCTGTTATGGCACAAGCCGGTGCAGCAATCTTTGATAATTTAGCACTTATTTTTGCGATTGGTGTTGCAGTTGGCTTGTCTGTTGATGGTAGCGGTGCCGCAGCTCTTGCAGGTGCAATTGGCTATCTTGTTCTGAAAAATACAACTGATACTTTAAGTAAAGGGTATTCGGCGGCAGAATTACACGATAAATTAAACAGCGTTCAAGATTTAGTTAGTTCTGTTGATCCGTCTAAAGTAGCAGATACTTTAGGGAAGATTTCAAAGGCGGCAACGTTAGCACCGAAAATCAATATGGCGATTTTAGGTGGTATTATTGCAGGTGTGGTTGCAGGATTGTTATATAATAAATTTTATAAAATTAAATTACCAGAATGGTTAGGATTCTTTGCTGGTAAACGTTTTGTTCCAATTATTACAGCTGTAGTTATGCTTTTATTAGGTTTAGTATTTGGAGAAATTTGGCCAACGATTCAAAGTGGTATTGATGCAGTGGCACACGGTATCGTTAATCTAGGTGCGATTGGTGCAGGTCTTTTCGGGGTATTAAACCGTTTATTACTTCCAATTGGTTTACACCATGTAATGAACACATATTTCTGGTTTGTGCTTGGTGATTTTACAAATGCAGCAGGCGATATTGTTCATGGCGATATTGCTCGTTTCTTTGCGGGAGATCCAACTGCAGGTACGTTCATGACCGGCTTTTTCCCAATCATGATGTTTGGTTTACCAGCAGCATGTTTTGCGATGATTGCAGCAGCTAAACCAGAAAAACGTAAAGCAGTAGCGGGTATGTTAGGTGGTCTTGCTTTAACTTCATTCTTAACTGGTATTACAGAACCGATTGAATTCTCATTCATGTTCTTATCACCAGTATTATATGGTATTCATGCTGTATTAACAGGTATTTCTTTATTTGTTACAACACAACTCGGCATTCATGACGGTTTCTCATTTAGTGCCGGTGCAATTGATTACTTCTTAAACTTCGGTATTGCAACAAAACCGTTATTATTAGCAGGAATTGGTTTAATTTATGCAGCAATTTACTTCTTCGTGTTCTATTTCCTAATTAAGAAATTTAACTTAAAAACTCCAGGTCGTGAAGATGACGATGAGTTAGTAGAAGAAGGCGAGGCACCAGTTGCAGGGTCTATCGGTGAAACTTACGTAGCAGCATTAGGTGGAAAAGAAAACTTAATAATAATTGATAACTGTGCAACTCGCCTTCGTTTACAAGTAAAAGATGCAAACTTAGTAAATGAACCAGCATTAAAACGTGCCGGTGCAAAAGGTGTTATGAAACTAAGTGATACAAGTATACAAGTTATCGTTGGTACAAACGTTGAGTCTGTTGCTGATGATATGAAAAAACATGTATAAATAATGAAAAGAAATCCCTCATTGATAAAAATGAGGTTTTTTTATTCCGCTATCCGTGGACAGTAAGCCCCCTCAAGATTGTGAGGAATCCGAAGAAGATAGATGGGGGATGAAAAAAACCGCTGATGGAAGTTTCACCTCATTACGAATGTAACGACTATCTTGCATTTTAGATGCTCTTTTTTTATTTTTTGTGCATGGTGTTGGTAAACCACCCATTGCGTGATAAAGTAAGATGTAAAATGAGCAACTATGAGAAAAGGTAGGTTTTTATTGCTATGAACTCTCGCAGACCGATTATATATATAAAGCGAACGATTATTCTCAGTCTGTTATTCATCCTTGTATATTGGGGGTATACGAAAATTACCTCGAACAATAAAGAAAAGGAAACATTGCAAGCAGCGAAAGAAGCGAAAGAAGTGAAAGAAGTAAAGACAGAACCTGTAGAGAAACGTTCAGAAGAATTGGTAACTGAGCAATCTCCGCAAGAAATCAATAACAATGCTCAATTAGATGAGTATATAAAGAGTAAAAACTTCAGTGGTACAGCTGTTGTTGTAAAGAATGGAAAAGTTCTTTTGAATAAAGGATATGGACTTGCTAATCAAGGTGAAAAAATTTCTAATAATTCAGATACATCCTATTACATTGGATCAATTACGAAAGCTTTTGTCGCAACTTCTATTATGCAATTGAAAGAACAAAATAAATTAAACACGGAAGATACTGTGGCAAAATATATTCCTGACTTCCCAAGAGGCGGAGAAATTAAATTAGTACATCTTCTTACGCATACATCAGGTATTCCAGAGTATCCAGAGGGATCAGAGGACATCACACATGATGAACTGATTAGAAGAATAGGAAATCAAAAATTGGCATTCCCTCCCGGGTCGAAATGGAAATACTCCGATTCTAACTATTCTGTGCTTGCGTATATTGTAGAGAAAGTGAGTGGAGAATCTCTTGAGGATTATATTCAAAAGCATATATTTGAAGTAGCTGGTATGAAGCACTCCGGATTTGGTGACAAGTTTCAACAAGAAAGATATCCTTCTACTGGTTATAAAATTGTAGATAATAAGATGACAACACCAGCTTTACCAAGTATGTCACAATTATTTGGATGCGGTGATATATATATGACCGCATATGATTTATATTTATTTGATCAAGCTTTATTTACAGGAAAACTCATTTCAAATGAAAGTTATCATCAAATGTTTACAGCATTTAAAAAAGATTATGGTTTTGGTTGGTATGTGGACCCTGGTAGTTACTCAAATCATGGCGTTATGCCGGGATGGAATTGTTTAAATAGTTTTAGTAAAAATGGAAGTACGTATGTGGTTTTATTATCTAATATTCAAAATAACATTAAATCGTTTGGTGTATTAAGTAATGATATTTATACAATGACTCGGCATGTAGAAGGTTAGAAGGCTATCTTATGAGATAGCTTTTTTTATATACTTTCAGCTAGGAATTTATTTGGAAAAATAATTAAAAAATGAGATAATCATAATAAAATGTAAAAAAAAGGAGATAAAAATGGGGATCCATGAGCATCATGCACGGAATGGAAGAAGATTGTTTATTGTTTCTATTTTCATATTTGTTGTTGCTGTTATAGCGTTTATTCTCGATTATATTCGGACACCGTATTTTCAATGGAACAAGGATACTATGACTTTTGTAAGTATGATCATAATGGCCTTCTTTTTTATGATTTATAGTTTTGTAGAAAGAGAGAGGGCTAAGAAAATTGGAACATCAATTTGTATTGAAGGGAAGTCGCCGTTGCTGCATCAACATCGATTTGTTGTACGAAGGGAAGTATCTTTAATAAACATGGTTACATACTTTTCGATGGATGGAAATACGATGGGTGCTTTAAGAGAAGAATATGAAACAGAACTACAAAAGGTATGGAAAATTTTCGTATCCTTTTTTGAAATCATTGAATGAAAAGCGCTTTGTTTTGTACAACGAACTAGGAGAAGAGATGTTAATTGTAAGACAAAGAGCGGGAATGCACCTTTCTTATACGTTTCATGAATTGGCGGGAGATAAGATTTGCGAACTGAAACAGACATTGAATTTAAAAAAGCTGAAATGGCTTTTGCGATCTGAACATGATGAAGAAATTGGAGAAATTACTGGAGATTTGTATGCCAATATCCAAAAGGGAAACTGGAAAGATGGCAGCTATATTGAAATAAAAGAAGATGCGATTCCAGTAGAAGCAATTGAATATTTTTCTGCGAGCGGCGGTTCGTTCGTTAATTTATCAATTGTGGAACATTCAAAGTACGAGAAAGCTTTGTATTATGCGGTAGCCGCAATAGTAGCTTTGAAAAATCGTTAGATGTCTTCTTTTGAATGGAAACACTTTTTAGTTGACAGAAAATCCTTGTTGTAACTATAATTGTTACAATCAGAAAACAAAGGAGTAAAAATAATGACATTACAAATAAAAGTATATTCCGATTATGTTTGTCCATTTTGTTTTATTGGTGAACAACCATTACAAGAAGCAATTCAAGGCAAAGATGTAGAAGTAGAATGGATGCCATTTGAATTACGTCCATATCCAGCGGAACGTATTGATCCATGGAATGAACCAGACAAGTTAGGGATGTTCCAAAGTACAATTGCACCGTGGGCAGAGCAAATGGGTGTTGATATAAAATTACCTCGTTTGTCACCACATCCATATACACATACTGCATTTGAAGGATATCAATATGCGAAAGAAAATGGAAAAGGAAATGAATATCAGCACCGCGTGTTTACTGCATTTTTCCAAGAGGAACGGAATATAGGAGAAGTGGATGTACTTGTAGAAATCGCCGGAGAAGTAGGATTAAATCAAAATGAATTTCGTCAAGCACTAGAGAATGGTACGTATAAAGAAGCGCATCAAAAAGCTGTACATCATGCTTATTACGAACAAGGGGTACAAGCTGTGCCGACATTTGTTATTGGCGAGAGTGTAGTACAAGGTGTACGTAACAAAGAAGCATTAGAAGCTATAATCGAGCAGGAATTAAAAAAAGAAAAAGCAACATTTTCAAATGGCATGACATGTAATATAGAGGGTTGCGAGTGAAAAAGAGGCAGATGACGTAGTGCATCTGCCTCTTTTACTTTATTAGCGGGCTCACGGATGGAAGTTTTACTTTATTTTACAACTTCAATTTTCATCAGATTTGTCGTTCCACGTTCGTTAACAGGGACACCTGCTGTTACAATGACAATATCTTGCGTAGAGATCAGCTGTTGTTCTTTAGCGTTACATAATGCTTGTTCAATTACTTCATCTGTCGTTTGTTTTGGTGTAGTGAAAAATGGGTGTACGCCCCATACGAGTGCGAGTTGCTGCATAACAGATTGTTCAGATGTTGTTGCGATAATAGGAGTGTGCGGACGATATTTTGAAATCATTTGTGCTGTATAACCACTTTTGGTTGGTGTTAAAATTGCCTTTGCTTGTAAGGAATAAGCTGCTTGGACAGCAGCAGCACTGATTGTTTCTGTTATTTGTTTATGGTTATCATGAAGCAATTGCTTTTGACTTTGGAATAAAGAAGACTCCTCTACTTGCAGAGCGATTTTATTCATCATTTGTACGGCTTCTATTGGATATTCACCGGCAGCTGTTTCTCCTGAAAGCATAATCGCATCTGTGCCATCAAAGATTGCATTTGCTACGTCTGAAGCTTCTGCTCTTGTTGGTCTTGGGTTTCTTTGCATAGAATCCAGCATTTGCGTTGCTGTAATGACTGGTTTTCCGAGCAGATTACAGGTATGGATTAATTCTTTTTGGATAATCGGTACATATTCTGCTGGAATTTCAATGCCCATATCACCGCGGGCAACCATAATTCCATCCACAACTTCTACAATCTCTTTTATATTATCAATTCCTTCTTGATTTTCAATTTTTGCGATGACGCGAATATGTGAGGCATTATGCTTCGCTAATATGTCGCGTACTTCTAAAATATCAGCAGCTTTACGTACAAAGGAGATGGCGATGTAGTCAACATGTTGCTCTATTCCAAAAAGAATATCTTTTTTATCTTTTTCCGTAATACCAGGTAGGCGGATTTTTACATTCGGTACGTTCACACCTTTATGATCTTTAATTATCCCGCCATGTATAACTTTTGTTTGTAACTCACCATTTGCCTTTTCTATTACTTCTAGCTCTAATAATCCATCATCAAGTAATAGATGAGATCCTACTTCTACATCATCGTATAGACCTTCGTATGTGACGGAAAACTGTTTAGATGTTCCGAGTACTTTTTTCATTGAAACGGTAACAGTCGTACCTTCAAGCAGTTCTGCCTGTCCTCCTTCAAATTCATCGGTTCGAATTTTTGGTCCTTTAATATCTTGTAAGAGTGCAATATTTTTTTAGCTGCCGCTGCGGCTTTTCGTATTGTATTGATACGCGCTTGATGTTCTTCGTGTGTTCCGTGAGAAAAATTTAACCGAGACACATTCATTCCAGATTCTAGTAAAGAAAGTAATGTTTCGTATTGTTCACTTGCAGGTCCAATTGTGCAAACGATTTTTGTTTTTCGCATATAAAATTCCTCCTTTTTTAACCCACATATTAGCGGACAATAAATCCTCCTATTGTTGGAAGTTTCACTTTATTATGTTGGCAATTGTATGTGTACTTCATGTATAGGTATGTGATTTGTTTTATAGAAAATGTGTAGTTTATTTAGCACCAAAAGTGTTATTTCTGTATACGCTGATAAGTGTGAACAAGTTGTCCATATAACAAAATGTATATAGGGGGAAAGTCTAGTGTCTCTATTTAAAGATTATTGGCGTAAGTTTGCACATGTTGTCGATAGACAATTAGATTGCTTTTTATATAAGAAATTTATCCCTGTTATGGAAGAAAAAATATTTTCACCGCGGTTTGCACGGTATATAGAAATTTATACAAAAAAAGGTGTTGCAGAATACATTAAATCTCAGGAATTTCAAAACATTATTTGTTTTATTTTAAAAGAATGTAATGCTTCTCCATTTAAAGAAATTGCAGAACAATTGTTAGGAAAAGAGGTCGAAATTACTGTAACTGTTGGAGGTTTAACAGGTATCATTGCGCAAGTAGGAGATGACTTTTTAACATTACAAGAATTAACTGGAGCAACTATTTTATTACCATTTTCAAGTATTATTTCAATTCGTGAGGTATAGAGAAAGGGGGAAATAAAATGTCGTTTATTGATGCATTACGGTCTCATGTGGGACAACTTGCTCAAGTTGTAACTGTTAGAGAAATTGTAACAGGGAGTATTTTATCTGTAACAGATGGAGTAATTGTCATACGAACAGCTCCGTCCTATGGTCCACTAGAAGATGTTATTGTAAGAATTCCAGTTGTTTCATATGTTCGATTGTATAGTTAGGAGGAATAACATGCGCGTATCTGTTGTGATTCCAACACATAATGAAGCACAAACGATAGGTGGTGTGTTGGAAGAAGTAAAAAAGTACAACCTTATGAAATTATTGTTGTTGCGAATGGAGCGGATAAAGAGACTGTTCAAAACGAAGAAATGACGATTGCATCGGTTATTCAAGAAACACGTAAAATTGAGCCACTTGAAATTATCGTTGCTGTTAATGGATTAAATGATAAGACAGCGACAATTGCAAAGTAATGCGGGGCTACAACTATTATTTATGAAGAAACGCTTGGAAATGATGTGGGACGTTCTATAGGGGAGGGGATATCTTGCTATTTATTGATGGGGATTTTGCAATACCTGCAAAGGATTTATATCCTTTTGCAAAAGCGATTGCGGACGGACAAGACGTGGCGTTGAATGATTTAAATTATTATTTAGATTTACGAGCACCGTTACATCTTGTTACGGCACTAAAATATGCTTTAAACTTGGCTTGTAGCCGAAAAGATTTAGGTGTAGGTTCGCTGGTAGCCGTACCAAATGCATTTAGTAAGGTTTGTTTAGAATATATCGGATTTGATGCTTTCTTATTTCCATGTGTGGCACAGGTGAAGGCGATATTAGCAGGATTCTCTACCTCTTGTGGATTTAGACTAAATGAATCGAAGTCGGCCGAGTGAACATTTTGCAGTGGAGGGGCATGCCCCAGCTGTATTGAGGATTACATAGAGGGGATGTCATGTGTGATAGTAGAACTTGGCATTCGAGGTGGTTTTCATGATGGAGGACGTAAGAGAGAAACAGAATAAAAAAAGGTGTGCTAAAACAGGTACACCTTTTTTTATTCTGTTTTAAAAATACTATAACAGAATAGGAAGGAAGAGTATTACAGTTTAAAATGGATATGACTCTTATACCGCAGAAAAGGATTCTTTTATTAGAATACCCAAAAAAGAAATTAGTAAAAGGGGTTAATTCAATAAAGATTCCAATAACGTTTTCACTATGTCTATAGGAGTTTGCTCACTGTTTCACAAACATGTCACAACTTTAACGTTCATTTTTTCAAAAAAGTAGTATGCTAAGCACATAAGCTGTTATACAAAAAATCTTAGTC
Organism: Bacillus sp. EA-CB0995; assembly: GCF_055814245.1. Classification (NCBI taxonomy): domain Bacteria; kingdom Bacillati; phylum Bacillota; class Bacilli; order Caryophanales; family Bacillaceae; genus Bacillus; species Bacillus sp. EA-CB0995. The sequence goes on along the minus strand of NZ_CP169269.1, from coordinate 4,268,175 downwards.
CTGTACTAATCAAAAAATGGAGGAGATTAGGATGACTCAAGTATTAGAAAATGTAAAAAACGCATGGGAAAGCTTTAAAGGTGAAAAGTGGAAAGCAGAGATTGATGTTCGCAATTTCATTTTAAATAATATAAACGTTTACCAGGGGGATGAATCCTTCTTAGCTGGAGCAACAGAAGCGACGAAACAACTTTGGGATCAAGTAATGGATTTAACAAAACAAGAACGTGACAATGGCGGAGTCCTTGACATGGATACGAAAATTGTTTCTTCTATTACATCACATGACCCAGGATATTTAAATAAAGATATTGAAAAAGTAGTTGGTGTCCAAACTGACAAGCCATTTAAGCGTTCATTACAACCATACGGTGGTATTCGTATGGCAGAGCAAGCTTGTGAATCTTATGGATATGAAATGGACAAAGAACTAAGCCGTATTTTCAGAGACTGGCGTAAAACGCATAACCAAGGTGTATTCGATGCTTATACTCCTGAAATGAGAGCAGCTCGTAAATCAGGCGTTATTACAGGTCTTCCAGATGCATATGGACGTGGGCGTATTATTGGTGATTATCGCCGCGTTGCATTGTACGGTGTAGATCGTTTAATCGAAGCGAAAAAAGTAGATTTGGATTTAACGGGCGGTGTAATGAGCGAAGATACAATGCGTTTACGCGAAGAATTATCTGAGCAAATTCGTGCACTTCAAGAATTAAAACAAATGGCAGCTTCTCACGGCTTTGATATTTCTAAGCCAGCAACAAATGCACAAGAAGCATTCCAATGGTTATATTTCGCTTATCTTGCAGCAATTAAAGAACAAAACGGTGCAGCAATGAGTCTTGGCCGTACGTCTACTTTCTTAGATATCTTTATTGAAAGAGATTTAGTAAACGGTACATTGACAGAAGAAGCGGCACAAGAAATTGTCGATCACTTTATTATGAAATTACGTCTTGTGAAATTTGCAAGAACACCTGATTATAATGAATTATTCTCTGGTGATCCAACTTGGGTAACAGAATCTATCGGTGGTATTGCACTTGATGGTCGTCCATTAGTAACGAAAAACTCATTCCGTTTCTTGCATACATTAGACAACTTAGGACCAGCTCCAGAACCAAACTTAACAGTTCTTTGGTCTAAACAATTACCAGAGAACTTTAAAAACTACTGTGCAAAAATGTCTATTAAAACATCTGCAATTCAATATGAAAATGATGACATTATGCGCCCAGAGTATGGCGATGATTACGGTATTGCTTGTTGTGTGTCTGCAATGAGAATCGGTAAGCAAATGCAGTTCTTCGGAGCTCGTGCAAACTTAGCTAAGACACTATTATATGCAATTAATGGCGGTAAAGATGAAAAATCAAAAGAACAAATTGGACCTGAATTTGCACCTATCACTTCTGAAGTATTAGATTACGAAGAAGTAATGCGTAAATTTGATATGACAATGGAATGGCTAGCAGGTTTATATTTAAATACATTAAATGTAATTCACTATATGCATGATAAATATAGCTATGAACGCATTGAAATGGCACTTCATGATACAGAGATTCTTCGTACAATGGCAACAGGTATTGCTGGATTATCTGTAGTAGCTGACTCTTTAAGTGCAATTAAATATGCGAAAGTAAAACCAATTCGTGATGAAAACGGAGTTGCAGTTGACTTTGAAATTGAAGGCGAGTTCCCTAAATACGGTAACAATGATGATCGTGTAGATGAAATTGCAGTCAATCTTGTAAAAACATTTATGAACAAACTTCGTAAACATAAAACATACCGTAATTCTGTTCATACAATGTCAATCTTAACGATTACTTCTAACGTTGTATACGGTAAGAAAACTGGTAATACTCCAGATGGTCGTCGTACTGGAGAACCATTTGCACCAGGGGCAAACCCAATGCATGGTCGTGATACAAAAGGTGCACTAGCATCATTATTATCTGTTGCGAAATTACCATATGAAGATGCACAAGATGGTATTTCTAATACATTCTCAATTATTCCAAAAGCACTTGGAAAAGAAGATGATGTACAAGTTCGCAACTTAGTATCTATGCTTGATGGATATGCAGTAAAAGAAGGACATCACTTAAATATTAACGTATTTAACCGTGAAACATTAATGGATGCAATGGAACATCCTGAAAAATATCCACAATTAACAATTCGTGTATCTGGTTATGCGGTTAACTTCATTAAATTAACTCGTGAACAACAAATTGACGTTATTAACCGTACAATGCACGAAAGTATGTAAGTAAAAGCTTTCCCTCTGTTCTCATGAAGACAGAGGGAGGCTGTTTCAATAGAGGGGAAGCAACATGGTAAAAGGAAGAATACATTCTGTAGAGTCTTGTGGTACTGTTGATGGCCCAGGAATTCGTTATGTCATATTTACACAAGGGTGTTTATTACGCTGTCAATATTGTCATAATGCGGATACGTGGGAGATTGGTAAAGGGAAAGAAATAACAGTTGAAGAAGTGATGCAGGATGTTACATGTTACCTTCCTTTTATAGAAGCTTCTGGCGGTGGTATTACAGTAAGTGGCGGCGAGCCTTTACTGCAGTTAGATTTTTTGATTGAGTTGTTTAAGAAATGTAAAGAGATCGGGATTCATACGACAATTGATTCTTCTGGAGGGTGCTATTCTGAAGATGAAGAATTCCAAAGAAAATTAGATATTTTGATGGAATATACAGATTTGGTATTACTTGACTTGAAACATATTGATTCGAAGAAACATCGCAAATTAACAGGAAAACCGAACGAACATATTTTACAATTTGCTCGTTATTTATCAGATAAAAAGAAATCAATTTGGGTGCGTCATGTACTTGTACCTGGAATTACAGACGGTACAGAGGACTTAGAAAATTTGGCAGCCTTTATCCAAAGTCTTGATAACGTACAAAAGGTAGAAGTCTTACCATATCATAAGTTAGGCGTTTATAAATGGGAGGCGTTAGGTCATAAATATCCTCTTGAAGGAGTAGAGCCTCCAACGGAAGAAAGCATTCAAAAAGCAAAGTATATTTTAGCAGCAGTCTAATCCAATTGTGGATTAGACTTTTTGCTTTCTGTTGACAAATAGTAGAGCAAAAATAAGGAAAAGAGTATACTAAGATTACATAATGTCTATTTTTGTAAAGAAACGATATGGATAAATTTACAAAAATGTAAAGGGAAAACGAAACAATAGAAAGAATTAAGAAATAATGTAATGCGTATCTTGGAGTATAGATAAAAGTCAAGTTATTGCGAAAGCAGTTATAGGAAAGTATAATGTTTAAGATATGAGCAGATGGGATTAAGGGGTCAATAACATATGCTTTGCATATCCACGACAGGTACAGATCCAACGAAAATTTGTTGGAATTCAAACATGCAAAATCATAAGGAAATTGTTTTTTATATTGTGACAGATGCAATATGAAAGACCGAAAAAGCTAGGAGTGGATTTGTTTGATAAAAAACCCCAAGGTTTTAATATTAACAGCACATTATGGTAACGGTCATATACAAGTGGCAAAAACATTAGAACAAACATTTCGTCAAAGAGGACTTGAGGATGTAATCGTATGCGATCTTTTTGGTGAATCGCACCCTGTTATAACAGACATTACAAAATATTTATATTTAAAAAGTTATACAATTGGGAAAGAGCTATACCGCTTATTTTATTATGGTGTTGAGAAAATTTACGATAAAAAAATTGCATCATGGTATGCCAATTTTGGTCGAAAACGTTTAAAAGCGATATTGCATGCTGAAAAACCCGATATTGTTATTAATACATTTCCAATCATTGCGGTGCCAGAGTTGAAAAAGCAAACAGATATTTCTATACCTGTTTATAATGTAGTTACCGATTTTTGCTTGCATAAAATATGGATTCACCGAGAAGTAGATCGTTATTTTGTTGCAACAGATTATGTGAAGGACATTATGATAAAGGTAGGCGTACCTGCTGAGCAAATTGTAGCAACAGGGATTCCGATTCGTAAAAATTTTGAAGCGGTCATCAATGTAGAAACATTGTATGATAAGTATGATTTGTCACGGGACAAAAAGATTCTACTTATTGTAGCAGGAGCGCATGGAGTGTTAGGAAATGTAAAAGAGTTATGCCAATCCTTTATGTCAGTTCCTAATCTGCAGGTAGCCGTAGTTTGTGGGAAAAATAAAGTATTGCAAGAGGACTTGCTGCAATTACAAGAAAGCAATCCAGATGCATTAAAAGTATTCGGTTATATAGAGAATATTGATGAATTGTTCCGTATTACCTCTTGTATGATTACAAAACCAGGAGGAATTACATTAAGTGAAGCAGCAGCTTTGCAAGTACCTGTCGTTTTATATAAACCAGTACCAGGGCAAGAAAATGAAAATGCGAAGTATTTTGAAAAACAAGGTGCAGCAATTGTTATTCGCGAAGATAATGAAATCTTTCCGAAAACGAAAGAATTATTACAAGATGATATGAAATTATTGCAAATGAAAGAAGCGATGAAACACATTTATCGTCCGGAACCAGCGTTTCATATTGTAGATTCTATTTTAAAAGAAAATCATGTACAAGTACATTCGCCGGTACACCCAACAGCCCTTGTGCAGTCTTTTACTTAATATAAGAACCTCTTTTCTATCTGAGTAGAAGGAGGTTTTTTTCGTTATTTCGTTTAAATAGATAGTAATATTAAAAAAGGGAGAAGAGGAATTGTTTGTAGACTATTTGACAAGCATACATAAAAATCAAAATTAAGGACTTTTAAATTTACTGTTATACCTATATTCAATCAAACGGAGATTATAACGTTCCCTTAGTAAAGACATCTTTAACTAGTAAAGATGTCTTTTTGATGTTCTTATTAAATCAAGCTACAGCTAATATAAAATTTAAGCTCTTCTAATTTTCATTGTGTAAGAGCTGAGTGGTTTTTGCTTTCTTTTTCTGTCCTTTTAAGAAAAACGATACAACGAGGGCAACAATTACCAAGGTTAACCCAAGCGTAAAGGCCCCTTGGAAGCCGGCTGTTAAGCCATTTAACTTTTCTGCTGGATCCATTGGATTTGCTGAGTTCTCCATATATTGAGTTGTGCCTGAAGACATTTTAGATATAAATATAGCTGTGCCAATCGCGCCAGCTACCTGCTGTAATGTATTGAAGAGCGCTGTACCGTGTGGATAAAGCTCTGGTGTCAATTGATTTAAACCATATGTTTGTGCTGTCATTACAAACATGAGCCCAACCATTAATACGCTGTGCATCAAGATAATTTGTGTCAATGTTGTTTCTGGGGTAATGCCCTTGAATAGCCACATTGCAATGGCTACTAACACAATGCCCGGGATGATAATAACCTTTGGACTCAATTTATCAAATAATTTACCTGCAATCGGTCCCATTATGGCACTAATCATACTCCCCGGTAGCATGATTAGCCCTGATTTAAAGGCTGTAACAAGTAAAACCGTTTGTAAGAACATTGGTAATAATGTCATTGTTGAGAACAGTGACATCATGACGATGAATATTAACCCAACTGATAAAGTAAACATTGGAAATCTAAATGCGCGTAGTTCTAAAATTGGATTATCGATTTTTAATTGACGAACAACAAAAATGAATAATGATATAGCCCCGATAATTAAAGAGTAATAAACTTTAGGATCTGACCATCCTAAATCACCTGAAGAACTAAAGCTATACACAATACCACCGAAACCTAATGTTGATAAAAGAATTGATAAATAATCAATTTTTGGTCGTGTTAATTCTGTGACATTTTGAATATACTTCATTCCAATTAAAATTGAAATGATTACGATAGGAATAACAATGTAGAATAACCAGCGCCAATTAAGCGAATCAACAATAAGTCCAGATAAAGTAGGACCAATTGCTGGGGCAGACATCATAACAAGTGCTATTAAGCCCATTGTCGCACCACGTTTTTCAGGTGGACAAATAATTAAAATCGTATTCATTAGTAATGGTGAAATTAACCCAGTCGCGATTGCTTGGACAATACGTCCGATTAATAAAACGGCAAATGTCGGTGCGAATCCAGCAATCAATGTACCGACTAAAAATGTTACCATGGCACTTAAGAACATTTGTCTTGTTGTAAGCCATTGTTGAAGTAAAGCTGTAATCGGTACTAAAACCCCAACAACTAACATGTAGGATGTAGAAAGCCATTGAATTGTTGAAGCTGTTACATCAAAATCTTTCATTAATACAGTTAAAGCATTACCAAGTAATGTTTCGTTTAATAATGCGACCATTGCACCTAAAATTAATGCAATTAAAATGGGTGTATGTCTAATATTAGAAGTATCAATTTTGCTACTTGTGGAACTCGTGGCTGTCATATTCATTTATCGATTTTCCTCCTATTTTTTGTCTCTCTCTTTTTAATACATTTGTATCTAAAAGATCACGTGTAATATAATATACATGTGTAGATTAAAAATAGGGAGAATCAATTTTCGCCAGTTGTATAATTAATCTACAGAAAAGGAGAAGTGTAGATGAATAGTAATGAGGGGCAGCTGGATTTACGTATTAGACGTACACATAAATTATTGTGGGAGTCTTTATTTGAATTAATGACGCAATCAAAGCAGAAATATAGTTCCATTACCATCAACCAAATCTGTGATCGTGCGATGGTGCATCGAACAACATTTTATAAACATTTTGAAGATAAAGACGCGTTATTGGCATTTGGATTTAAACAATATCAAGAGGAAAATTTAACCATGCCGCTTTTAGATCGATTAACTAAACCATTTCAAGTGATGGAGCAATTCTTACATCATGAAGAGATTGGTAAAATATTAGAGTCACAAATGGATGATGGACAATTTATTAGCTTTATACATTATCAAACTCGTGAAATGAAGAAACAGGAGAATCAAGAACTAAGTCGACTTTGTAAAAATCATACGATACCAAATGAATTAATTATCGAATTCTATTCGGGTGTAATTACAACTCTAACTGCTTGGTGGTTTAAAAATAAAAGCACTGTTTCGGCAGGAGAAATGGATCGATACTTCCATCAAATGATCAATCAAGATGTTTTTGGATTTGAAATAGAAGATTAGAGATCATTTTCAAAACGAAGAAAGGGTGTCCCTCCGTCATTTTTGATGACTTTTGGGACACCCCAATTTATTGGACAACTTGGCCTAGCGGTGAACCTTCAGCGGTAAGCTGGATAAGGCCTGGCCAGCAGCTGAAGTCTGTAAACTTGCCTCCAAATTGAAGCCTGGAACCGATTCAATGCGAGAAAATGTTTCCATAAAAATTTTGAACGCTTTGTTAGCTTCCAATCTCGCCAGTGGCGCACCGAGACAGAAATGCGGCCCATTGCCAAACGTTTGATGCCGGTTGTTATTTTTTCGGTGAATATTCACAGTAAATGGATCTTCGAATACATCCTCATCAAAGTTTGCCGCGCTATTCCAAGTGATCACCAAATCACCTTTCTTCAACTCAACGCCTAGAACATTGTTATCTACTTTCACTTCACGGTCCAATACAATAACGTTGAAACGGTAACGCAGCATCTCCTCAACAAAATTAGGTATGAGGTTTATATTGCTTCTTAATTCTTCGTAAAGTTTAGGAGCATCATATAGTAATGAATAGAATGAATTAGCCAATAAAAGACTTGTTGTTTCAACACCCGCCGCAAGAAGAAACATAGTCACACGAACAACTTCTTCATCCGTAAACTTTTCTCCTTCGATTTCAACTTGAATCAAATCAGAAAGAATGTCGTCTGAAAGCTGCTTTCTTTTTTCCACAACGATTGGATACAGATAATTAAAGTACTCCATCGCTGCCTTCGCCTTTTGTTGACCCACTTCCTCGGCATTTTCACTATTGAACGGCATGAACAATATATCGACCCATTTCTTAAACAGCAGCTTATCTTTATGCGGAACCCCAAGCAAATCGGCCATTACTATGATCGGAAGGGGGGTTGTAAAATCTTTGACAATGTCGATCTCCGACTTATCTCCCATTTCGGCAATCAAATCGTTAATAATCTGTTCAATACGTGGCTCCCAAGCTTTGAGACTTCTAGGGGTGAAAGCAGCCGAAAGCAGAGAACGTGACTTACGATGTTCCGGTGGATCCGTTGCATTAATATTTAAGCGATCTGGGACACTCCCTTCCTTTGTGTCTGTTCCGATCTGGAAAATGGAACGGTGGCGTTTACTTGAAAATAGTTCATAGTCTGTAAGAACTCGCTTAACGTCTTCATATTTGAAAACATTCCAAGTGCCCGTGCCTGCATGATAGTAAATTGGATGCTCCGTCAGCATTTTTTTATACCAAGAAAATGGAGCAAATTCTTCGGATTTAGTTTTAAAACCCTTAATTTCAGAAGTTGAAATCACTGTATTTTCCATATAAATCCCTCCATGTCTAATTAGAGTACAATAGAACAAAATTTGACTACCTAATCCGTCTGGCTCAGAAACATACTCCCCCTAGATCACTTCCTGCATTGATTGTTTTTAATACACTTGTATACTAAGGATTATATGAAATATGATATACACATGTAGATTAAAAGGGGAGAATCAAATTTCACAAGTTGTATAATTAATCTACAAAAAAGGAAAAGTGTAGATGAAAAATAATGAGGAACAGTTGGATTTACGTGTTAGACGTACGCATAAATTATTGTGGGAGTCTTTATTTGAATTAATGACGCAATCAAAGCAGAAATATAGTTCCATTACTATCAACCAAATCTGTGATCGTGCGATGGTACATCGAACAACATTTTATAAACATTTTGAAGATAAAGACGCGTTATTGGCATTTGGATTTAAATAATATTAAAAGGAAGATTATACCATAACACTTTTAGATCGATTAACTAAACCATTTCAAGTGATGGAGCAATTCTTACATCATGAAGAGATTGGTAAAATATTAGAGTCGCAAATGGGTGATGAACAATTTAATAACTTTATACATTATCAAACCCGTGAAATGAAGAAACAGGAGAATCAAGAATTAAATCGAATTTGTAAAAGCCATACAATACCAAATGAGTTAATTATCGAATTCTATTCAGGTGTAATTACAACGTTAAGTACATGGTGGTTACAAAATAGAAAAAGCGTTTCAGCAGAAGAAATGGATAGATACTTTCATCAAATGATCAATCAAGATGTTTTTCAATTGAACAGAGATCAATAGGGACTTAATGTAAGAAATTCACGGAGCTTGAACATATTTGTATTATCCACATTTAATATTCTCACCTTCGAAAGAGACAAGTTGCCGGATGTCAGTGGAATTCTTACTAACGTGGTTTGCTATCATTTACATACTCATAAGTTTGTTGAAATTAGCAGACAAACTGATCAATCTTTTTTATAAAAATAAACCTATCAATATTAAAAAAGTGACCTCGTTTTGATCAAACTTTGTTCAAAACGAGGTCTTTTTCTTTATATTAAAATCAATGTGTGTGCAACTTTTAATCAAACTTTAGTTTAATGCAACATTTGGTTGCCTCCCACTACTTGTGAAGAAATAAAGAATGAAAAATTCACTTTATCCACAAAAGAATCCGCTTACAATATACAGTAAACTTTAAATATTAACAAAACTATCCACAATATCCACAATTTTTAGTAAATATATCCACAAAGTAAACAGGATAACTGTGATCAAATTCCTCTTTTATACAAAAGATATTAGAATTTATACACAATTCTAGTGATTTTGTGGATAAAGTTTTCCACAAAAAAAGCTACCTCTTCTGAACAAGAGGTAGCTTTATGTTAATAAATTCCTTTTGGTTTATATCCAGCTGCACGATCTGCTCTTTTAAATTCACGTTGATAGAGAACTTCTTGTGTGCTAGATAATGTATTTCTTGATTTTTCACGTTTTTTCTTATCCATTACAGTTCACCTCGTGTCATAAAGTCATTACCTATCGTTACCAATGACAGAGGGAGATATACATATATTATGCTTCTTTTAAATGATGAGCGTCTTGGAATGTTGCTTCGCGCATTGTGTGTAGTGTGTATTGATCTTTTGGAATTTCATATAAGTTATATACTTCACCATTTGCGTTAATTTGATCGTATACACATTTTCTTGTTTCATTTGCTAGATTAACGTATGGTAGTTTTTCGGCAGCTTTAATAGAGCGAGTATTTAATTTGCGAATTCGCATGAAAATAGTCTCAATATCTAATTCATAGAAAAGTTCACTAAAGAAAGCATCTTTTGCTGGTTTATTATAACCCTTTCCGTGATACGGTTTGCCAAGCCAAGTGCCAAGAAAACCTGCTTTTTCTTGCACATCAAATAAAGTTATTGTTCCAATAGGGTTTCCCCATTCATCAACAATTGTGCGTGAAATTAGTTCTCCGCGCTCTTCAGCTTCAATTGTTTGTTTTGTTAAAAACAAAAATTCTTCATAAGAAGATGCCTTCTGACGCACAAAGGGGAAGACATCAGGGTGAATCATCAAGTCATATAGAACGTGGCTGTCATGTAGGTCACGTTTTTTTAACATACTATCTCCTCCTAAAAAGAGGGCAGCATGACGACAAAAAACACCCCACCCTCGAAATTTTTATATCAAACTTTAAAAAATTTCGGGGTGGGAATCGAACCCACTAGAACCAGTCTATAATGCTGGTGGCGCACCATTTGCCTTCCCCATTCATCAATTTGAAATTACTCAACACGACACAAATTGATCATGGTTTCATTCAGTTTATAATCGTATAATACTTCATCTAGTCAAAAAAATAAACTAGTTTTTATGAATTTTTTGTGTGGATAATTTTTCCGTCTATCATCGTTAATACAGGCTTGGCTAAATAGTGAAAAGGATGATGAGTCCATAGGACAAGATCAGCGTCTTTCCTAGGCTCGATACTACCAATTTTCTTTTCTAAACGTAAGTTGCGAGCAGGTATAATCGTAATTCCTTCTAGAGCTTTATGTTCATCTAATCCTTCTCGAACAGCGATAGCCGCGCAAATATTTAAATACTGAATTGGTGTATAGGGGTGATCTGTCGTAATTGAGACTTCAATCCCATGATTCGATAAGGTATGGTATGTTTGCCAAGACTTGTTTTTTAATTCAATTTTTGAACGACGTGTTAATGTTGGACCGACAGATACTTTTAAATCGTGGTTTGCTAATCTATCAGCAACAAGATGACCTTCCGTACAGTGTTCAATACGTAAATCAAGATTAAATTCCTTAGCAAAGCGAAGAGCAGATAGAATATCATCCGCACGGTGGGCGTGGGCACGTATAGGAATTTCACGGCGGAGCGCTTGTAAGATAGGAATCATTCGAAAGTCTGCATCATTCCCATAATACTTTGCTTCATAAAAAGATTCGCGCAGCATTCCCATAATTCCCATGCGGGTAATAGACTCTTTGTTTCCATTACTATGCATTCCTTTTGGGTTTTCTCCAAACGCAATTTTCAGACCTGCGGGCTCTTGAATGACCATGTGATCGATACTATTTCCTGCTGTTTTTATGACGCATGTTGTTCCGCCAATTACATTTTGACTTCCAGGCATAACGTGTACGGTTGTAATACCGCTTTGTATGGCATCTTGAAAAGCAATATCAAAAGGATGAATGCCATCTAAAGAGCGAATATGAGGAGTTAGCATTTCTGCTGTTTCATTTGCATCATTTCCAGCCCATCCTGTTCCTTCATCATATAAGCCAAGATGTGTATGCACATCGATAAGGCCTGGAAGAAGATGAAGACCACGTGCATCAATAACGGTCATATCTTCGCTAGATTCAATAAATCGTTCTAACGCAGCAATCTTATTGTTTTCTACTAGTACATCGCCTTGTAATTTAGGAGATGTAATAGGGTAAACAGTGGCTTGCTTAAATAATATTTTCATAATAACCTCTTTATTTTGCATACGAGTTTTTTCTCTTGAGGAAGTTTAGAAATTATTAGTACGATACAATGTTTTGAAGCGCATTTTCTAAAGTATCATAAGAATGTGTATACCCATGTTGTATCGCCTTGTGAGGTAATACATTTTGTCCTTGTAAAATAAGGATGCTCATTTCACCGAGAAGGGTTTTGAGTGCGAAGGCAGGCATCGGTAACCAATGTGGTCTATGCATCACTTTCGCAATTATTCTTCCGAATTCTTCCATAGTTACTGGGTGAGGAGCTGTAACATTTAATGCACCGTTCACTTCTTTTGTATGAATAGCAAAATCAATCATTCGAACAACATCTTCAAGATGAACCCAAGAAAGCAATTGGTTGCCTGAGCCAATGGTTCCTCCAATAAACAATTGATATGGAAGTAACATTTTCGGTAGTGCTCCTCCATCTTTTCCAAGAACAACACCAAAGCGTGTATAGACAGTGCGAATACCGAGTGCAGCAGCTTTGCTTGCTTCTTCTTCCCATAACTTTACTGTAGTAGCTAAAAAATCATTACCTGATTTTAGGTGTTCTTCTGTAAATGTTTCTGTTTCTGATGTACCATAATAGCCGATTGCACTTGCATTTATAAACGTATGTGGATATTGGGACAACGTTTGTAGTTGCTTAATTAATCCTTTTGTCGTTTGTAAGCGACTATTGACGATTCTTTCCTTCTGTTTCATAGTCCAACGTCCATTGTTAATAGATTCCCCGGCAAGATTAATAACAACATCAATGGAAGAAAGGGGGAATTTCACAGCATTAGCGTCCCATTTTATATATTGAATATTTGAAGGTGAAAGATTTTCTCTCAGTTGACGTGTCAAAATGTATACGGTATGTCCGTTGCTTGCTAAATATAAAGTGAGTGCTTTTCCAATAAAACCTGTTCCTCCAGAAATAGCAATTTCCAAGAGAAATCCCTCCTCATTATGTATATTCAAGAAACTCAAATTTGTTTCATATATGTTAAAATAATGTAGGGGTGAAATTTATGGCTGTCATTACAAAAATAGAAGTACAAAAACGAACAGAAGAAAGATTTAATATTTATGTTGATAAAGGTCAAGGAGAAGAATATGGCTTCAGTGTAGATCAAGTGACCTTAATTAAACACGGGCTTCAAAAAGGTTTGGAATTTGATGATGTTGAATTAACACATATTTTATACGATGAAGAAGTACAAAAAGCATATTTATATGCAATTACTTATTTATCGCATCAAATGAGAACGAAACAAGAAGTAGAAGAGCAATTACGGAAAAAAGAAATTGGACAAGCCATCATCTCTGAAGTCATTTTAAAACTATTGCATGACCGTTATATTAATGATAAAGAGTATGCAATTGCATATGTACGTACTCATAGCAATGTGAGCCAAAAAGGACCGATTGTTATTAGACGTGAACTGTTAAGTAAGGGTGTTTCGGATATAATTATTACTCATAGTTTACAGGAGTATCCACAAGAGAAACAAATTGAAAATGGTCTTGGACTTATAGAAAAAAGAAAAGATCTTATCAAAAACATTCTTTTCTGCAAATGAAACAAAAATTAGAAGAGATGCTAGTGCGCAAAGGGTATGGGCGTGATATCATTCAAATTTGTTTAGAAGAACTGAAGGATGAAAAGGATGATAAGCAACAAGAAGAAGCCCTTATATATCATGGTAATAAATATCATGAAAAATACAAGAAATATGATGGCTGGACGTATGAAAATAAGATGAAGCAAGCGTTATATCGAAAGGGTTTTTCGATTGATGAAATAGAAGTGCTTATTCAAATGAAACGTGAAGAGGGATGAGGGAAAATATGAGAAATATGCCAAAGCGCTATAGCGAGATGACACCACATGAGTTAAGAGAAGAAATTGGCATTTTAAAAGAACAGGCAGTGAAGGCAGAGCAACTTGGTATTGTAAATGAATTTGACGTATTAATGAGGAAAATTGCAATGGCTCGTGCTTATATGACAGATATCGATGCATTTAAGATTGGTGAAACATATGAACTTACAGAAGAGCCAGGGGTATCTTTTACGATTACGTATTTTAATGGAGTATTTGCTTGGGGTCACAAACAAAATGAAACAGAGGAAATTGGTATTCCTATTTCGCTATTGCAAAAGAAATAAAAACCAGAGAGCCTTGGCTGCTCTGGTTTTCATTTTTCGTAGTTGTTACAGGAGATAGGCAATCAAGTTTGGCGTTTTCTCATCTCATTTGCCAAAATAATAAGAGATTGATTTTGCTGCGTTTGTCCATTCACCTGTGCTTTTGCGTGTTTTCGACGCGCCCATGTAGGGTTGAATAACTCGGAACGATGGTCTAAATGATCGCGGTAACTCATCTTATCACCTCGTATAGTTATCGATAAACATTTGTTATGCTTCTTCTTCTCGATTAGCGGCATGCATTCGTTCTTGCGGATGCGTATTAATAGTGCCGTTAGGTCGTTTCGAAGCAAAACGTGCTTGTGCTTTTGGCGGACCGTCTAACTTATTGTTATTTCTAGCTTCAGACCAAATTTCAGATTGTTTGCCCAAGAGGAACTCCCCCTCGCTACAAATTGATACAAAAAGTATCACTTATAGAATGTGCAATGTGAGAGAAAATATTCTATAACGTAAAATGGATAAATTGACTAAAGGAGACATAAAATGAACGATATTTTTGAAAAATTAACGAAGGAACTTCTTGAAAAAAATGCTACCCTTTCTTATTCTCAGGCGCGTACTTGGGTTGAGTTGTTATGGGAGGATTTTGGAGCGACATATGCAAAAACAGGAACGTATCAAGGGATTGAAATGACAGAGAAAGTTGTACGAGCATGGATTAATAACCAAGGGGCGCGTTTGCATGAAATTCAAACGAATAATCCAAAGTATAGTCATTTAATTAATCAAGAAAAACATTTAAAACATTAAAAAACGACCAATTGAGGTCGTTTTTTTAATGGGGAATTAATTCTAATTTTTTTCGTAGTTTTTCTTCGCTGAAAATCCATCCTGTGTATGAGCTTATAATATCAAGTTCTTTATTAAGCTGGACAATGGCAACAAATGGATAATAACCTTTACTGCGATAGCGCAGGTCAATAAATCGAACTTCATAATAATCGTTGTATTCAAAAATATCCCAGCGATAGACAGGAGAAAACGATAAGAATGCTGAAATGTTTTCATCTTTTTGAGCGGCACGAATGACATCATTATTAGGTAATGGAATGCGCTCGAATTTATCATGAACCATAATATGACCGCGATGCCAATGGGCAACATAGTAATGATCTTTTGTCACAATAGCTAAGCGGTAATGATAAAAGCGGTATGACGGTGAAATAATGACTTGTTCAACATCACGGAACCGTTTATTTACGACACTTTTTACATTTTGACGCATTATAATTCGGCCAATATAATAAATGGTCATTAATATATAAGCAGCTGCTCCCGCATAACCTTTATGTGCACCCACAAGCATACATGCAATCGCTAATAAATGAATGAAGAAAATAACGGCATCAAATGTATTAATGACGCCTAGTGCCACCCATTTCTTAGTAAAGGGCCGCAGCGCTTGTGTACCGTAGGCATTAAAAATATCAACAAAAACATGAAGAAAAACAGCAATAAATGACCATAAAAGAAGATGGAAATAAGGGGTTCCTTGAAATATTGCAAAGGTAATCCCGCTAACAAGAAATGACCAAAGCATAACAGCTGGGATAGAGTGAGTAATCCCGCGGTGATTTCGAATATATTTCGCATTGTTGCGCAGTTTTAAAACAGTATCAATATCAGGTATATTCGAACCGGCAATTGCGGCAAGCATCACAGCTTGCGGTCCAAAATCGCTTTGACTGATTGCTGGATCTAGTGTGGCTAAGCTTCCTAATGTAACGCCCATGACAAGATGAGTGGCTGTGTCCATGAAAACCACCTCCGTTTTTTATTAATGTAACTCTTTTTATTTCATATCACAAGGCATTTACCTTTTATTTCTTACACTATCTTACTTAAATTTTCTCCTAAATTCTTTATAATAGTACGTATATGCAAAAAATGAGGGGGATCAAGTTTGAAGCTTGAGATACTAGATGATTTTAATATAGAAAATTTCCAACATGATTTAATCAGTTGGTTCGAAACAGAGCAGCGTGATTTACCATGGCGCATCAATAAAGATCCATATCGTATTTGGGTTTCGGAAATTATGCTTCAGCAAACACGAGTTGAAGCTGTAAAACCATATTACGCAAATTTTATGGAAAAGTTTCCATCGTTAGAAGCATTAGCTGATGCTGAGGATGAAGAGGTGTTAAAAGCGTGGGAAGGACTTGGTTATTACTCGAGAGCACGTAATTTACACGCTGCAGTCAAAGAAGTAAAAGCGCAATATGGTGGAAAAGTTCCAAGCGATGTAAAACAAATTGAAAAGTTAAAAGGTGTAGGTCCGTATACAAAAGGAGCAATTTTAAGTATCGCTTACGGAATTCCAGAGCCGGCCGTTGATGGAAATGTGATGCGTGTATTATCACGAATTTTATCGATTTGGGATGATATCGCTAAACCAAAGACACGTAAATTATTTGAAGATATTGTTCGTGAAATCATTTCAAAAGAAAATCCATCTTATTTTAACCAAGGATTGATGGAATTAGGTGCACTTATTTGTGTCCCTAAAAATCCATCTTGTCTTCTATGTCCTGTTAGAGAACACTGCCGCGCGTTTGCAGAAGGAGTACAAAAGGAATTGCCTGTGAAAAGTAAGGCGAAAGCACCGAAAATGGTTGCAATCGTTGCCGGTGTATTGCGTACAGAAGACGGTAAATATGTCATTAATAAAAGAGGAAGCACAGGGCTACTTGCTAACATGTGGGAATTTCCTAACGTAGAAATTGGAGAAGGAATTCGTAACCACAAACAGCAATTGACAGATTATATGAAAGAGAAGTTTTCTCTTTCTGTTTCTATTGATGATTATGCAATGAATGTTCAGCATACATTTACGCATAGAACATGGGATATATTTGTATTTTATGGTACAGTAACAAATTCAATTGTTGAAACAGATATTTTAAAGGTGATAACGGTTCAGGAATTTGAACAGTTACCAATTTCTAAATCGCATCGAACAATTTTTGAAGAGTGTGTGAAAAAACTCCAGCCGTAGCGGCTGGGGTTTTTAATCATAGGATATTTTTGTCCCGCTATTCGCGGGCAGTAAGACCCCCACCTCAAGATGCAGAGAAAAGCGTTGTCCAGCTCTAGCGGCTAGAATCTCCGGTCGTTTCGCCCCCTCGGACGAGGCAAAAAGCGCCTCTCTGTCGGGTGCTCCAACGTCCTGCGATTCTGGGCGAGCCGCTTCCGCTTTTCTACAGAAGAGAGGTGGGGGATCACTGCTGGCATGCGCCCGATTGGTGAGAGCTTTCCATCAGAAAACCCCCACTGATGGAAGTTTCACTTTATACCATGTGTCTAATCAGCTTATTGCCGCTGTAAACCACCGCGTGCTTCAATTTCTTTTACAATTTCTTTGTAAATAGTTTGGCCTTCTACATTTAAATAAGGCATTATTTGCTGCAGAGAATGATGAAAATGAGCGAGTTCATCTTTTTTCCATTGATTTCTTGGAGTCATTGATAATTCTGTCATATCACGTCCAACATACATATATTTACACCTCCATCATAGTTAGTTTGAATGAACGTTTTTGTCTGTATACGTAAAAAAATATTTTTCTTTTCACATTTTTAACGGATATGTTCAGTGAAGGATGGTTACATTATTTGTTGTGGAGGTGAGAAAGATGAACAAAAAACAACAAGGTTTTGGAAAAACAACTTCTGGTGCTAGCGTTCAAAGCGCAAAACAACAAAGCGCTAGCTATGGCACAGAATTTGCAACAGAAACAAATGTACAAGCAGTAAAACAACAAAACGCACAAGCAGAAGCTAAGAAAACACAAGCTTCTAGTGCTAGCGCTGCTCAAAGTGCAGCTGCTAGCTATGGTACAGAGTTTGCAACAGAAACGAATGTACAAGCGGTAAAACAACAAAATGCAAAATCAGCAGCAAAAAAATCACAATCTTAATAACAAAGAAAAAAACACTCCTCTAATGTAAGAGGAGTGTTTTTCTTTGTTATCCCGCTATTCGCGGACAGTAAGATCCCACCTCAAGATTCAGAGAAAAGCGTTGTCCAGCTCTAGCGGCTAGAATCTCCGGTCGTTTCGCCCCCTCGGACGAGGCAAA
This sequence comes from Bacillus sp. EA-CB0995, assembly GCF_055814245.1. Classification (NCBI taxonomy): domain Bacteria; kingdom Bacillati; phylum Bacillota; class Bacilli; order Caryophanales; family Bacillaceae; genus Bacillus; species Bacillus sp. EA-CB0995. The sequence continues at coordinate 4,249,901 of NZ_CP169269.1, read as the reverse complement.
AAGCGCCTCTCTGTTGGGTGCTCCAACGTCCTGCGATTCTGGGCGAGCCGCTTCCGCTTTTCTACAGAAGGTAGGTGAGGAATAACTGTCCGTAAAAGCCCGATTGGTTCAACTAACCTTCTGGGGAAAAAATGCTCCCAGAAGGAAGTTTCACTTTATCCCGCTATTCGCGGGCAGTAAAACCCCACCTCAAGATTCAGAGAAAAGCGTTGTCCAGCTCTAGCGGCTAGAATCTCCGGTCGTTTCGCCCCCTCGGACGAGGCAAAAAGCGCCTCTCTGTTGGGTGCTCCAACGTCCTGCGATTCTGGGCGAGCCGCTTCCGCTTTTCTACAGAAGATAGGTGGGGGATAAAGAAAACCCCCACTGATGGAAGTTTCACTTTATTTGTGAGAGCCGACATAACTTCTAATAAGTCAACAAATATAGTCAAAGGAGAAGGAACGTTTTTCTTCGAAACTATGTAATAGTATTTTTAAGGAGGTATGGAATGAGATCGTTTGATGAACTGGTTGAAGAACAATTGAGGACGATGGACGAATTGTTAAAGTTACAAGTTCATTTAGAAAAATACCAACACCTTGAAATGAATCAGCAGGATGCGAAAGAGCTCCATTTTATTCGTCAAGAAATCCAAAAGACAGAAAAAACATTAAAAGATTTACAGGAGAAATTTGAACAGCAAACAGCAGCAGTGATTCATTCCTTTGAAAATGAGAAAATGCTTTCGAACTAAGAGACGATTTTGTAAATCGGCTCTTTTGTTTTAAAATTTCGACAGAACCGTTATAATAAAAAGAAAAGTGAATTTGGCTCAATATGTTTTGGGACAAGAGTAAAAATGAACGGTATACCAAATAACAACTTTAGAAGAGCGTTCACGACGAAAGAAGGGAGAAAGTATGGGATTTCCCAAAGAAGGAGAAAAAATACAAATACATAGTTATAAACATAACGGTTCCATTCATAGAATGTGGGAAGAGACAACGGTTTTAAAAGGGACACAAAGTTTTGTTATTGGAGCAAATGATCGAACGATGGTAACAGAATCGGATGGAAGAACGTGGATTACTCGTGAACCAGCTATTTGTTATTTTCATTCGAATTATTGGTTTAATGTTATTGGAATGCTAAGGCAGGATGGTGTGTACTACTATTGCAATTTAAGTTCGCCGTTTGCCTACGATTATGAAGCATTAAAATATATTGACTATGATTTAGATATTAAAGTGTATCCAGATATGACGTATACATTGTTAGATGAAGATGAATATGAAAAACATCGTGAGCTTATGAACTATCCAGCTGTCATTGACACTATATTAAAAAGAAACGTTGAATATTTAACGCAATGGATTCATCAACGAAAGGGCCCATTTGCTCCTGATTTTATTGATATGTGGTATGAACGATATTTAATGTATAGAGATTAGAGAAAAACCTGCTAGGACATCCTGCAGGTTTTGTCTTGTTAGAACGGGGAGTGGCATGAAAGGAATAAAACGGTATCTACAATTTGTAAAGCCGTATCGGTGGCTCATTACGGTTACTATTGTAATTGGTCTTATTAAATTTGGTATTCCGCTTATTATGCCTTGGTTATTAAAGTATATTATTGATGATATTATTCAAGGAGGAAGTTCACTAGAACAGAAAACATCTCAATTATTTACGGTTATTGGGATTGTGTTGTTTATTTTTGCGGTGATACGGCCTCCAATTGAATATTATCGTCAATATTTTGCACAGCGTATCGGAAATGAAGTGTTGTATGATTTGAGGAAATATATTTTTGCACACTTACAAAAATTAAGCTTACGTTATTACTCTAATACGAAGACCGGTGAAATTATTTCTCGTGTAATTAATGATGTTGAGCAGACAAAAGACTTTGTTATTACTGGGTTAATGAATGTTTGGCTGGACACAGCAACAATTTTTATTGCAATTGCGGTTATGTTTTCGATGAATGTAAAATTAACGCTTGTTTCCTTACTCATATTACCTGTTTATGTAGTCGCAGTTAAATATTTTTTCAGTCGTCTTCGAACATTAACACGTGAGCGTTCACAAGCGCTGGCGACGATGCAAGGGTATTTACATGAGCGTATTCAAGGCATGCAAGTGACACGCAGCTTTGCGTTAGAGGAGTATGAAAAAGAGCAATTTCAAGAGAAGAACAGCAAATTCTTAACGAAGGCGTTAACACATACGAGCTGGACAGCGAAGACATTCTCTACTGTAAACACATTAACGGATCTTGGTCCTTTAATCGTAATCGCTTTTGCTGCTTATGAAGTAATTCATGGATCGCTAACGCTCGGTACAATGGTAGCTTTTGTTGGATATATGGATAGTTTATATAGTCCATTGCGCCGTCTTGTAAACTCTTCGACCACACTTACGCAATCTTTTGCTTCTATGGACCGTGTTTTTGAATTATTAGATGAAGAGTACGATATTGTAGACCGTCCAGATGCTATTACAAAGAAGTCACTTCGAGGTGAGGTTGTATTTGAAGATGTTTCATTTCGCTACAATGAAGATGAACAAGATGTGCTCCGAAATATTTCTTTATCTATTTCACCAGGTGAAAAAGTAGCGCTTGTTGGTTTAAGCGGGGGTGGAAAGTCTTCACTTGCAAGTTTAATTCCTCGTTTTTATGATGTTTCTAAAGGATCAATTTATGTAGATGAGATTGATGTTAGAAATTACGATGTGCGTAATTTACGTGGTCATATTGGTCTTGTCTTGCAAGATAACATTTTATTTAGTGATACAGTTGGAGCGAATATTTTATATGGAAGACCTGAGGCGACAGAAGAAGAGGTAGTAGAAGCAGCTAAAGCTGCACATATTCATGATTTTATTATGAGTTTGCCTGATAGATATGAAACGGTGGTCGGAGAAAGAGGTGTGAAATTGTCAGGTGGACAAAGACAACGCATCGCGATTGCACGTGTATTTTTAAAAAATCCGTCATTACTTATTTTAGATGAAGCTACATCTGCGTTAGATTTAGAAAATGAACGTTATATTCAAGAAGCGCTACAAACGCTAGCTGCTGATCGAACCACTATTATTATTGCGCATAGATTATCGACAATTACACATGTAGATACAATTATTTATTTAGAAGACGGTGAAATAAAAGAAAAGGGTTCTCATCAGCAATTAATGCAAAAGCGTGGCTATTATTATAACTTATATCAAATTCAACATATAAAAGAAACGACCCCTTCGTAATGTGAAAGGGTCGTTTTTTTCATTCATCTTCTTGTTTATCATGAATTCGTAGTTCGTCTTCTGGCTTATGATACGTATAGAAGCTGTCTACAAGTAAATCTAGATGCTCTACTTCTTCGCTATAATTAATAATAGCTGAAACGAGAGTGAACAGGTGAAGCCATATTTTATAACTTTCTTCATCTTCTTTATTTTGGTAGTTCATAAATATGTCAATTAGTTGTTGTTTACCAATAGAAACTTCGTCAAGAAATTCAACAGATTGTTGTTTCTTTGCTTTCCCAATAAATTTCAGCAATACTTGCTCATGATAATGTGTTAACGAATCAAGTTCATTTTGAATCGATTCTTGAAATGATTCTGGCATATAACGTAATTCGTTTTCTGTTCGATGTAATGCTTTTAATGTACTCAAAGCACGATTAGTTGCCGTTAACATTTGTCTAAATAAGACTAACTTACGAATTTTAACAAATTGTACTTTTTTCGTATAGCTTCTTTCTTCTTTATACAGTAAGTAATAATGATTTAGACGAATCATTTTTTCTTTCATATGGTCAATATCTGTTTTCAATGTTGTGAAATCGGATGCTTGTCTACTGCTCATACGAATCCATTTTACGATTTCTTCTGTATTATCCACGATTTTATGATAGAGTTTTGTTTCGTATTTTGGCGGCATAAATATTAAATTTACTAGAGATGCTGCGATAATCCCAACCATAATTGTTGCAAAGCGTAATAGGGCAAAGTCAAAGAAATTTGCACCTTGATATTCCATAATGGCAATAACAGTTACAAGGGCAATGGAAATTGTATTTTCTAAATGTAATTTTAAAGCAAGTGCAATAACTAATATACATGTTAACCCAATAATAAAAGGGTTATTTCCAAAGGCAAACACAAAGACAATGGCAAAAATTGCCCCAATTACATTTGCTTGAATTTGTTCTAGAGCCGTTAAATACGAGCGGTACACAGAGGGCTGTACAGCAAAAATTGCTGAGATCCCAGCGAATACAGGGCTTGGTAATCCAAGCAATAAACATGCAAATAAAGCTAATGTAATGGCAATACCCGTTTTTAAAACGCGAGCACCAAGTTTCATACTCTTTTTTATATCCTTTCTTTCTTGTCATAATGAATGTACAACATGATACTATACATTCATTAACTTATGTTAGCAAGTAATATTTTAATGAAAAAACCTGCTGAAGTTCAGCAGGTTTTTTTGATTTGTTATAGCTTACTATGAGAAACATAAGTCGTCAATGAGAAAGCTGTTATTCTTTTATTTTACTCTGTTGAAACAGACGGATCTGCTTGCTCTTTTGCTGGAATTACTTCGTAGAAATGAGAATCCAGATCTATTAGCAAAGGTGAAAGAAGAGCAACTTCTTCATATTGTTCATGTTCCTTTAGCACGCGGAGATAGTCCGATAATAGTTCGTTTACATCAGATTCTCCTGTTTTACTGAGTGGACGAAGCGTAACGTTAGCACCTTTTGCAATTCGTCGCTCTAGTGCTTGCTCTGTTAATCCAAGATCAGGCTGATGACGTAAGTATACAACTCCGCCTGTCATTCCAGCACAAATCCATGGACCAGGGTCACCAAGGACGAGCGCGCGACCATTTGTCATGTATTCAAAAGCAAATCCTTTTATATTAGCGTGAACACCGATATTTCCATGTTCTTTTTTCGAAAGTGATGTTGTCATTCTTCCGCCAATAATCATATCAGCACCTGATAGACGAATTCCAGCTCTAGCATCAGCATTTCCTTGTACATATAATGATCCTTTTTGTGCTCCGTATCCGAATCCTTTTCCAACAGAACCGTTATAGTATTTACTGTCTTTTCCTTTTGTTTTTGTAATGTAAATACCGCCTCCGAAAGCTGTTTTTCCGATGCCGTCTTGCGCGCCGCCGTTGACATGAATGAACAGATTTTCGCTATTATAGGCACCTAAACCATTTCCTGGAACGGAACCATTTGTGTATTTTAATGTGATTGGCTCTAATACATGATTTTCATATAATTTACTGCGCACGCGGTAGCAAGATTCCATGCCGCCCATTACGCGCTGATCGACACCAACACTAACAAGTTCTTTTGATTCAATGGCATAATTAGTCTCACTACACTTTTGTTGTGATGTTGTTTGCGGAGCATCGTACGTGACATCTTCTAATGTTTGTAATAGGTAATGTAAATTTAGCAAATGCTGGCCGTGTGCTTGTTCTAATAAGTCGGAACGTCCGACAATTTCTTGTAAGTTTACATGACCGAGCTGTCCTGTTAATCGCTTTAGTTCTGTTCCAAATGCTGTGAATAAATTCAATAATCCTTTTACAGCACTTTCAAAATCTCGTGGCACAAAGCGGCGCAGACCATGTTCTTTCGCTTGCGCTTCTGATTCAATTTGCGTTGCAATTCCGACATGACATGTATCTAAATGACAGCCGCGGCATGTCGTACAACCGATGGCAATCATAGAAAGTGTACCAAAGCCAATGCGATTTGCACCAAGAAGCATTATTTTTAACGCATCTGCAGCACTGCGGATACCACCGTCAGCCCAAATTTCTACATGATGTCTCATCCCAGCTTCTGATAGAGCATTATGAGCAGCTTTTACACCAATTTCAACAGGAAGACCAACGTGTTGCAAGGCATGAATACGAGCTGCACCTGTCCCGCCGTCGAAACCGCTAATGTTAATAAAATCAGCACCAGCTTTAGCGATGCCTACCGCAATGGTTCCAATATTAGGGACAACAGGAACTTTAACAGCAACTTTTGCATGTTGATTAGCCGTTTTAATTTCTGTAATCATTTGTGCTAAATCTTCAATCGAATAAATGTCATGGTTATTAGAAGGAGAGATTAAGTCCGAACCAATTGTTGCATTTCGCGCTTCTGCAATTTTTGCCGTTACTTTTGAGCCTGGTAAATGTCCGCCTTCTCCGGGTTTTGCTCCTTGCCCAATTTTTATTTCAATTAAATTAGAGGAATTGAGCAATTCAGCGTTGACGCCAAAACGTCCTGATGCAACTTGTTGTCCACGTGTATGTGGATATTTGCCAATCATATCTTTAATTTCGCCGCCTTCACCGTTTAAACTAATCATATTTAAGCGGTCAGCAGCCTCAGCGTAAGCACGGAAGGCAATTTCATTTTGTGATCCGAATGACATCGAGCTAATAATAAATGGTAGGCTATGATTTTTTATTGCAATTGAAACGCGTTCAATTGGAACTTTATGATTTGTTTCCTTTATTTTTATGAGATGACGAATTGTTGTTGGATTTTTTTCTTCTAATTCCTCTAGTTTTTCACGATAGTCATCGTAGGCATTCCCTTTTGCGATGTCCCCAATTGCTTTCCAAATTCGTGGGAATAGATGAAACGTTTTTCGTATTTTTGCTTTTTCGTTTGTATAATCCATTGCCCGAGCTTTTGCATCTTCAGCTAATGTTTCTAGTGAAAAAGCTAATGTATCAGATCCAAGAAAGTTTGTAATATCCAGTATACGTGCAATCTCTTCGTGTAGACCAATGGAGGAGAAGAGGCGACCGTAGCCTCGTAATTCATGAATTCCAAGTGTTGAAATGACTTTTTCAAGTCCTTTATTGAATGCATGATATAAGTTTAGAAGAGGCTCTTCTGTTCCATCATTTACTGTTGCAAATGTAAGGTACGGATTTATAACATCTGCCCCTAAACCATATAACGTTACAATATCATGTAAAGAACGAAGCGCTCCAGAACGTACGACAATTGCACAATCACGGCGGAGTTTATGTTTTGCAAGTTCGTTATGGATTTTTGCTGTGACTAGGTGCGGATCAATCCATAATTGGTTGTTTTGATGAGCCTTTGCATCGTCAAATACGAGAAGAGAGGCTCCTTTTTTACTGCTGTTACAGCTTCTGCTCCTAGTCGATTAAGTGCAGTATATAAAGTTTCATCCGCTGTAAATGTTCCAGATAATTTATAGACAGTGCTATGCAGAGCAAACATACGGACGAGTTGTTCGTATGTTACTGTTTCTAAATACTTTGCCGCTTGCTGTCCGAGTTCTCCTTCTAAGACAATTGGGCTCGGAAGTTCTACAACAAATGGTTGTTCTTCTGTGGCATACAGATTTGGGCGTGTTCCTACAATTGTACGTGTAGAGAAGTGCTCTATTTCTCGATCGCGATCAATAGCAGGATTTGTTACAACAGCAACGCTTTCCTTTATAAAGTCAGCGATATTTCTTCTGCCTATATCGAGTCCTGCAAGAGGAGCATCATGTCCGAGAGAACGGATTGGCTCAGCGCCTTTTTCAGCCATTTGTTCGAGAAGCTGAATATGCTCGCGATCCCAGCCAAATGCTGCGTATTGTTCTGTTTTGACTTCAGTAATTGAAGCAAGGTTATCTAGCTCTTCTGTTGGTGGAAGATGTAGATGATAACGATAGTCGATAAAGTCAATTCGCTGTTTCATACGTGCATATACTTCCTCTTGATATACATCGTATTCGTATAAAATAAGCTCGCCTTGTGCATTCCGCTTTAACCCAATTTTTTCTCCAGGAGCAAGTGATTTTGGTTCTGCAACATATTCTGATGGAGAAATAACACCTGGCTCAGATGAAAAAATATAAGAATTTTCTGTCTCTATTTTCCAAACTGGTCGTAAGCCAAGGGAGTCTACACTAAAAACAGCTTCATCTTTATGTCGTGAAATAATTCCAGCGGGTCCTTGAGCAAAATGTCCCCAAGCTTCACGTATATACGTATATAAGTCTTGCATATGCAGCTTGTATAATTTAATTTCATTAATAATTGGCGGAAATAATATATCCATTGCTTCGAATAAGCTGTAGTTGTAATGAGTGAGAAGTGTTTCTAGAGTGCGGTTTAAATCTTGAGAGTCACTGCCGCCAATTGTAAGTGGTACATCAATCATTTCAGCTTGATCGCGCAGCTTAGCAATTGTGTTAATTTCTCCATTATGTCCAAGAATACTAAATGGCTGAACGCGAAAAAAGTTAGATAATGTGTTAGTAGAATAACGGTTATGCCCAAGTGTCATTGTAGATGCGACAAGTGGATTTCGCAGGTCGTCATAGTATGATACAAGCGTATCGCCAGCTCCTAGTACTTTATAAACAACATAATCTTGACTGAATGAAGCGACATGAACTGCTTCATTTTTTTCAATTTCTATCGTTAGAGAGAATAATAATTGATCAATCTTTTCATGTTGATTTTCCGGAACAATAGCAATTTGCCAAAATAGTGGTTCTTCCTGTTTGCCGATAGGTCCGAGTGCATCAGAATTTGTTACGGTGCTAGTTTCAAATACGATAGTTAGATTTTCTTTATGCAGCAAGGAACGAATATAATTTTGTAAGGAGTTTGTATCCTTTTTTTGGTGTAGAAAAAAATGTCCAACAATAAAGTGAGGATGGTCCACTAATGTTGGATTATAACCATTTTGAGTTAATTTTTCTTTCCAAAGTGTTTTTGGAAGATCAATATGAATTCCAATCCCGTCACCTTCATTATTAATAAATCCGGCACGATGATTCATTTTCACCAGCGACTGTATACAAAGATTAATGTTTTCTTTCGTTGGAATGTTTCGTTTTTCCATTACGGAAACGATTCCACACGCGTCATGCTCTGCATTTGCATAATTTTGAAATAAAGACGGTGTCCATTTATTTGTTTTATTTAGCATCCGTCAAGCCCCCTCTGGTGTGAATTTTGAATAGTCAAAATATTAAAGGTGTGCGACACCTAATATTTTAAGATAATAAATTGTTATTCAAGACTAAAAACAAATAATTATGAATAATTATACTATTAATTCATAATTTATGAAATAGTAAAAATAAAAAAACAGAGGGGGACCTCTGTTTTTTATTTCACTAATGGGCAATATATTTTATTGTTCCATGAAAAACTAATTATTGATGACAAAAGAGATTCACTGTTATTTAGTTGAGTGTTATACCTCTATTTACTGGTAGTAATATCCTCATTTCAAAGTTATGCAAAAAGTAAAGAAGTTAGGTGAGGGAATTACTACTGGCATACGCTCAACTGGTTAACCATCAGCGGGGGATAAAGAACCCCCACTGATGGAAGATTTACTTTATCCCGCATTAACGTGCAGTAAGACCCCCACCTCAAGATTCAGAGAAAAACAAAGAAGATAGGTGGAGGATAACTGCCCGTAAAAGCCTGATTGGTTCAACTAACCTTTTGGAGAAGAACACTCCAAAAGGAAGTTTCACTTTATTTTAATGCAGCAAATGCTCGGCCAACAGCTTCAATCGTGTATTCAATGTCTTCTTTTGTATGCTCTGTTGTTAAGAACCATGCTTCATATTTAGATGGTGCTAAGTTAATTCCTTCATGAAGCATTAGTTTGAAGAATTTACCGAAAATTTCACCGTCTGTGTTTTGTGCAGCATCGTAGTCTTCGATTTTATCTTTTGTAAAGTATACTGTTAAAGCGCCTTTTAGGCGGTTTATTGTAATATCGATGTTGTGTGTAGCTGCTTGTTCCAAAATACCTTTTTCAAGCATTGCTCCAAGTTCATCTAGTTTTTCGTATACTCCTTCTTGTTGAAGTACTTCTAAGCATGCGATACCAGAAGCCATAGAAGCTGGGTTTCCAGCCATTGTGCCCGCTTGGTAAGCAGGGCCAAGCGGTGCTACTTGCTCCATAATTTCTTTTTTACCACCGTAAGCGCCAATTGGAAGACCGCCGCCGATTATTTTGCCAAGAGCAGTTAAGTCTGGTGTTACACCAAGTAAGTCTTGAGCACCACCATACATAAAGCGGAAAGCTGTGATAACCTCATCGTAAATGACTAATGCACCTGCTGCATGAACAAGTTCATTTACTTTTTCAAGGAATCCAGGTTTTGGTTCGACAATTCCGAAGTTCCCAACGATTGGTTCCACAAGAATTGCTGCTATTTCATGTCCCCATTTATCTAATGCTTCTTTTAATGTCTCTACATTATTAAAAGGAACTGTGATTACTTCTTGTGCGATGCTTTGTGGTACACCCGCAGAATCCGGAGTACCGAGTGTAGAAGGACCAGAGCCAGCCGCTACAAGTACTAAATCAGAATGTCCATGGTAGCAACCAGCAAATTTCATAATTTTCGTGCGACCTGTATAAGCGCGAGCAACGCGAATTGTTGTCATAACAGCTTCTGTTCCAGAGTTTACGAAACGTACTTTATCCATTGCAGGCATAGCTTCTTTTAGCATTTTTGCAAACTTTACTTCTAAAGCTGTTGGTGTTCCATATAATACACCATTTTCAGCAGCTACTTTAATTGCTTCTGTTACGTGCGGATGAGCATGACCTGTAATGATTGGTCCGTATGCTGCTAAATAATCGATATATTTGTTGCCGTCTACATCCCAAAAGTAAGCGCCTTTACCGCGCTCCATTGCAACAGGTGATCCACCGCCAACCGCTTTATAAGAGCGAGAAGGGCTATTTACACCACCAACGATATGTTCTAATGCTTCTTTATGTAGTTCTTCCGATTTTGTGAATTTCACGAAAATTCATCTCCTTACAAAAATCTATGTATTATTTTAACACGTTTTTGGAAAAGACGTATTGTTTGTGATAGTTGCTACTGTTGGGTAAACTATTCGTTGTGCTAAAATGAAACTTTCGTCGGCATTATCTGCTTCATTGATGGTTAGTTAAATGAAGCGAGTCCATAGGGAAATCCCGCAAAAGCTCGCTGATCTTTATATCATATGAAAATAAAAGGTGTTGCTTGTTAGGGAGAAACAGAAAGGAGAATGAGTATGGAGACGGTTATTGAAGTAAAAGATTTACGAAAAGAATTTACATCGTACTCAAGCCGCTCAGGATTAAAAGGAGCGTTTCGAGATTTATTAAATCGTAATTATAAGATTGTGCCAGCAGTAAATGATATTTCGTTTACTGTAAAGCAAGGGGAAATGGTTGGATATATTGGTGAAAATGGTGCTGGTAAATCCACTACTATTAAGATGCTAACAGGTATTTTAACACCGACCGCTGGACAGATCACTGTGAATGGCATGAATCCTCACAAACAAAGGGAAGAATTTGTGAAAACGATTGGTGTTGTGTTTGGGCAGCGTTCGCAGCTTTGGTGGGATATTGCTGTGCAGGAGTCCTTCCGTTTGTTAAAAAAAGTATATGGTGTTTCTGATCAGCAATATAAAGAACATATGGAGCATGTGATTGAAACGTTAGATATTGGTCCGCTTTTGGACAAGCCAGTTCGGAAGCTATCTCTTGGACAGCGGATGCGCTGCGAATTAGCGGCAGCATTAATTCATAATCCGCCGTTATTATTTTTAGATGAACCAACAATTGGACTGGATGTTCTTGTTAAATTGAAAATCCGTGATTTTCTAAAAGAAATGAATGAGCGATATAAAACAACAATTTTATTAACGACACATGATATTACAGATATTGAAGCGCTTTGTGATCGTGTGGTTATGTTAGATGAAGGAAAAATAATGTATGACGGATCTTTAGACAAGCTAAGATCGCAGTGGGGAGCAGAAAAGGAAATACATTTTCAATTTGGAACTCCTGTTACTTATCAGCAGCTTGCGATGTTAATGCCTGATAATGATGTAGTTTGGTCGCAAGAAAAAGAACAAACTACATGGATCGCCAAGATTCCGAATGAAGAAATTATTATTTCCACTCTTATATCAAAAGTTGTACAAACTTTTGCAATTAAAGATTTAAAAATTAATGAAGTATCTACGGAGGAAATCATTCGTAATATTTATGAAGAGGGCATAACTCATGGGTAAGTATATTGAAATGATTCGCGTCCGTTTTTTAATGATGCTTGCTTATCGATCAAACTATTATAGCGGTATTATCATTTATACAATTAATATCGGAGCATATTATTTTTTATGGCAAGCGATTTATAGTGGGAAAGAAAATATCGAGGGTGTATCAGTTACACAAATGACAACATATATCGCGATTGCATGGATGGCCCGTGCTTTTTATTTTAATAACATTGACAGAGAGATTGCGATGGAAATTATGGAAGGGCGAGTTGCAGTTGAGTTAATTCGTCCATATAACTATTTAGGTATGAAAGTGATGCAAGGGTTAGGGGAAGGGATTTTTAGATTTGCTTTCTTTTCTATTCCAGGTATGGTAATCGTTACATTGTTATTCTCACTGCAAATTACAACGAATTTCCAAACGTGGTTGTACTTCTTCCTATCGCTATTATTTAGTTTTATCATTAATACACAAATCAATTTAATGACAGGGATGTTAACGTTCTTTTTATTTAATAATAATGGAATTATGTATGCGAAACGTGTCGTTATCGATTTGTTTTCAGGACTATTAATCCCAATTAGCTTCTTTCCGTTATGGACTCAAAAAGCAATGATGTTTTTGCCGTTTCAAGCGATTAGTTACATTCCAAGTATGATTTTTTCTGAAGGAATACAAGGTGAGGCAATTTATAAAGCTTTATTATTTCAAATAACATGGGCGGTTCTGCTCATTATTCCAATTGTTATGATGTGGAAAACAGCGAGAAAACGGCTGATTGTGCAAGGGGGATGATGAGAAAATGTTATATTTTAAGTTGTTTTTACAATATGCAAGTCAGTATATAAAAACGAAGCTAGAATACCGTGGCGATTTTATTGTTGGTTTACTATCAGATTTATTGTTACAAGCAGTAAACTTAATTTTCATTCTTGTTGTATTTGGACATACACAAGAATTGAAAGGATGGAATAGGGAGGAAGTTATTTTTATTTATGGGTTCTTCTTAGTTCCATTTGCGGTTTTTTCAGCGTTCTTTAATATATGGGACTTTAATGATCGTTATATCGTAAAAGGTGAAATGGATCGCATTTTAACACGTCCCATTCACAGTTTGTTTCAAGTCATATTAGAACGAATGGAGCTGGAATCACTTCTTGGTGCGATAACAGGTTTTGCGGTAATGGGATATGCTGCAGTACAGCTTCAATTAACATTTCATTGGTATGATTTCTTTTTATTTATATTGATGGTACTAGGCGGTGCGCTGGTATATGGGGGATTTTCGTAACGCTTGCAAGTATTGGTTTTTGGTCAGATGCAAGAAGTTCCATTATGCCGCTTATGTATAATATCGGAAACTATGGACGTTATCCTATTAACATTTATAATCGCGTCATTCGTTTTATTTTAACGTTTATATTGCCATTTGCTTTTGTCGGTGTGTATCCAGCATCTTATTTTCTAGGAAAAACAGAATGGAACTCTTACGCATTTGCAACGCCTGTGGTTGGAATTATTTGTTTCTCAATTGGTTTTTTCGTTTGGAATATAGGAGTAAAACGATATCGTGGTGCCGGAAATTAATAAAGTTAATTTGTTTTATGTCTTCTTTCTCTAGGTCTTATTGTTCATTGAGGATGGGATAAAACTATCTTTGTCCTCATACAAATAAAATGAGGTGGAGGACATGTTATGGGGAATTATTTTATTTATTGCTGCGATTGCTGTGTTACGAAGTATACAACTGTTATGGAGTTCGGCGGGAGAATCAAATCGTTTTTTCTCTTTGTATAATCTTATTTCATTATTTCTTATTTATACAACCATACTAATTGCATTTGCGTTAAGTTATGTTGTTCTAGAAGAAAGTGGATTTTCGGTATTACAGGAAGATGGAAAGATGATAACAAGTCATTCATTTTCACTTGTAGAGGTATGTTTATATTTTAGTGCGATTACATTACTATCAGTCGGATATGGGGATGTAACTCCTATTGGAATTGGGCGTTGGATCGCGATTGTAGAAGCGCTAATAGGATATACGATGCCATTTGCGTTTGTTGTACGAACAGTTATGGAAACTGAAAAATGATATGATATTTGATATAGTGGAAGAAAAAGACAAGGAGTGATTATAAGTGGTTACAGTAGGACAAATGGCACCGGATTTTACGCTAGAAGCAAGCAACGGAGAGCAAGTGAAATTATCTGATTTTCTTGGGAAACATGTTGTACTTTATTTTTATCCGAAAGATATGACACCAGGGTGTACAACAGAAGCGTGTGATTTTCGTGATGCATACGGGGTGTTTCAAAAGAAAGATACAGTTATTCTTGGCGTGAGTCCTGATCCGGCAAATAGACATTTGAAATTTATTGAAAAATATGATTTACCATTTTTACTTTTAGTGGATGAGCAACATGAAGTAGCAGAACTATATGATGTTTGGAAGCTAAAAAAGAACTTTGGAAAAGAATATATGGGTATTGAGCGTTCCACTTTTCTCATTAATAAGGAAGGGGAACTCGTTAAAGAGTGGCGTAAGGTGAAAGTGAAAGGTCACGTAGAGGAAGTTTTGTCTTATATAAAGTGAAACTTCCATCAGTGGGGGATCTTCATCCCCCACTGATGGTTAGTTGAACCAATCGGGCTTTTACGGGCAGTTATCCCCCCACCTATCTTCTTCGCTTTTCTTTGAATCTTAAGGTGGGGGTCTTACTGCCCGTTAATGCGGGATAAAATGAAATTTTCATCAATAGAGGTGGAGTTTTATTACCAGCTTGTGTAGCGTAAAATAATAAGTGAAGTATTACAAGGCATGCGTCTATACACTTTTGGGGATTTCTCATATGTTAGTAGTGTAGGGCATACCTCCTCAGGTGATAGTTTTCCATGTGCGAGTTTTTCTCGCACTTTTTTTATGCATATGTATAAAAAAAGGCAGGCTCATATAAGAATAAAATGAAACTTCTATCAGTGGGAGGCTTTATCGCTCACTGATGGCCAGTTGAACCAATCGGGTTCTTAGGGATAAAATGAAGCTTCCATCGTTCTCACCAATCGTACTTTTATTGCTTGTTAGAGTGAAGTGAATATAAGATGAGGAATAAAACCACATAGTTATAGTAGAAATGTTGACGAGTGAAAGGAAAAGGAGTACACTCTTTATAAGAATTATAAAATAATAATCCGTATAGAATCGGGGTGCATGACGGTGGTCAAAGAGGAATTAAAAGAAGCGCTGGAAATGTTGAAAAATACGGGTGTACGCATTACTCCACAGCGTCATGCTGTTTTAGAGTACCTTGTGGAATCTATGGCGCACCCAACAGCGGATGAAATTTATAAAGCATTAGAAGGTAAGTTCCCAAATATGAGTGTTGCGACAGTTTATAATAACTTACGCGTATTTAAAGAAGTAGGACTTGTAAAAGAACTTACGTATGGTGATGCATCTAGCAGATTTGATTACGTTACAAGCCAACATTATCATGTTATTTGTGAAAAATGTGGGAAAATTGTAGATTTTCCGTATGCAGGTTTAGAGAAGATTGAGGATGAAGCTGCGAAAGCAACTGGCTTTGTAATCAATAGTCATCGCTTAGAAATTTACGGCGTTTGTCAAGAATGCAATAAGTAATAAGAATGATTAAGAGACTGACATTTTAAGTCAGCCTCTCTTTTTTAGAAGTAAACACATACTCTTCATTAGGCTTTGTAATTTTTACGGTTGTATTTTTCATCAAATTCTTTTCCTTCTAAATTACGATCGATTGTTAGCGGCTGGTTGCAATGCATACAAGCGTCGACTCGCCCAAGTATTTTCGTTGATTTATTGCAAGATGGACAAACAACTTGGACGGTCTTTGTTGATAGCATACCAATCCAGAAGTACACACCTGTGCTAGCGATGACAGCTAAAAAACCAACCATCATGAAAATGGTCATAATAATCATGTTTTCTCGAAAAAAGACCCCTAAGTATGCGATAAAAAGCCCGATAAATACTAAACTTAATGCAAAGGTTCTAATCTTATTGATTTTATTTGAGTATTTAATGCTCATTCCCTTCACCTTCCTATAAGGATAATATAGCATATATTTCTGAATTTTTGGATGATTGAGATCCTTTTGTTGAATGTTGTATAAAGTTATAGAGATGTATTTCGTATAATAAGCTAAGGGTAGAGTTGAGGTGAAGTGAAGCAATAGAGATCTTCTTAAATAGAAATTTAACTATAGGTTTGTGGTATTTAAACGGGATGTGAAATTTTTCATAAAAAGTATTGACCCTCTGTAATGGCCGTGTTATATTAATAAACGTCGCTGATGCACAAGAGCAGAAAGCGAAAAGAAAAAGAAGTAAAAAACAATGTTGACATCGAAAAACAAAGATGCTAACATGAGAAAGTCGCAATTGAGCGGCGGATAAGTTCTTTGAAAACTGAACGAAACAAACAACGTGAAACGTCAATTTTTATTTATGATGCTAGACAAACACTTTATTGGAGAGTTTGATCCTGGCTCAGGATGAACGCTGGCGGCGTGCCTAATACATGCAAGTCGAGCGAACCAATTAAGAGCTTGCTCTTAAGAAGTTAGCGGCGGACGGGTGAGTAACACGTAGGTAACCTGCCTATAAGACTGGGATAACTCCGGGAAACCGGGGCTAATACCGGATAACATTTTGCACCGCATGGTGCGAAATTGAAAGGCGGCTTCGGCTGTCACTTATAGATGGACCTGCGGCGCATTAGCTAGTTGGTGAGGTAACGGCTCACCAAGGCGACGATGCGTAGCCGACCTGAGAGGGTGATCGGCCACACTGGGACTGAGACACGGCCCAGACTCCTACGGGAGGCAGCAGTAGGGAATCTTCCGCAATGGACGAAAGTCTGACGGAGCAACGCCGCGTGAGCGATGAAGGCCTTCGGGTCGTAAAGCTCTGTTGTTAGGGAAGAATAAGTGCTAGTTGAATAAGCTGGCACCTTGACGGTACCTAACCAGAAAGCCACGGCTAACTACGTGCCAGCAGCCGCGGTAATACGTAGGTGGCAAGCGTTATCCGGAATTATTGGGCGTAAAGCGCGCGCAGGTGGTTTCTTAAGTCTGATGTGAAAGCCCACGGCTCAACCGTGGAGGGTCATTGGAAACTGGGAGACTTGAGTGCAGAAGAGGAAAGTGGAATTCCATGTGTAGCGGTGAAATGCGTAGAGATATGGAGGAACACCAGTGGCGAAGGCGACTTTCTGGTCTGCAACTGACACTGAGGCGCGAAAGCGTGGGGAGCAAACAGGATTAGATACCC
>NZ_CP169269.1:4062500-4230000 GCF_055814245.1 Bacillus sp. EA-CB0995 | reverse complement strand
GCACGTCCAAGCAGTTAGGCTGGTAAGTAGGCAAATCCGCTTACCGCGAAGGCTGAGCTGTGATGGGGAAGCTCCTTATGGAGCGAAGTCTTTGATTCCCCGCTGCCAAGAAAAGCTTCTAGCGAGATAAAAGGTGCCTGTACCGCAAACCGACACAGGTAGGCGAGGAGAGAATCCTAAGGTGTGCGAGAGAACTCTGGTTAAGGAACTCGGCAAAATGACCCCGTAACTTCGGGAGAAGGGGTGCTTTCTTAACGGAAAGCCGCAGTGAATAGGCCCAAGCGACTGTTTAGCAAAAACACAGGTCTCTGCGAAGCCGTAAGGCGAAGTATAGGGGCTGACACCTGCCCGGTGCTGGAAGGTTAAGGAGAGGGGTTAGCGCAAGCGAAGCTCTGAACTGAAGCCCCAGTAAACGGCGGCCGTAACTATAACGGTCCTAAGGTAGCGAAATTCCTTGTCGGGTAAGTTCCGACCCGCACGAAAGGTGTAACGATTTGGGCACTGTCTCAACCAGAGACTCGGTGAAATTATAGTACCTGTGAAGATGCAGGTTACCCGCGACAGGACGGAAAGACCCCGTGGAGCTTTACTGTAGCCTGATATTGAATTTTGGTACAGCTTGTACAGGATAGGCGGGAGCCTTTGAAGCCGGAGCGCTAGCTTCGGTGGAGGCGCTGGTGGGATACCGCCCTGGCTGTATTGAAATTCTAACCTACGGGTCTTATCGACCCGGGAGACAGTGTCAGGTGGGCAGTTTGACTGGGGCGGTCGCCTCCTAAAAAGTAACGGAGGCGCCCAAAGGTTCCCTCAGAATGGTTGGAAATCATTCGTAGAGTGCAAAGGCATAAGGGAGCTTGACTGCGAGACCTACAAGTCGAGCAGGGACGAAAGTCGGGCTTAGTGATCCGGTGGTTCCGCATGGAAGGGCCATCGCTCAACGGATAAAAGCTACCCCGGGGATAACAGGCTTATCTCCCCCAAGAGTCCACATCGACGGGGAGGTTTGGCACCTCGATGTCGGCTCATCGCATCCTGGGGCTGTAGTCGGTCCCAAGGGTTGGGCTGTTCGCCCATTAAAGCGGTACGCGAGCTGGGTTCAGAACGTCGTGAGACAGTTCGGTCCCTATCCGTCGTGGGCGTAGGAAATTTGAGAGGAGCTGTCCTTAGTACGAGAGGACCGGGATGGACGCACCGCTGGTGTACCAGTTGTTCTGCCAAGGGCATAGCTGGGTAGCTATGTGCGGAAGGGATAAGTGCTGAAAGCATCTAAGCATGAAGCCCCCTCAAGATGAGATTTCCCATAGCGTTAAGCTAGTAAGATCCCTGAAAGATGATCAGGTTGATAGGTTCGAGGTGGAAGCATGGTGACATGTGGAGCTGACGAATACTAATAGATCGAGGACTTAACCATACAATATGTATACTACATTGATGTTATCTAGTTTTGAGAGAATATAAAAACTTGTTGACTTTATTTTTGAATAAAGTATAATGATGATTGTCTCAATTAAATACAGTCTGGTAATGATGGCAGAGAGGTCACACCCGTTCCCATACCGAACACGGAAGTTAAGCTCTCTAGCGCCGATGGTAGTTGGGACTTTGTCCCTGTGAGAGTAGGACGTTGCCAGGCTTACAGTATTCCGCAGTAGCTCAGTGGTAGAGCTATCGGCTGTTAACCGATCGGTCGTAGGTTCGAGTCCTACCTGCGGAGCCAATTGGAGAGCTGTCCGAGATGGCCGAAGGAGCACGATTGGAAATCGTGTATACGTCATAAGCGTATCAAGGGTTCGAATCCCTTGCTCTCCGCCATAATATTTTGGCCCGTTGGTCAAGTGGTTAAGACACCGCCCTTTCACGGCGGTAACACGGGTTCGAATCCCGTACGGGTCACCACTTTGGAGGATTAGCTCAGCTGGGAGAGCACCTGCCTTACAAGCAGGGGGTCGGCGGTTCGATCCCGTCATCCTCCACCATATAAATTTATAAATATCGTCGCGGGGTGGAGCAGTCTGGTAGCTCGTCGGGCTCATAACCCGAAGGTCGCAGGTTCAAATCCTGTCCCCGCAACCAATGGTCCCGTGGTGTAGTGGTTAACATGCCTGCCTGTCACGCAGGAGATCGCCGGTTCGACCCCGGTCGGGACCGCCATTTATGAAGGCTCGGTAGCTCAGTCGGTAGAGCAGAGGACTGAAAATCCTCGTGTCGGCGGTTCGATTCCGTCCCGAGCCACCATTTTAGATATAATGCCGGCTTAGCTCAATTGGTAGAGCAACTGACTTGTAATCAGTAGGTTGGGGGTTCAAGTCCTCTAGCCGGCACCATGTAAGTCGGAGGGGTAGCGAAGTGGCTAAACGCGGCGGACTGTAAATCCGCTCCTTCGGGTTCGGCAGTTCGAATCTGCCCCCTCCACCATTTACATTTTATATAGGGGCATAGTTTAACGGTAGAACAGAGGTCTCCAAAACCTCCGGCGTGGGTTCGATTCCTACTGCCCCTGCCAACACAGCATGGCGGCTGTGGCGAAGTGGTTAACGCATCGGATTGTGGCTCCGACACTCGTGGGTTCGATTCCCATCAGTCGCCCCATTTTTAATATTACTTTACAAATTAAATTAGTTATGATAATATACTAAATGTCGAGTTTGGATATTTAAAGTAATAAAAATGATAATAAGTCATATAATGTATTAATAATTCGATGGGCTATAGCCAAGCGGTAAGGCAACGGACTTTGACTCCGTCATGCGCTGGTTCGAATCCAGCTAGCCCAGCCATTTTTGCGGAAGTAGTTCAGTGGTAGAATACAACCTTGCCAAGGTTGGGGTCGCGGGTTCGAATCCCGTCTTCCGCTCCAAATTTAATATGGCGGCATAGCCAAGTGGTAAGGCAGAGGTCTGCAAAACCTTTACCACCGGTTCGAATCCGGTTGCCGCCTCCATATTATGCCGATGTGGCGGAATTGGCAGACGCGCACGACTCAAAATCGTGTTCCGTAAGGAGTGTCGGTTCGACCCCGACCATCGGTACTGTAAATAGCTTTAAATCAAGGCTTCTCATATGTGAGGGCTTTTTTATTTTGTCTTTTTTTACACGACAGAAATAAGTCAAAATCGTGTGCATCGAATCAGACGCATAGGAGGTTTTTATAATGAGACGTCGTGGAGAACTGACAGATACTGAGTTGAACTTAATCACACAAAGAATAAATGATGAAGAAGCATTTTCTTTCTTTATTAAAGATTGCCACTTAAGAAATCTAAGACCAGCAACTATACAGTATTACCAAAGCGAGCTTTCAGTCGCAAAGAATACATTAAATAAAGAGCTGGTGGATCTCTAACAAAAAGACATTAAGAATTCTTAAGTTAGCAATAGAAACCTCTCTATTACTGAAATTATCATATTTTGTTTTTATAACATGGAAATGGCATATATCCTTCTTTCAATATCAAACTTGATTTATTTGTGAAGTTTTCATAAACACTGCACAAAGCCCTGAAATAGCCTATTATCGAATTTTAACGCTACCCTCTATGAATTTTTTACTTTACCGTTGATGGTAACTAATAGTTGTTAAACTAAACTGCCCAGTTAGTTCAAGAAGAGATAATAAAATTCTCATTTTATAATATGGTCAAAGGCGAAACCCTTAACCATGCGTTCAAGGCTATGCCTTGTTCAACAATGTAATCAAATTAGAATTCAAGAAGTAAGATTACGAATAATTAATTAAGGAGAGCTAATGCTCTCTTTTTTTGTGGTAAAATGTTCATAGGTGGGGGTGCGGTATGAAGACTAGAACAAAACTAATTATACTTATGTCTATAGCTGTCTCAGTTTTATATGTTGGATCGTTAATCGGATTGAGAGAGCCATCTATAATTGACGAACAAAGCTATACAATAGACGAATGGAACCATGAGGTCGAAGTTAAAGCAGACCAATTAAGACATACAAAAAGCAGTTGGGAAAGAGCAGAACTTAAAGATGAACTAATTCATCTTGGATGGCAGTGGTAAGTAACAGGCGGTCAATGAGGCTGTCTTTTTTATTTGTATGTATTTCTTTTTATAAAAAAAATTATAGAACAAACAGTCGAAAGTAGAAAAAAATTCAAATTGAATATTTCATTAATATTTTGAGGAATCCCACCAATTAAAGTTCTAATTAATAACATTACTATACTACCTAATAGAGAATACATAACTAAAGCTAATTTAAAAGGTAGGGATTTAGGTACTATATAATATCTATATAATAATTCACCTATTATACATCCTATTAAAACCATAGGTGCCCCATAAATTATCATCATTATAGTAAGACCTAAAACATTTTTCCAATCTAATAAATTTGGAGACATAATCAGTCCCAACAGATTTGCTGAAATAATCAAGCTAATAAAAGAATACAGATAAGATACTATAAATTTTCTAATGATCTACCTCTCCAATCGTACGATTAAATTTTCACAATTAATTTTATTGAAAATATGATGCTTTTGCAATTTTTTCTGAGTAAAATTGTGGATTTAGGTTCTGTTTTTATGAATACTCATCAAAAACAATAGTTATTTTTATTTACTTATAGAAAAAACTCGGAACACAGAGGCTTGATGGAGAGAGGAAAACTTACATATAAGTTCGTGGCAGAGTTTGATTTGGAAGAAGACGCAAGAGAGTATGAAGTCCACTTAATTCAGAAATATAAGAAGCAGGGGTTATGTAGGTTTAATAAAAAAACGCTTTAAATTCCTGACGAACAGAGGTATAATTAACAGGAATCTGATGCAACGATTTTTTCACAAATGCGATAAACCTTGATGTATAGTTATTTATAAGGATTGATGGTT
Source organism: Bacillus sp. EA-CB0995 (assembly GCF_055814245.1). Taxonomy (NCBI): domain Bacteria; kingdom Bacillati; phylum Bacillota; class Bacilli; order Caryophanales; family Bacillaceae; genus Bacillus; species Bacillus sp. EA-CB0995. The sequence goes on along the minus strand of NZ_CP169269.1, from coordinate 4,225,145 downwards.
TGAGTGGGATTCAAAATCGTGTTCCGTAAGGAGTGTCGGTTCGACCCCGACCATCGGTACTGTTTAGACGAGGATAACTCGTTTTTTTTGTGTTTCTAGACGTATAATAGGCGTAGATAATTTGATTATATCAAGCGTTTTCTACCGTAGTAGAAAACGTTTTTTTCTTTCATTTAAATTACAACTTTGTAAGGAAGTTGTAAGAGAAATCGATTGGATATTTTTAAAAAGCAAGGTATTCTTAAATTAAGAACAATGAATGTTAGAAGAAATGGGGGTGTCTGTTGTGAAAGAACGAACAGTACATCGTACTGCTTTTGATCATCATATTACTTTAACTTCGATAACAAAAATTTTTTATAGAGCTCTTATATTATTATTATTATTACTAGGCTGTGCATTATTATTTGCTGGAAATAAAATGATTGAAAACAAAGATATAAGTAAATTGAAAGTACCTGTTCATTTTGAGGTGCCAGAACAATTAGGTAATGCATTTATTGCAACTGAAGATAAGCGCTTCTATCATCATAATGGATTAGACTATATTGCAATTGTCAGAGCGACAGTAGAAAATATAAAAGCTGGTCATGTTGTACAAGGTGGTAGTACAATAACTCAGCAACTTGCAAAAAATGTTTTTTTAACAAATGAACGAACATTTTCTCGTAAATGGGATGAAGTTTTCTATACAAAAAAAATAGAACGAACATTTACGAAAGATGAGATTTTAAAATTGTACTTAAGCAATATTTATTATGGAGAAGGAGCATGGGGAGTTGAGGAAGCAGCCAAACTTTATTTCGGTAAAGAGGTAGATCAATTAACATTGAGTGAAAGTGCTATGCTTGCAGCTGTTGTGAAAGCTCCAACTTATTATTCACCAATACAACATTATGATAAAGCTGTGGAAAGACGTAATATTGTGTTAAAGCTTATGGAGCAAGAAGGGTATATTACTCATGCAGAATATGTACAAGCTACAAATGAAAAGCTTGTCATTCGTCAGGATATTCCTAAAAATCAACCAGTACAGCATGTAAAGGCGGTTAGTTAAGAGTAAGTTCAAAATGAACTTACTCTTTTTTATCCCGCACTAACGGGCAGTAAGACTCCCACCTCAAGATTCTGAGAAAACAAAGAAGATAGGTGGGAGATAGCTGCCCGTAAGAGCCCGATTGGTTCAACTAACCATCAGTGGGGGATAAAGAAAACCCCCACTGATGGAAGTTTCACTTTATCCCGCTATTCGTGGGCAGTAAGACCCCCACCTCAAGATTGAGAGAGAAGCGAAGAAGATAGGTGGGGGATGAAGAAACCCCCACTGATGGAAGTTTCACTTTACGTGAATGAATTTAAGAAAAGTGAGACACAATATTGTCACATTTGTTTAATTTTGCTTATTTTATGAGCAACTTCAATGGACTGTTTATATGAGAATTGATATCATGAGTAATGTATATAAGCATCATACAAAGAATAAAAAACATTAAAGAGGAATGTGTATGAAATCAAAAAATATTATAATTCTCGGTGTTATTTTTACTGTTGCGGTACTGATTGTAATTGGGACGATTGCATATAGCATTGTGAGTAATAAGACGGAAAAAGGAAAAGATACATTTTCATATGGCACACAACAATCGTTAGGAGAGAAAGATGCTCCGATTCATATTGTTGAGTTTGGAGATTTTAAATGTCCAGCTTGTCGTACATGGGATGCAACGGTATTACCACGTTTAAAAGAAGAGTATATTAACAAAGGGAAAGTTCAGCTGCATTTTATTAATTTTCCATTTATTGGGAAAGATTCTGATTTAGGAGCAGCTGCTGGAAGCAATTTACAAGCAAGATCCAAAAGCTTTTTGGACATTTTATGATGAAATATATCACAATCAACAGAATGAACAAGAAGAGTGGATTACAGAGGATCTATTAGTAAATATAGTAAAACAAAAGCTTCCTAGTATTGATGTAGCGGAATTTAAAAAAGATTTAAATAGTAAGGAAATAAAAGATAAAGTACAGAAGGATCTTGACCTTGCTGAGAAATTAAAAGTACAAGGTGCACCATCCATATACGTAAATGGTAAGCTTGTTAATCCGGACTACGATAGTATTAAAGCTGCAATTGATAAAGAGTCGAAAAAGTGATGAGTGATTCATCACTTTTTCGACTTTTTTCGATAAAATTCTTGCAACACCTTATATTCCATGCTATACTTCTTAACATAAGTTAACAAAAAATTAATATTTTCTTTATATTTGCGGGTGTAGTTTAGTGGTAAAACAAGAGCCTTCCAAGCTCTGGTCGAGAGTTCGATTCTCTTCACCCGCTCCAGATATCATTCCAAATTTCTATAATAATTGTGATCAACGCAGTGTTTCGTTTCTCAGATAAACGAGGTATTGCGTTTTTTTATGTTTGGAATGCATGAATATGCGTGAAAATAGTAATGTGGAATTTCCTATGATATATGTTGTTATAATAAAGTGAAATGTTTATCAGTGAAATATATTAAGAAATAGTGAATCGTTTGTAAATATAAATGAAACATAATTAATGAGGACATTAAAGTGTGAACAGCAACCTCTATATGGATTGTATCCCGCTATTCGTGGGCGGTAAGACCCCCACCTCAAGGTTGAGAGAGCAGCGAGGAAGATAGGTGGTGGATAACTGCCAGTAAAAGCCCGATTGGGCGGGCTTTCCATCAGTGGGGGCTCAAAAAACCCCACTGATGGAAGTTTCACTTTATAAAAAGAAAGGTGGTAAAACTGTTACTGAAAAGAGGCGGAACCTCAATAAGCAGAATATGTTGTATGAATTTAATCAATCAACATATATATACCGATGGCTAGGCAAAAAATTAGGCCTATGGGGAACGACACAAACGATTGGGTTTGTAGAAGCTGGAAAACTCTAAATGGGTATGTTTGTACACATTTTCAGTAGCAGAGTAAGTGTGAACTTCGAACAATTAAAGCAAGATGTGATAGCTTATAGTAAAACAATTGGAATTGATAAAATAGGCTTTACAAGCGCTTCGCCATTTGAAGAGTTAAAGCAACGACTTATGCAGCAGCAACAATTAGGATATCAATCTGGATTTGAAGAATCGGATATAGAGAAAAGAACGAATCCGCAATTATTATTACCGGGTGCAAAATCAATTATTGCTATTGCATTGGCTTATCCTTCAAAACTAAAAAATGCACCGCTAAGCAAACGCGGTGAGCGACGAGGTATTTTTTGCCGTGCCTCTTGGGGTACAGATTATCATCTTGTTTTGCGTGATCGTTTAGAGAAGCTGGAAGCATATTTAATTGAACGTTTACCGGGGATAGCAGTAAAGTCGATGGTAGATACGGGAGAATTAAGTGATCGAGCTGTTTCAGAGCGAGCGGGCATTGGATGGAGTGCAAAGAACTGCTCCATTATTACGCCAGAGTTTGGTTCGTATGTCTATTTAGGTGAGATGATTACAAATATTCCTTTTCCTCCAGATACTCCAATTGAAGATCAATGCGGGAGTTGTACAAAGTGCATTGATGTGTGTCCAACAGGAGCGCTTGTACAAGGGGGACAATTAAATGCCCAAAAATGTATTGCATTTTTAACGCAAACAAAAGGTTTTCTTCCGGAAGAATATCGAGATAAGATTGGAAACCGCATTTATGGATGTGATACGTGTCAAACTGTTTGTCCAAAAAACAAAGGAAAAGATTTTCATAATCATCCGGAAATGGAACCAGATCCAGAGCTCGTAAAACCTTTATTAAAACCTCTTCTTACGATTAGCAATCGTGATTTTAAAGAAAAGTATGGCATTATGTCTGGGTCATGGCGGGGAAAAAAGCCGTTACAGAGAAATGCGATTTTGGCGCTTGCGCATTTTAAAGATACGACGGCTATTCCTGATTTAGTTGCCTTAATGAAAGAAGATCCTCGTCCTGTTATTCGTGGAACGGCGGCGTGGGCATTAGGTAAAATTGGCGGAGAAGGTGTGCAAGAGGCTATTGAAAAAGCGAAAGAGCGAGAAAAAGATGAAGAAGTTCTTCATGAGATGAATCGTGGTCTTGAACTGTTAGCTGAGAAAAAATAGCAGATTATCCCTCAGTCCCTCATATTGTAATAAGGGGAGGGGAGACTCTATGTCTATAAAACAGCATCTTCAACAGTGTCTGCAAGGGCAATTGGATTATATAACAAATAAACGTATGAATGAAGCAGAAATTCCAGATGATATTGTTGACATGTTACACCGTAAAAAGAAGCTCTTTACAAGGCGTAATGCGGAGATTGTAAAAAGCAATGCTAACGTATCTTTTCTTAGACAGTTAAAAGGTGTGAACTATGATGAAGTAGATTATCAAATTCATTTTCAGTATTTTATTCGTCATCATCATTTATTTTATGTAGAGGAAGAACAAATGGAGAGGCGTTTACGATTAGAAGATGGATGTATCAAGCAAGATATAGCAATTGGAACGCCGATAGATGAACAGAAAGTTGGAACGTTAGAACGTGAAGTAACAAAGGGAAAAGGACAATATATTCCATACAGTTATAATCGCTTAGAGGCAGTGAAATATGCAGAGCGGTGGTGGGATGATCGGAATCCTGCTTATCAGAACTTCCAAGATAATTGTACAAATTTTATTTCTCAATGTCTGCATGCTGGTGAAACACCAATGAGTGGATATCCGAATATTCGCAGTGGATGGTGGCAGCAAAATCGCCAATGGAGCTGGAGCTGGGCGGTAGCTCATTCTTTTCATTGGTATTTATCAAGTGATTCTCTAGGACTTCGAGCAAAGCAAGTTGAGAAGCCACAGGATCTAATGCTTGGAGATATCATTGTATATGATTTTGAAAATGATGGCAGATGGAATCATACGACAATTGTCGTGGCAAAAGATGCTAATGGTATGCCTCTTGTAAATGCACATTCTGCCAATAGTCGCAGACGTTATTGGGATTATGAAGATTCAAGTAAGTATACACCGCAAATGAAATATAAGTTTTTTCATATTCTTGATAATGACTAGAGATTTTTTATCCAAGTGGTATAATACGTAGTAGAAAAAGATTGAGGTGAACATTGTGGGAATACATGTTGTTTTATATCAACCAGAAATTCCAGCGAATACAGGTAATATTGCGCGTAGTTGTGCAGCAACAGGTGCAGAATTACATTTAATTAGACCGCTTGGATTTTCTACTGACGATAAAGCGTTAAAGCGTGCTGGATTAGATTATTGGGAGCACGTAAAAATTACGTATTATGACTCTATTGAGGAATTTTATGAGAAAAATGAAAATGGTGAGTTTTTCTACTTAACAAAGTATGGAGAGAAAGCACACACAACATTTGATTATAGTAACGTAGAAAAAGATTATTATTTCGTATTTGGAAGAGAAACAAATGGTCTTCCAGCAAATGTGATTGAACATAATTTTGATCATTGCTTACGCATTCCAATGACTGATAAAGTCCGTTCTTTAAACTTATCTAATACTGCAGCAATTTTAATTTATGAGGCATTGCGCCAGCAAAATTATCCGGGATTAGATGTAGAAATTGTTTATTAAAAACCGTCATATGACGGTTTTTCTTTGAAGAAAACTAATATTTTTTAAGAAAGGCTTGCATCTGTTTGAAAAATCGACAAATTTCATTAGGGTTGAATATCATTGCCGAAGGAGTAGAGGAGGCAATGATATTCAATTTTTGAAAGAAAAAAATGCGATTTTAGCCCAAGGTTATTATTTTATGACAGATAAAAAGTGATGAGCATCAAGCTCATCACTTTTTTTATCCCGCATTAACGGGCAGTAAGACCCCCACCTCAAGATACAGAGAGAAGCGAGGAAGCTAGGTGGGGGATAACTGCCCGTAAAAGCCCGATTGGTTCAACTAACCATCAGTGGGAGATGAAAAAACTCTCCACTGATGGAAGTTTCACTTTATTTTGTTCCTGGTTTATCATTGTATCCTGATGTGAAAATAGCAGTGAGAAATGTGAGCATAACACCTAAAATTAATAAAAGTTTCATAAGAATTTAGCCCCCCATTCATATTCATTCCCTATAACTTGTATTATATCGAATTTTCTTTCAATTTTGGTAATAAAATTTATAAAGTTTGTGTGCGATTTCATTTGGATTCGTACGAATGTTTAAGGACATCCTCGCATACTTTTATAATAATCCGCTTGAACAAGGAGATGGGGGAGGAGCTATAATGGATATTTTAAAGAAAATCGAACAGCACCGGGAAACAGAAGAACGTTTAAAGTGGGAAGGGACATTTGCTGATTATTTAGAACTTCTTAAGGAAAGACCATGGGTGGCACAAACAGCACATTCTCGTATTTATAATATGATTAAGGATGCTGGAATTGAAGAAGTAGACGGCCTAAGAAAATATAATTTCTTTAGTAATCAATTATTTGGATTAGAAGAAGCATTAGAGCGTCTTGTAGAAGAATATTTTCATCCATCTGCAAAACGTTTAGATGTAAGAAAACGGATTTTATTATTAATGGGGCCAGTTAGTGGTGGGAAATCTACATTGGTTACGATGTTAAAGCGTGGATTAGAGGCATATTCACATACAGATCGCGGTTCGGTTTTTGCAATAAAAGGATGCCCAATGCACGAAGATCCGCTTCATCTTATTCCGCATCATTTACGTGATGATTTTTATGCAGAGTATGGCGTGCGAATTGAAGGGAATTTGTCACCATTAAACTTAATGCGCCTAGAAAAAGAGTATGGAAGCAGAATTGAAGATGTAGTTGTGGAGCGTATTTTCTTCTCAGAAGATCGCAGAACAGGGATTGGAACATTTAGTCCATCTGATCCAAAATCACAAGATATTGCGGATTTAACAGGTAGTATTGATTTTTCTACTATTGCTGAATTTGGTTCAGAATCAGATCCACGCGCTTACCGCTTTGATGGAGAATTAAATAAAGCGAACCGTGGGATGATGGAATTTCAAGAGATGTTAAAATGTGACGAAAAGTTTCTATGGCATTTATTATCGTTAACGCAAGAAGGGAATTTTAAAGCAGGCCGATTTGCACTGATCTCAGCAGATGAATTAATTGTTGCACATACGAACGAAACAGAATATCGCTCTTTTATTTCTAATAAGAAAAATGAAGCACTTCATTCGCGGATTATTGTAATGCCAATTCCATATAACTTACGGGTAAGTGAGGAAGAGCATATTTATGAGAAAATGATTCATGAAAGTGATGTTTCTGATGTTCATATTGCACCGCATACACTTCGCGTTGCAGCAATGTTTACAATCTTAACACGCTTAAAAGATCCGAAGCGGCCAGACATCGATTTAATTAAGAAAATGCGTTTATATGATGGTGAAATGGTAGAAGGGTACAATTCTATTGATGTAGAGGAAATGCAGCGCGAATATCAAGATGAAGGTATGAGTGGAATTGATCCGCGCTATGTTATCAATCGTATTTCTTCTACAATTATTCGTAAAGAAGTAGCATCAATTAATGCTTTAGATGTATTACGTTCTTTAAAGGATGGATTAGATCAACATCCATCTATTAGCAATGAAGATCGTGAGCGCTATATGAATTTCATTTCATTAGCACGTAAAGAGTATGATGAAATTGCGAAGAAAGAAGTACAAAAAGCATTTGTATATTCATATGAAGAATCTGCGAAGACACTTATGGATAATTATTTAGATAACGTAGAAGCATACTGCAATAAATCGAAACTACGCGATCCATTAACTGGAGAAGAAATGAGTGCGGATGAAAAACTTATGCGCTCTATTGAAGAACAAATTGGCATTTCTGAAAATGCGAAGAAAGCGTTCCGTGAAGAGATTTTAATTCGTATCTCTGCATATGCTCGCAAAGGGAAGCGATTTGATTATAATTCGCATGAACGTCTTCGTGAAGCAATCCAGAAGAAACTATTTGCTGATTTGAAAGATGTTGTGAAGATTACGACTTCAACGAAAACGCCGGATGAAAATCAGCTGAAGAAAATTAATAATGTTGTAGCACGATTAATTGATGAACATGGCTACAATTCCACATCTGCCAATGAATTATTGCGTTATGTAGGTAGTTTGTTAAATCGATAATAATTATAGTTGTAGAAAAAGAAAAGCTGTCTCTTGGAAAGGGGCAGTTTTTTTTATATTTTATTTTCGACTATAAGAGGTGCTTGTCCACTATGAGTAAATTTAAATGCAATCTTATGAATTTATTTGTCAATTATTTTCACAATGAGCATATGATAGAGTAACCAACCATTCATAAAGAAAAAGGTCAACACAATACAATATGTTGTGCAGCTGTAAAGTGTGCAACAATGCATTGTGTTTCTTTCTTAATTGCGAAAGTGTATCAGTTTTTTATTCATGTAAAAGTAAATTTCTCTTAGTAGGATTTTCATGTTTTAATCTGTGTTTAAGTGAAAGTATAAAAAATTAGGTAAGGAGGGAAAGGAATGGCAGAAGAAAATCAATATAATTATACGGTTTCACAGGAAAATTGGTCCCTCCATCGTAAAGGGCATGATGATCAACAACGTCATCAAGAAAAAGTGCAAGAGGCAATAAAAAATAATTTACCAGACCTTGTTACAGAAGAAAGTATTGTCATGTCCAATGGTAGGGATGTTGTAAAAATACCAATTCGTTCACTAGATGAATATAAAATTCGTTATAACTATGATAAAAATAAACATGTCGGTCAAGGAACAGGGGATAGTAAAGTCGGTGATGTTGTAGCGAGAGATGGATCGAGCGGCCAAAAGCAAAAAGGACCAGGAAAAGGGCAAGGAGCAGGAGACTCTGCAGGAGAAGATTATTACGAGGCGGAAGTATCGATTTTAGAGCTTGAGCAAGCATTTTTTAAAGAATTAGAGCTTCCTAATTTGCAGCGTAAAGAACTGGATGAAAATCGTATTGAACACATTGAATTTAACGACATTCGTAAAACAGGACTTTGGGGAAACATTGATAAAAAACGGACAATGATATCTGCTTATAAACGAAATGCAATGAATGGCAATCCAGCTTTTCATCCAATTAAGCGAGAAGATTTAAAATTCCGTACGTGGAATGAAGTTTTGAAGCCAGAATCAAAAGCTGTTGTGTTAGCAATGATGGATACGAGCGGTTCGATGGGGCTTTGGGAAAAATATATGGCTCGTAGCTTTTTCTTCTGGATGGCCCGTTTTTTACGTACGAAATATGAAACAGTAGATATTGAATTTATCGCACACCATACAGAAGCAAAAGTTGTTACAGAAGAAGAATTTTTCTCAAAAGGTGAAAGCGGGGGAACAATTTGTTCATCGGCATACAGAAAAGCATTAGAACTGATTGAAACAAAATATTCTCCGGAACGCTATAACATATACCCGTTCCACTTCTCAGATGGAGATAATTTAACATCTGATAATGCCCGCTGTGTAAAACTTGTGCAAGAATTAATGAAAGTATCTAATATGTTTGGGTATGGAGAAGTGAATCAGTATAATCGTCATAGTACACTCATGTCAGCATATAAAAATGTGAAAGATGAGAAGTTTCGCTATTATATTTTAAAACAAAAAGCTGACGTATTTCATGCGATGAAGAGCTTTTTCCGAGAAGAATCGAAGGAAAAGATGGCTTGAACCCCTAAGTGAAGGGGTTTTTGTTTTTAAGTGAAACCAAAAAGATTGAGTAGGAAAAACTACTCAATCTTTTTTATACGATCAAATAATAAACCATCTGTCGTACCATTTTCTCCTATTACAAAATCTTTCATATAATATGAAAGATAATCACCATACTTCGAATCTGTATTTAAAAGAAGTTCATCTACAAAATAACAACCAAGTGGTAAATCATCGAGTAAGAGGCTGGCAAGTGCTCCGTAAACGCCGCAAGCCACTTGAAAATAAGTTGCATTTGTTCCGTATTGTGTGTACACATGCTGGGTAGCAGTAGTGTTGTACATATATACCTCTTTGTCTTTATACACAAGTAAGACACCGATTAAATCTTCACCGATGAGTTGTCCGTTTTCTGGATTTAATACGTGATGATCCCAGCTCCATAGTTCATCAATATTATGTTGATTGTCATGAATTAATTGTGTCATATAATCATTGATACGATATAAAAAACCTACCTCCATGTCATATAATTTTCCGAGATTAATTACTTCTTCATGTCCCATTAAACAACCGGAAAACTGTTTATCTCCTAACGTTACTTTAAATTCTTGTTCATAAGCGGTGTTACATAAGAGAATGGGAGTTTGATGTTTCATAAAAAGAGGATAGTTTAAAATGCCTTCTTCTAAAAAACCTGCTGGAGACCATGTCGAGTATACTGTTTTTTCTTTAATAAGGGTTGGATCATGATAGAAAGTTGTATCGTGTTCGACGATGAAACAAGCGAGGGGGATTTCCGTAGGATTTTGCTTCATTAATTTAATTGCCATCCATTGGACGACACCGGGATTCATACCGGAACAAATAATGCCTGTCATTTTTGTGAAGGTAGGTTTATGTTCTTCAAAGAAATTTTGTCTTTCTAGTAAACTGAATCGCTTTATATGTTCATTCGCATCAATTGCTGGTGATTGCAATGCTGTATTAATATAATGTACTCCAAATTCATTACAGCATGTCAACATTTCTACTGCATCTGCTAAGGAAGCATCAACAACCAGGGTTGTCCCCGTTTTTTGTAGATGGTTTCGAAATAATGCGTTATCGCTTAGATCGAACATATGAAATGTAAAACTCTCGTATAATGCAGGATACATTTCTTTAAAATAGGATTGCGGTTTTTGCCTTATGTCAATTAAATGAATCGAACAGTTCTGCAATTGAGAGTATAAAGGATTATGACTATCTTTCACGGCATGATTTAATAAAGATAAAAATGCACGAGCAGCGCCGCCGCTGCTTCCAAGTATAGTAAGAATGAGTTGTTCTTTTTTCATGTTTTCCCTCCTATGTGATTAAGATATGCTCTTCATATGAGAAAGGATTATTTGTTTGTCCATACATGCATAAAAATTCATTGTTTATCCCGTATGGCAGTAAGCCCACCATTTCAAGATTGAGAGAGAAGCGAAGAAGATAGGTCCACTGATAGAAGTTTCACCTAATCTATGAATATGGAAAAAACCGCAGTCTATTTGGAAGACTGCGGATGGAATAGTGAAAAGTATGATTATCCAGTTTTTTGCACACTTTGCGATTTTGGTGTTCGTTGTATTGTAAAAGCTTCTTTTCGTAATTCTTTAAATAGCGATGTCACCATTAATATAATAACAATTGAAAATGGAAATGCTGCGAGGATTGCTGCAATTTGCAGCGCATTTAAACCACCTGCTTGTAATAAGATTGCTGCAATTGCTGAAATGGTAAGTCCCCAAATGAGTTTTAAGCGATTGCTAGGAGATAAATTTCCATTACTTGTTTGCATGGCTACAACAAACGTTGCGGAGTCTGCAGATGTAACAAAGAATGTAGCGATTAAAATTAACGCAACAATTGTTAGAAATGATGAAAACGGTAAATGAGAAATGACAGCAAAAAGACCGGTTTCTATACCGTTTTTTGTAATTTCGTCCGCGATTCCTAATGATTGGAACATCTCCATGTGAATGGCTGTTCCACCGAATACTGTAAACCAAAATGTGCAGATTAATGTTGGGACTAATACAACGCCGAAAATAAATTCACGAATTGTGCGTCCACGTGAAATTCGTGCAATAAATGTACCGACGAATGGCGACCAAGAAATCCACCATCCCCAATAGAAGAGTGTCCATTTTTCAATCCATGCAGAATTGTGATCACTAAAAGCACCTAAGTTCAAGCTCATACTTGGCAATGACCCTATATAAGATCCTAATGTTGATATGAAATATTTTATAATAAAAACAGTTGGCCCGAAAATTAAAAAGGAAACGAGTAAAATTCCTGCAAGAGAAATGTTCAAGTTACTCAAATATTTAATCCCACGATCTAATCCTGTTTGTGCACTCGTTAAATAGAGGACTGTAAAGATTAAAATGAGTACGAGCTGTGTGCCAACTGTATTGCTAATAGAAGGGAATAAGTAATGTAATCCACTATCCGATAGGTGATGTTTTCGATCGATTAAATAAAGGAGTAACTGCAGCGCTAATTGTACTACCTTTTTGTTTGCGAAAGGTAAAGTATGCAAGAACTAAAGCGACGATTGCATATAATGACCAAGGGAATAATCCCCAATGGAAGAATGAATATTGCATTGCGAGTTCAGCACTTTGTTGGCTGCCAGGTTCACCTGTAAGAGGAGCATTTAAATGTGATATTGGTTCGGAAATGCCATAAAAGACGAGGCCGATTCCCATACCAGCTCCAAATAACATTGCGATCCATGAAAGATAACTATATTTTGGTTTTTCATCATCTTTACCAAGACGAATGGAACCGTATTTCGAAAATGCTAAGTAAGCGGCTAAAAGAACCATTGCGGTCATTAATAGAGAATAAAACCATCCAAAATTACTGAGGATAAAAGAGTTCAACGACGAGGTAACACTTTGTAAATCATAGCCTTGTATCCATTTTGCTGGAAGTACACCCCATATAATAAACAAGGTTGTCAGCAAAATAGAGATATAAAATACACTGTTTTCTTTTTTGAGCATCCAATCCCACCTTTATTTAATAAAGTTAATAGTTATATTAACCATAACAATTTTTAAGAGAGGTGTCAAAACACGACCTTAGAAGCCGATGATAGATGGTAGAAAATGTGATATAAACTGAACCGTTTACAAATAGAGTTTTGTATATCGTTTGTTCATCATTTTCTGCCACTTAAGTGCGTTATATTTCCAACAAGTATTATCAATCATCTTATGTAAATAAGGCATTCTACGATTAATATCAATAAACCATAATTTATGTGATTTTACATCATTTACCTTTTATCATACCATAATTTTTAGATGAATAAAAATGGATCAAAAGCTATTATCTCTGATTTTGTAGGAGTCATAAGTTTTTGTATTACAACAGCAATTATTAATATTATTTGGTTTTTTATAGTTTTTCGTTCACCGTCAGTATCAAGTAAAGTTAATTTTTAAAAAATTCTAATGCGTGTACATCTTTACTTTTTATGTAAAATAATATATTATATGGATATACAATATATCGGTTATTTTTGAGGAGGAGCCTGTCACTACGGGCTCCTCCTGTGCCTTTTTAAGGGGTCTGTGATGCAGGCCCCTTTTTCTATAGATGAAATAACTGAAAATTTTAAAATATGAAATTTAAAAGGGGAGATGCATACATATAAGAAGATGAACGCATTGATGAAAGGAGGGGAAGCGCTGTTGTTTAGCCATGGACTTGAAATAATTTACTTATACGGATTTATTATAACGACATTCATTACTGTTATATATTTATTTTTTAGTGATGTGTTTGAATCATTATTTCACATAGTAGGCGGACCGACTTCACCTGTAACAATATTATTTAGCTTTCTTGCTATGTTTTGTGGTTTTGGATATATCTTTGAATATATGTTTTCTTGGGGAAGTATTGTTATTTTTTTCGTTGCCTTTTTTCTTGCGCTTATTGGGGTAATTGCGATGAAAATGCTTGTGTTATCTCCGATTGCGAAAGCGGAACAAAATACAGTGCAGCGCATGGATGAATTTATTGGTTGCAAGGGTGAAGTGCTGATTACGATTCCGAAAGAAGGTTTTGGTGAGGTGCTGGTGTCTTCTCAATTTGGCAGTAATGCAATGCCAGCTAAAACGATAGGGAAGAAAGATATTTTACAAGGATCTTATGTCATTGTTGAAGCTGTGCAAGACGGTGTTTTACTTGTGCAAAATTTAGCAATGTCTTTAAAGAAACCAAAATAATAAGGAGGATTTATTATGGTTCCATTAATTATTGGCGGTGTTTTATTAGCAATATTAGCTATCCTTATTTTAGTCTTTATTACAAAATATCGTACTGTCGGTCCAGATGAAGCCTTGATTGTAACGGGAAGTGGACTAGGTAGTGGGAAAAATGTTGTTACAACAGATGATGGTAAGAAGATTAAGATTATTCGCGGTGGTGGTACATTTGTTGTACCAATTATGCAGCAAGCAGAACCTCTCAGTTTATTAAACTATAAGTTAGAAGTAGGAACACGTGATACATATACGAAGCAAGGCGTTCCTGTAACAGTAAATGGTGTTTCTATTATTAAGGTGGGTTCTACAATTGAGGAAGTATCAACAGCAGCAGAGCAATATTTAGGAAAAGAAACAGAAGAATTAAAAATAGAAGCAAAGGAAGTGTTAGAAGGGCATTTACGCGCCATTTTATCTTCTATGACAGTTGAAGATGCTTATAGTAATAGAGAACAATTTGCACAAAAAGTACATGAAGTGGCTTCCACTGATTTGAAGAAGATGGGACTTCGCATTGTATCATTTACTATTAAGGAAATTAGTGATAAAAATGGATATTTAGATGCACTTGGACAGCCGCAAATTGCAACAGTAAAACGTGATGCAACAATTGCAAATGCAGAGAGAGAAAAAGAAGCACGTATTGAAAAAGCACGTGCTGAAAAAGAGGCAAAAGAGGCCGAGTACCAACGAGATGCACAAATTGCTGAAGCAGAGAAACATAAAGAGTTAAAGGTGCAAGCATATAAAAGAGAGCAAGAACAAGCACGTGCTGATGCAGACCTTTCATATGAGCTACAACAGGCGAAAGCACAACAAGGTGTAACAGAAGAGCAAATGCGTGTAAAAATTATTGAGCGTGAAAAACAAATCGAATTAGAAGAAAAAGAAATTGCTCGTCGTGAAAAGCAATACGACGCAGAAGTGAAGAAAAAGCAGACGCTGATCGTTATGCAGTTGAGCAGGCTGCGGAAGCAGAAAAAGTGAAACAAATAAAAAGAGCAGATGCTGAGCAGTATAAAATTGAAGCGGAAGCAAGAGCGCGCGCAGAAGAAGTGCGTGTTGAAGGTTTAGCAAAAGCAGAAGTACAAAAAGCACAAGGTACAGCAGAAGCGGATGTTATTAAACTAAAAGGTCTTGCCGAAGCAGAAGCAAAACAAAAAATTGCTGAAGCATTTGAACTATATGGTCAAGCAGCGATTATGGATATGGTACTGAAAATGTTACCAAGTTATGCGAAAGAAATTGCAAGCCCGCTTAGTAATATCGACAAAATTACAGTTGTGGATACAGGCGGTGGAAAAAATAGCGGTGCTGGTAAAGTAGCAGGCTATGCAACAGATTTAATGGCAACGATGCAAGAAACATTAAAAGCTTCTTCAGGGATTGATTTGAAAGAATTGCTGGAAAGTTTTGCTGGGAAAGGTGCAGTACAGCAGACACCGAAGGAAAAGATGGTTGTGCAAGTAGTTGAAGAAAACAAAGATAATAATTAGTTAAAAATAAGAAAACTCTAGAAAAAATTCTAGAGTTTTCTTATTTTTAGTATATCTATAAAAAAGACTAGATAGGATCGAATCAAGTAATACATTGCTATAAGGTTGGTTATAGATTCATAGCTTGTATAGGAAATAGATCTCCTAGTACAATATATATAAGAGGAATGTGTTTCATATAATGTAAATTTAAATTTCTGTATATTCTTAAAATTAAAGTGTGATATCAGTTAGGGGATCTTGCTTTGAAACTGAAAAAACTAAAATTGCAGCCAAGGGTTGCATTATTTATAGGTATTCTTGTTTTGTTCGTTATCGTTCAAATGAGTATTTTATTTTATTACATATTATCTGATAGCATGGAAGATCAAATTGGGAAGAGAGCTTTACAGGTAGCTAAGACAGTGGCTTCTATACCAGAAATTCATAAGGCATTTCACACAAATCATCCATCTGAAGTGATTCAGCCGATTGCAGAACAAATTCGAACTGAAACGGACGCAGAATTTATTGTAGTCGGTAATAAGGAAGGGATTCGGTACGCGCATCCTGTGCCGGATAGAATTGGTGAAAAAATGGTTGGTGGAGATAACGAAGGTGTGCTAAAAGAGGGAAGGTCTTACGTATCAAAGGCGATTGGAACTTTAGGGCTTTCTGTACGTGGAAAAGTTCCAATTCGTGATGAAACGAATAAGGTTATAGGAGTTGTGTCCGTGGGATTTCTTGCGGAGGATATACATGAAGTAATAGAAAAACATAGTGTTCCAATCTTGTGGGTAGCTGTATGTGGACTTGTAGTAGGTATTGTTGGTTCTGTCTACTTGGCACGGGGTATTAAAAAATTAATGTTTGGATTAGAGCCGGAAGAGATTTCTTCTTTGTATGAGGAGCATAGCGCTGTAATTCAATCTGTACGTGAAGGGATTATAGTTATTGATAAACGAGGGTGTATTAGTTTAGTAAATCAGGCAGCCTGCGATATCCTTTCTCTAAGGCAAGAGGAGTCTGTTATTGGGAAGCCTATTTTGCAGATTGTGCCCAATTCTTCCATATTAGAAGTACTTCGGACTGGAGAGGAACAATTGGATCGACAAATGGATGTAAACGGGAAAGTAGTGATTGTAAATCGATTGCCTGTCAAAGTAGAAAATGAAGTAATCGGAGTCGTTTCTAGTTTCCGGCTAAAATCAGAGATTGATCAGTTAACCGAAGAACTCTCACAAGTAAAAACATATACAGAAGCACTTCGTGCGCAGACACATGAATATAAGAATTTTTTATATACATTATCAGGATTAATTCAACTAGAATCTTATGAGGAAGCGATAGAGCTTATTCATAAAGAAACAGCTCTTCAGCAGGATTTTGTGCAATTTATTATGACAAAATTACAAAATCCGTGGTTAGGAGGAATTGTAGTTGGTTTTTATAATCGTGCTAGAGAATTAAAAATTGATTTAATAATAGATCGAGAGAGTTGTTTGAAAGAATTGCCAGCTTATATAGATAGTAACCATGTTGTATCAATTCTCGGCAATTTAATTACGAATGCTTTCGAATCAGTAGAGAGAAAAGAAGAGAATAAGAAAATAGTAAACTTATTTATAACAGATATTGGAGATGAAATTATTATTGAAGTAGAAGATTCTGGATCCGGAATTGATGATAAGATTGTTGCACATATCTTTCATAAAGGTTTTTCTACGAAAGAAGGAGAAAAGCGCGGGTATGGATTGGCTAAAGTGAAAGAATTAGTAGATGAATTACATGGTAACATTACGATTGAAAAAGGGGACTTAGGGGGAGCTTTATTTATTGTGGCGTTACCAAAGGAAAGAGGGGAATAGCATGTCTCAAACTATTGAGGTGTTAATTGTAGAGGACGATGTTCGCATTGCTGAAATTCATCGCCGTTTTACTGATAAAGTGGAAGGGTTTACTGTGGTGGGTACAGCAATAACAGGGGAGCAAGCAAAGGAATGGATCGAACTTGTAAAGCCGCAACTTGTATTACTTGATGTTTATTTACCTGATATGAAAGGAACAGATTTAGTAACGTTCATTCGTCATAATGTGCCAGATACAGATGTTATCATGATTACTGCAGCATCTGAAGTTGAGGTTGTTCAGCGTGCACTCCGTGGTGGTGTATTTGATTATATTGTAAAACCGCTTATGTTTGAAAGATTCAAGGAAAGTTTAGAAAACTATCGAAATAAAGTGGAGAAATTAAAGCAATCTCAAAAATTATCACCAGAACAGATTGAAAGTTTATGGAACAGGAGAACGCAGGGGGTGGGTATTCATACAGAACATTCACCTAAGGGGATTGATCCTCTGACTCTAAAAAAATTTTACAGTGTGTGCTAACAATGGAGTATAACGGAATAACTGCGGAAATGCTTAGTAAAGAATCGGGAGTCAGCCGTTCGACAGCAAGGCGATATTTAGAGTATTTAATTTCGCAGAAGAAAATTTATGCTGAATTGATTTATGGAAATGTGGGACGACCAGAAAGAAGATATTTTCCTATTTCTTCATAAATAAAGTAGAAGAGCAGCCTTCATACAAAGGGGATGCTCTTTTTTGTGGGAGGAGTAGCTCAGAGTAGATGAAAAAAGAAACTCCTTATGGGAAAGGAGTTTCTTTTATAGAATATAAGCGATTCTTGTTTCTATCGTATTAGACTAAAATATGATTATACATGCTACAAATTATTGTGATGCAGGCTTCTTTATCCCGCATTAACGGACAGTAAGCCCCCCGCTTCAAGATTCGCAGGAGATAAGTGGCGGGAGTTTTCATAAAGAAATTACCCCTGTAAGAATAGCAATGAATAACATAAAGAGTGTCGTTCCAACGGCCCATTTTAATGTGAATCGTTGATGATCTCCAAAATCAACTTTCGCCATTCCTACTAATAAATATGTAGATGCAACGAGTGGACTAAGCATATGAACAGGTTGTCCTAATAAGGAAGCTCTTCCCATTTCAGCAGCACTAACTCCGTAGCTTGCTGCAGCTTTCGTAAGAATAGGTAGCACACCGAAATAGTAAGCATCATTAGACATAAAGAACGTGAATGGCATACTTGTAATTGCTGTAATGATTGGCAGATGCGGGCCAAGGGAATCTGGAATAAGAGCAACTAAACTATGTGCCATCGCATCAACCATTTTCGTTCCTGATAAAATACCCGTGAAAATACCAGCTGCGAATACTAAGGAAACAACTGCTAATACATTTCCAGCATGAGAAGCAATCCGTTCTTTTTGTTGTTCAAGGTTCGGATAGTTAATCATGACAGCGATTGCAAAGGCAAGCATAAATAAAACAGGAAGAGGTAAAATTTCCATAATTAAACATGTCATAAGAACCACAGTTAATAAGAAATTAATCCATAATAATTTTGGGCGTTTATAATCATATACTTCTACAGTTGCTGCTTGCTCTGTAAAAGCTGATTTCTCTGCTTTGGAAAATTGAATATCGACGATTCCTAATCGTTTCTGTTCCTTTTTCCAAGCATGTAAGCGACAAAAATCACCCATAGTGCCCCGCCGATTAACGCTGGAATAAGCGGTGTAAATAATTGAGAAGCGTCAAGGCCAAGTGCGCTCATTGCTCTAGCAGTAGGACCACCCCATGGAATAATATTTGTTACACCAGCGCCTAGCATGACAATTCCGGCCAAAATGAGCGGATTCATATTAAGGCGTTTATATAGCGGATACATAGCAGATACAGTAATCATATATGTTGTTGTACCATCACCATCTAAAGAAACAAGTAGTGTCAAAATGGCTGTTCCAACAACAATTTTTAATGGATCGCCTTTTACAATTTTTAATATTCTCGAAATAGCGGGATCGAATAAACCGCTATCAATCATAATACCAAAGTATAAAATAGCAAACATTAACATAATACCAGTGGGTGCTAAATTTTTAATCCCCGCTAACATCATCGGTCCTACATTAGCATAAAAACCGCTTATTATAGCAAATAAGGTAGGAATAAGCATTAAGGCCACTAGTGCGGACATTCGCCTTGTCATAATTAAAAACATGAACACAACTACCATTGCAAATCCTAATATCGCTAACATGAAAAACCCCTCCTTAATAAATTGATTGCGCTTTCAATAAATGATTTAATTTTCAGATAATAGCGTTATTACGGTCATGATACGTGATAAAGGATATCTGGTAAATAATTAGAGAAATAACTCTATTAAAAGCATAATTTTTATATAGTTCATTTTGTTCACAGGTTTATGATGGAACAAATTTATCCCGCATTAACGGGCAGTAAGACCCCTACCTCAAGATGCAGAAAGAAGTAAAGAAGATAGGTGGGGGATAACTGTCCGTAAAAGCCCGATTGGTTCAACTAGCCATCAGTGGGGGATGAAAAAAACCACTGATGGAAGTTTCACTTTACCCCGCTATTCGAGGCCAGTAAGATCTCAACCTCAAGATTCAAAGAAAAGCGAAGAAGATAGGCGGAGGATGAAAAAAACCACTGATGGAAGTTTATTATATTGGTATAGCTAACTAAAAAATGTAATACAATTCAAATCTTTTAAAATATAAAAGATCTGGAATAACAGTGATAGAATGGGTGAGGAAAATGAGATTTTGAATAGGAAAGTAAGGAGTAGAGCTTGTATGAAAGTAGTTATTGAAAGTGTCTATAGTCCATGTAATGGAGTAGTAGAAGAAGTGTTAATCAATGAAACGTCTCATATATATGAATGGGAAAAGTTACTTATTATTAGAAATAATAAAGGTGTATTAGAAGAAGCAGCGGTTGGGATTAGTGGAAATATAGTATCTGTAGATGTAGTAGTTGGACAGGAAGTAGATACGAATACGGTATTGTGTAAAGTAGAAGATGATTTTTTAATAACGGGATGCGAATAAATTTCATTTTATTAAAATATAAAAAACAAAAACGAGTATGTGTGTAAGTAATACATGTACTCGTTTTTTGTAATGAAAAATGATATACCAGAGGGTTCTATTCATTGCTATCCATCAATATTTTTAATATGAATAAAGATTACCCCGCTATTCCCACCTGAAGATTGAGAGAAACGAAGAAGATAGGTGGGGAATAACTGCTGGCATGCGCCCGATTGGTGAGAGCTTTCCATCAGCGGGGATGAAGAAAACCCCACTGATGGAAGTTTCACCTTATTTTTTATTTATTTTTGTTATCATAATTGATAATATAATCATAAGATATAGAAAAGGAAGTAGGTTTTTATATATGAAAGAAAAAAAGATGGATATATTATTTCATCCAATTCGCTTTCAACTTATTCAAGAGTTTATTGGAGGAGAAAAATTAACAGCAAAGCAGCTTGCTAAAAAATTACCTCATATTCCACAAGCGACGTTATATCGCCATTTAGAAAAATTAACAACAGCACATATTTTACAAGTTGCTCAGGAAACACAAATACGAGGAACGGTTGAAAAATTATATGTGTTAAATAACAGTATGGCCAGCATTTCACAAAAGGATTTGCAAGATGTAACGAAAGAAGAACATATGCAATATTTCATGATGTTTGTTACACAGCTTACAGCAAATTTTAAAGATTATTTGCAGCAAGATCAGATTGATTTTGAGAAAGATGGAGTGGGGTATCGTCAAGCAAGTTTTTACATGAGTGATGAGGAGTTTCAAGAATTTATACAAGAAATGAGTGGAGTATTTTTAAAAGCAATGAAGCGTAAGCCATCTCCAGAGCGAAAGCGAAGAACGCTTTCAACAATTATAATTCCTGAAAGAAATGGGAAGGGAGAATAAAAAAGATGGGAAAAGAATTGTTCGTTACAATTGAAAGTACGGTTTCACTTCAAGGAACGTTAACAATTCCAGCATATGACGCACCAACATACCCAGCTATTTTACTTATTGGCGGAACTGGAAAAGGAGATCGGGATGGAAATGTTCGCGGTTTAAAACTACATTTATATAAAGATTTAGCGGATTATTTCACTTCATTAGGATTTGCAACGTTACGTTACGATAAGCGTGGTACGCACAAAAGTGAAGGCGATTATTATAAAACAGGTGTTGCAGACTTAATTGATGATGGGGTTGCTTGCGTACGTTTTTTAAAGGAGCATCCGCAAATTGATCCAAAGCGAATCGTAATTGTAGGTCATAGTGAAGGTGCTTTACTTGCGCCAGCTATTTATGTAAGAGAATCAGTTGCTAACTTAATTTTACTTAGCGGCGGAGCTGAGCCTTCGAAAACATTACTTCCAAGACAAATGGAAACGGTAGTGAAAGAATTGGAAGCAGCATCTGGATTTCGAGGGTGGCTATACCGCTTTTTAAAACTTCCAAAGCGTATTAAGAAACAGAATGAAGCGGTGATGGAAAAAATACAACAATCGTCAAATCCTGTTATGCGAATAAAAGGGGCAAAAGTAAATGCAAAGTGGATACGTGAACAATTTCAATACAATGTCGTAGAGTATTTAGAGAAAGTAACATGTCCTGTTTTGGCGATTACTGGAGATCGAGATATACAAGTGCCGCCAGAACAGGCAAAGGATATTGCTGAATATGTAGCTGGTGAGGCAGAGTGGCATGTCATCCCGAACATGAATCATATTTTACGAGAAGTCGAGAAAAATCATACAATACTAGGCCTAATGAAGGAATATAAGGGGCTTGTGGATAAGAATATTCAAGAAGAGTTATTGTATGTTATGAAGGATTGGTTAGCAAAATACAATCTTCCATAGGAGATGAGACTGTGCGAAGAAAAAACGTTTCATTTCTCATGTTACTTGGACTATTGGTGGTAATGACAGCTTGTGGAAAACAGAATCAAGCAGAGTTTATGATAGTGAAAAAGGAAGACGTAGATACAAAGGAAGAGAACTGGATGGATAAGCAGTTATTACTTTCAGCACAGCTCGGAGATACAGAAACAGTTGTAAAATTGATAAAAAGCGGGGCAAATCTGAATGTAAGAGGTACACAAGGGGAAACACCGGTTATGGCAGCGACGTATTATAACCATATTGATACTGTGAAAACATTACTGGCAGCAGGAGCAGATGTAAATATCCAAGATAATCACAAAGATAATCCATTTTTATATGCTGCAGCAGAGGGGACTTTAGAAATTTTAAAGCTAACGATTGAAGCGGGCGCGGATCCAAAGATAATGAATCAATTTGGCGGTACGGCACTAATTCCAGCAGCAGAACGTGGCCATGTTGAAGTTGTAAGGGAATTTCTCACTCATACAGATATCGATGTCAATCATATTAACAATCTTGGCTGGACTGCATTAATGGAAGCTGTTCTTTTAGGAAATGGAGGTAAAGAATATCAGCAAATTGTACAGATGTTAATAGAGCACAATGCTGATGTAAACATTCCTGATAAAGAAGGTGTTACCCCGCTCCAACATGCCAAAGAAAGAGGATTTACAAGAATCCAATCCATACTAGAAAAAGCAGGTGCTTATTGATGAAAACACCTCACACGTTTCATTGTGTGAGGTGTTTTTTTATTATTAAAAGCATTATTTTTTGGTTTGTATCCAAATACCACTTACCATTCTTTTGTATCTTTTGGATGACCGTTATTAATTTTTTGTGCTGGAATAAAATAATAGCGATTTTATCCCGCATTAACGGGAAGTAAGACCCCCACCTCAAGATGCAGAGAGAAGCGAGGAAGATAGGTGGGGGATAACTGCCCATAAAAGCCCGATTGGTTCAACTAACCATCAGTGGGAGATGAAAAAACTCTCCACTGATGGAAGTTTCACTTTATCTTGCTATTAACAGAGAGGAAAGCCTTGATTGATGAGAGCTTTTCATCGGTGAATGATGAAGAAAATTCCTATTGAAGTAGGAATTGATATATATAAATTTTTTTGTATATATATTAAACACATTGCGGACACACATTTGACATATATGTGTGCTATATTTCAAATTAAAGCTGTTTGTTCTTGTTCTTCGTATTTTTTTCGTAATAATACGAGTATGCCATTCATACAGCTTTCAGTGGTAAAAAACGATTTGTTATTCATTACCTGTTAGTTTTTGGAAAGGATTGGATTGTATGAAGTCCATACTAGAAACATCTACACATATGCATTTTCCTCCTTTCGAATGGAATTACGGTCAAAGAAAGCCAGAACTTCTTAAAGAGGAATGTTTACATTATATATTTGAAGAAACTGTAGATCGTTACGAAAACAGGATAGCTGTTATTTGTGACGATAGAACGATAACGTATAGAGAGCTAGAAATAGAGTCGAATAAATTAGCAAGATATTTACGATTGAAAGGAATTAAACGCGGCGGCTGTGTGGCGATTCTTCTAGAGCGGTCTATAGAATCTTATATTGCGATGCTAGGTATTATGAAGGCGGGAGCTGCATATGTACCGCTAGATCCGAGTTATCCGGAAGATCGGGTGCAATATATTGTACAAGACTGTGGTATTGCTGCAGTTATTATGACTGAGGAAATTGCTGCTCGGTATCATGTAGGATGCTTAGCTATACTATTGGATCAAGAGGCTGCGCTGATTGCAAAACAAGACGGTGAACGCTTATGTAAAGAAGAAGTGCAAGTACAATGTGAGGATTTGTCCTATATTATTTACACTTCAGGCACTACAGGGCGTCCAAAAGGTGTGCTAATCGAGCATCATACTGCAGCTCATGTTGTGAGAGCTTCGCAAACTTTTTATAAAGTTGTGCCAGAAGATCGAGTGTATCAAGGGTTTACGACTGCGTTTGATGCCTCTGTGGAAGAAATTTGGATGGCATTTTCAAATGGTGCAGCTCTTGTAGTTGGTACACGTAAGTTACAGCAAAGTGGAATGGAGTTACCAAAGAGGTTGACAGAGCTTGGTGTGACGGTTCTTTCTTGTGTACCAACATTGCTTACTATGTGGGAAGAAGATATTCCGACACTTCGTTTGCTAATTGTAGGAGGAGAGGAGTGTCCAAGTCATATTGTGAAGCGCTGGTGTCGCCTTGGAAGACGCATGATGAATACGTACGGTCCAACAGAGGCAACGGTAATTGCTACTTATGCAGAATGTGATCCAAACAAACCGGTGACAATTGGAAAACCTCTTCCTAACTATACTGTTTATATTTTTGATGAACAGATGCATTCCGTGCCGATTGGAGAATCTGGTGAATTATATATTGGAGGTGCCGGATTAGCGCGTGGTTATGTGAATCGAGAAGATTTAACAAAAGAAAAGTTCGTTGATAATCCATTTTGTAAAACACCTTTTGATTCTTCACGTTTATATCGGACAGGAGACTTAGTTCGTTTTAACGAGGAAGGAGACATTGAATTTTTAGGTAGAATTGACAGTCAAGTAAAAATTCGTGGATATCGAGTTGAGCTTAACGAAATTGAAGCAGTTATTATGGCCGTTCCTGATGTACGCAATGCGGTTGTGAATGTACATGAGCAGGCACCTGGACTACAAGTATTAGTTGCTTATCTTGTATTGGATGAAGGAAAAACGTTGGATATATCGGTTATACACAATCGTCTTAAAGAACGTCTTCCGGCATATATGGTACCTTCTTACATTGAGGTACTTGATGAGCTTCCGACTCTTCTAAGCGGGAAGGTTGATCGTAAGAGTTTACCTGCACCGACGGGACAGCATCGTTTCCATAAAGAATATATAGCGCCTTGTAATGAAACGGAAGAAATAATTGCAAAGGCATGGCAAGAAGTTTTCCAGCAAGAGATGATTTCTGTTACAGAGCATTTCTTTGATGATTTAGGAGGGCATTCTCTATTTGCTGCGCTTGTTGTATCAAAACTTAGGGAACATAGCATGATGACGGGAATGGCAGTTTCAGATGTGTATGCACATCCAACAATTAAACAACTTGCTGATTTTATACAATCGCAATCTAGAACGGAAACAAAACAACCAGTTCGTAAAGAACTACCTCCCGTGTCAGATGGCATGTATAAGAGAAATGGATTTATGCAGGGAATAAGCATATATGCTCTTATGCTGCTAGCATCTTTGCCGTTTGTACTTGTGTATTTACATTTATCTAATAGCCCATGGGGAGATGAGCAAATTTTTCTTGCTGTGATTTCTATGTTTGCTATTTATTGCCCGGCTATGATTATTATTTCTATTGCGGCAAAGTGGCTCTTAATTGGACGTTTTAAAGAGGGAGAGTATCCACTTTGGGGAAGTTATTATTTTCGTTGGTGGCTTGTGCGCCGAATTCAAGCACTTGCACCGGTTAGCTTCTTAACAGGAACACCGTTTTTAAATTGGTATTATCGTCTGATGGGAGCAACAATTGGAAGAGAGTGTTATATTGGCACGCAACACGTGCATACGTTTGACTTAATTGAAATCGGAAATGAAAGCAGTATTGGATTAGACGCACAGCTGCTTGGTTACACAGTTGAAGGGAATACACTAAAAATCGGTAAAATTTCAGTGGGAAACAACTGTTATATCGGATCAAATGCTGTTATTTCTCCTAATACAACTGTCCAAGATCACTCGCAATTAGGAGAGCAATCGATGCTTCCTTCTAATATGGTTATACCATTCAATGAACGTTGGAGCGGCTCTCCTGCACGCCAAACAAATGTAAAAGATGATCATGTAGAGGCAATGGCAGCTTTTGCAGCAAACCATAATAGATTTCATCGGTTTGGGCTTGGCGTATTGTATGTAATAGGAATCATTATGCTTATGCTCGTTCCAAGTATGAGCTTCTTACCAGCTATTTTTCTAATACGAGGCTTATTTCCGTATATGGGAGCTTGGGAATTGCTTCTAGCACCTATATTTTCGCTTATTGGTGTAGTTACGTTAAGTTTTGTAATCGTATTGCTAAAACGAGTTATACTAGGTCGAGTAAAAGAAGGGCAATATTCTTTGCATAGTATATTTTATGTACGAAAATGGTTTGTAGATAAGCTACTTATGATGAGTTTAGTATTCAACAATTCGCTGTATGCAACAATTTATGCAGCACCATTTTTACGTCTACTCGGTGCGAAAATGGGGAAAATGGTCGAAGTTTCTACAGTTACGAATATTGCCCCAGATTTACTAATCGCGGGTGAAGGCAGCTTTATTGCTGATGCTGTTTCTATTGGTACACCAAAAGTATTTCATAATCAAATTCATATTGCGAAAACAAAGATTGGAAGTCGTACGTTTATTGGAAATAGCGCTCATATTGAAGGAGGAAAAACAATCGGAAATGGTTGTTTAATTGGAGTTATGTCTATTCCTCCTGAAGAAAAAGAGATTTCGGATGATACATCATGGTTAGGTTCACCATCTATATTTTTACCAAACCGAGACATTAATACGTCTTTTTCGGAAGAGGAAACATATCATCCAACAAGAAATCTTTATATAAAACGACTTATGATTGAATTTTGTCGCGTTACGCTTCCTGGTGCTTTTGCTATTTGGATCAGTGGCTTTTTAGTGTTTAGCCTCTGGGAGGAAACTCGCTATTTTTCTGCCCTCGAGATAATTACATTGTTTCCATTGTTGGCTATAGGATCGGGTTTACTAGCATCGGGAGTAGTTGTTCTTATTAAAAGACTTCTTATCGGTCGTTACGAGCAGACAGCAAAGCCGCTATGGAGCACATTTGTATGGCGCAGTGAATTAGTGACAGCTTTATACGAAAATGTGACTGTTCCTTATTTGTTAAATCTCTTTCTTGGTACACCATTTGCTCGGTATATTCTTGGTTGGTTTGGTGTGAAAGTAGGAGAAAGAGTCTTCCTAGATTCTACACACGTATCAGAATTTGATTTAGTTCATATTGGAAATGGGGCTGCTATTAACTTGAACAGTACATTGCAGACGCATTTATTTGAAGACCGTGTTATGAAAATGTCCAATCTTGTTATTGGTGATAATTGTTCAATCGGAAATGGTTCTGTTGTCTTATATGATACGGTTATGAATGAGGGATCATCACTTGGAAATCTTTCGCTTGTCATGAAAGGAGAAACCTTACCTGCGTATACCCATTGGGAAGGAACATCTGCTCATTATTGTTATGCCACACAGAGACAAGATAAGGAAGTCGGGTGATTTCATATGCCAGAAATATATGCTGTGCATATGGAGAAAGAGACGTTCATCAATTGGGAACGTCTTCTCCCTTATATAAGTGAAGAAAGACGTGCGAGAATTTCGCTTCGAAAAACGTATGAAGATATCATCAGAGAAATAGTATGCGATGTACTTGTACAGCACATTGTATATGAAAAATATGGTGTAAAAAGTACGATAGAGTGGGGAAAGAATTCATATGGAAAGCCCTATATTCATAATCTATCTTCATTTCAATTTAGTTTATCCCATGCAGGCGAATGGGTTGTATGCGCAGTTGATACGCAGCCTATTGGAATAGATATAGAACGTGTGCAAGCAGTTGACTTTCAAGCAACAAAGCATTTATTTTCGCCACAAGAACAAAAGTGGTGGCAGCAAATAACAGAAGAAAAACAATTAGAGACTTTTTATCGCATTTGGACTGCAAAGGAAAGTTATATAAAAGCGATTGGAACAGGCGTATCTAAAAACTTGTCCTCTTTTACAGTTTCTCTTTCAGAAGGGAGAGTATACGATGAACAATTGAAGGGAATTTGGTTTATAAAACATATCCCTTTCCACCGAGAGTATATTCTCTCAGTATGTACAAGAGGAAAGGATTTTTCGAAGAACGTTCAATATACTACTATGAAACATTTAATAGAAGAAAGACTTTATCCTTCTGGTTATTAATGAAGAGTTTTTTTCATCTCAATCTAGCGGGAGGTAAGTTTCACTTTATCCCGCACTAACGGGGAGTAAACCTCCCACCTTTAGATTCTGAGAAATCAAAGAAGAGGTGGGAGATAACTCTCCGTAAGAGCCCGATTGGTTCAACTAACCATCAGTGGGGATAAGCCTCCTACTAATGGAAGTTTTACTTTATTACAATCACAGCGGAAAATGCAGAAGAACTGTTCTGATTTTGGTTGTTTTATCTTAAAAAACATAGTGTTAGCAAGGATTTTCAACTGTAGCTATCCTTTGTACAAAATACGTGCAAGAAATAGAAAAGTTAATTATACTAGTGCTACATTTCATTTTTTATTAAAAGAGGGATTCAGATGAATATAAGTAAGAAAATTTTCACACTAATGTTAGCTTTCACTTTGTTTGCCGTACCAACATTTGCACAAGCAAAAACCTATAGTGGCAGTAAATCGTCAGTTTCATCTCATTCTAGTAGCGGAGGATTCAGCACGAAAGGATCGACTTCTGGCAGCTCTCGTTCTTCAGATGGGACATATCATTCTGGCTATAAATCTTCGTCATCAAATGTGCAATCGAAGAAACCAGCTTCTGTAGATCGTACACCACAGTCACAGCCAGCTCCTAAGAAATCTAGCTTTTGGGGTCATGCAGCATCATTTGGGGCAGGAGCTTTACTAGGTAGTATGCTACATCCATTTGGAAATCATGGAGTTGGTGGAGTAGGCGGAAGCTTCTTTTCTAGTGGTTTATTAATAGATATCCTCATTATTTTAGGAATTATTTGGATTATACGTCGTATTTTCGCAAGACGTTAAGAAGGAGAGAGAGCGATGAAGATTTTCTTTATTGAACAGGATGTAGTTGATGCGGTTTGTGTACATGCGGCCTCTATCCACGCGTATCGTCCGGAACAAATTGATGTTGATTTGCAGTTTCATCCGGATAGAGGATTTGGTGCCAGTGCTCGTTTACCGTACCGAACTGTAGAGCTTGGTGAGCAGGAGTTAATTGATGCAATTGCATTTTATCTAAGGGAATATCACAACTTTATTCCAGAAAGTTTGCGTATTGACTTACAATTCCATGAGCAAACAGGGTTTGCAGCGGATGTCGAAGTAGCGTAGATAAGAAACCCTTCCTAAGTTAAGTTACTTTAGGAAGGGGGATGAAAAATGCTTTTTTACGGAATAAAATAATATAAATGTGAAATCAACCTGATTATAGTATATGAAGTATGTTTTAAAGACTAGTGTCTAAATAGACGCTAGTCTTTTGTTTTAATAATATTTTTAGTTTGAAAATTGAGATATTAATAGAGCCTCTCTATAATATGAATTAACTTTTACAACTAGAAAGAAGGGAATAGATATGAGAAGGATGTTTGTGATAAGTGATATTCATGGTGAATTAGAGAAGTTTGAAAAGTTATTAGAAAAAGTAGAGTACAATCCAAAAAATGATCAATTAATTTTGTTAGGGGATTATGTAGACCGTGGTCCTAATGCTAAAGAGGTAATTGAAAAAGTAATGCAATTAAAAGAAGTTGGCGCGTTCGTCTTAAAAGGTAATCATGAAGATATGATGATAAAAGCCTTAACGACAGAGGAAGAAAAATTCTGGAATCATTGGGTAAAGAGAAACGGAGGAGATCAAACGTTACATAGCTATGGCTTTTCTGAAAGTGATATTGCTGTAAGTGAAGAGGAATTCATAAGACCACAGTTACAGTCTGAGGTGCTAGAACAACATATAGAATTTATAAAAGAGCTAGACCACTATATTGAAACAGATGATTATATTTTTGCTCACGCGGGTGTACAACCAATGACACCTGTTTCTGAAACGGATGCGTATACATTAATGTGGATTAGAGATGAGTTTCATAATGGATATACTGGCGAGAAAGTGGTTGTCTTTGGGCATACAGAAACGAAAATTCTTCACGGGGATAACGAGAATTTTGGCGTGTATTTTGGTGAAAATCGTATCATTGGTATTGATGGAGGGGCTGTATACGGCGGCCAGCTGAACTGTTTAGAATTGCCAAGTCAAAAAGTATATTCTATAAAATAAGAAAGATTCCCTATACAAACGAGCTAATGTAGGGGAAAAGAGGAGATAAGGGATCAAAACGATCATGAAACCTTATCTCTTTTTATTTTTGTTAAGGGAATTTTAAGGAATAGATTCGATAATAAGTCTTACGTAATGAACAATGAGGTGTAGGAAAGGAGACACGATTTTGAAAAAGTGGATTAGTATTTTAGGAGTTCTTATCATTGTACTCGGTGCAGGGGCTTGGTATGTATTTAGGGATAAATCGCAACCAGTGACGAATCAAGCAGTAAGTGTGGCAGTTCAAAAAGGGAAACTAGATGTGAAAGTAACAGGTTCTGGTTCTACTCAATCTGTGACAAATGAAGATATTACAGCAGACTCAAATAAAGTAGTCGATTCAGTATTAGTTTCAGCAAATGATGTAGTAAAAAAGGGTCAGGAGTTAATTACATTTACAGATGGAAGTGATTCAATTGTAGCACCAGCTGATGGAACGATTACATCTATATCAGTGCAAGCTGGAGATCGTGTAACGAGTGGGAAGGCTGTTGCTCATATTACGAACTATAGTGATTTAGAAACAGTTATTCAAGTTGATGAATTAGACATTCCAAAAGTGCAGGTTGGACAAAGTGTAACATTAAAAGTGAATTCATTCCCAGATACAACCTATACAGGAAAGGTAACAGATGTAGCGAAGGAAGGAACAGTTTCTAATGGTGTATCCTCCTTTAATGTAACGATTCATATTGATGATCCAAAAGATGTGAAAATTGGAATGACAACAGAAGCTAGCATTTTGACTGATAGTAAAGATAATGTTCTATATGTTCCAGTAGAAGCAGTTCATACAAGAGGAGATCAAAAATTCGTCCTTGTTCAATCTTCAGCAGCTTCTTCTAATGGAAAGACAAATTCTGATGGAAAGACAAATATGCAGCGAAAAGTTGTTAAAACAGGTATTCATAATGAAGATTCGGTAGAAATTACGGAAGGATTGCAAGAGGGAGAACATGTTCAATTGCCTATGGCTGCGCAAGGAAATGGAACAAATAACTCCAATAATAAACAAAGAGGCTTTATGATGTCACCAGGCGGAGGCATGGGAGGCGGCTTCGGCGGTGGAGGTATGAATAGAAATAGAGCTGGAGGGAGAGGGTGAGAATGAAACCAATTATTGAGATTCATAATATGGCCAAATCATATGAGATGGGTGGCGAAATTGTACGTGCGCTCGATAATGTTTCTCTTACAATCTATGAGGGTGATTTTCTCTCCATTATCGGTCCTTCTGGATCAGGAAAATCTACGTTTATGAATATGGTTGGTTGTTTAGATCGTCCAGATGATGGACAGTATCTATTGGATGGAGATGCAGTAGATAAGATGAATGATAATCAACTAGCCACGATTCGAAATGAAAAAATCGGATTCATTTTCCAAAACTTTAATTTGCTTACAAAATTAACTGCGCTTGAAAATATTGAATTGCCCCTTTTATATCGAGGGATGAGTCAAAAGGAAAGAACAAATATTGCGTATAGCTGTTTGGAGAAAGTTGGTTTACAAGGGAGGGCTCATCATTTGCCGAGCCAATTGTCAGGTGGACAGCAGCAGCGCGTTGCGATTGCACGCGCTTTAGTTGGAAATCCGCCAATCTTATTAGCCGATGAACCGACAGGGGCATTAGATAGCAAAACAAGTGAAGAAATTATTGAGGTCATGAAAGAGCTTCATATGCAGGGACATACAATTATTTTAATTACGCACGATTTAGAAGTAGCAAAACAAGCAAGCCGGATTGTTCGTATACAAGATGGGCAATTATTTGAAAGTAGAGGTGAGTACATTGGGACTAATACAATCCGTCAAAATGGCAATGCGCAGTATCAAAGGTAATAAGTTACGAGCATTTTTAACGATGCTAGGTATTATTATTGGTGTTGCGTCTGTTATTGTACTTGTCTCGATTGGTCAAGGATCAAGTCAAGCTGTAGCAAATCAAATTAATAGTTTGGGTACGAATTTGTTAACAGTAAATATGATGGGATCTGACACGATAAAATTTACTGAAGAAGATGTTGCGAAGTTTCAAAAGATTGATGGGATAAAAGAAATGTCCCCTGTTGTCTCAGGACGAGTTACTGTAAAAAATGGTAAGGTTTCAACACAGGTATCGCTTACTGGAACAAATAGCTCTTATGAGCAAGTTCGCGATATGAAAGTAAATGAAGGTCGCTTTTTATCAGATATGGATGTAGAATATAGACAAAAAGTCATTGTACTTGGTGCGAATACAGCACAAAATCTATTTGGATTTGAAAATCCAGTTGGAAAAGATGTACAAGTAAATGGTGGATCTTATAAAGTAGTAGGTGTACTTGCTTCAAAAGGTGGTTCTATGGGACAAAGCGGTGACGATGTTATTATTATGCCGTTGAGTACAGCGCAGCGAGTTGTAAAGAATACAAATATACAAACGTTGTATGTGCAAGTAAGCAGTGAGGAAAAAATAAATACTGTCATGGCACAAATTCAAAATAAATTAGCTGTAATGTTCCCGAATAAGCAAGATAACTACAGCGTATTTAATCAAAAAGATTTAGTAGATACGATGAGTTCGGTAACAGGTACAATGACGATGATGCTTGGAGGAATTGCTTGCATTTCTTTATTAGTTGGCGGAATCGGAATTATGAATATTATGCTTGTATCTGTCTCAGAACGAACGAAAGAAATTGGCATTCGTAAAGCAATTGGGGCGAAAAGAAGGGATATTTTACTACAATTTCTAATTGAAGCGGTAGTGCTAAGTTCACTTGGAGGTTTAATAGGAATGGGAATAGGACTTTTGGTTGCAAAGGTTATTTCCATGGCAACAGGCATGACAATTGCTTATTCTCTCCCTATTACATTGCTTGCATTTTTATTCTCCTTATTAGTAGGAGTTGGATTTGGGGTATTTCCAGCCAATAAAGCATCGAAGCTGCACCCTATTCAAGCACTTCGATATGAATAGAACATGTTATCGGCAGTAGTTTTGCCTAGAAATTGAAGCGATCGCATACTGCGGCCGCTTTCTTTTGCTAGTATAAAGTGAAACTTCGATCGGTGGAGGTCTTACCCATTAATGTGGGATAAAATGAAATTTCCATCAGCGATTTTTTCATTCCTACTGATGGAAAGCATCATCAATCAGAATTTTACGGACAGTTATCGTCCACCTATCTTCTTTGTTTTTTAGAATTATGAGGTGAAAGTCTTATTGTTCGTGAATAACGGAAGAAAAAATAAGAGGTGAAGAAGTGAGATGCGTTTATTAGTTGTGGAAGATCATCCTCCATTATTGGAGTCAATTACACAAATTTTACGAAATGAATTTGAAGTAGATACGGCAAAAAATGGTGAGGAAGGGTTATTTCTAGCATTGCAAAATATTTATGATGCAATTCTTCTAGATGTGATGCTTCCAGAGATGGATGGATTTGAAGTAATTCAGCGGATTCGAAGTAAAAACATTCAAACGCCTGTTTTATTCCTTACTGCAAAAGACTCTTTAGAAGATCGGGTAAAAGGGTTGGACTTTGGCGGAGATGATTATTTAGTGAAACCGTTTCAGGCGCCAGAACTTCAAGCGAGAATTCGCGCTTTATTAAGAAGGAGTGGAAGCTTAACGACTAATCAAACAATTCGGTACCGTGGTATTGAGCTGTTTGGAAAAGAGAAAGACATTCAAGTGGATGAGGTACCTATAAAATTAACTTTAAAGCAATATGAACTATTAGAATATCTGATTCAAAATAGTGGGAAGATTTTAATGCGTGAACAAATTTTTGATAGAGTATGGGGATTTAATTCTGATACAACAGTAGCCATTGTAGAGGTATATGTGCATCATTTGCGAAAGAAGCTAGAGCCATTTGGCTATCATAAAGATATTCAAACTATACGTGGTATTGGATATATCTTAAAAGAACAATGAGACAACATAGCATGTTTCAAAAGACGCGCATTCAACTTACGATTTTGAATTCATTGGTATTTATTATATTAATTGGTATGTTAGGAAATGTTATTTATTCTTATACACATAAACGACTATATGAAGGAATAGATGATTCAATTGACAGATTCATTAAGAAACAAGAAAAAGAAGACAAGTCTATTCCGGGTCAGTTTGGTTTTAGCAAAGATGTGCATATTGGCGATTCGCGGATTATCGTTTTAAAATGGGATGCAAAGAATCAACTGGTAGATATGGAACCGCGATTTATAGATCCAAACTTTTTTGAGAGAAATCAATCTAATTTATTTCCTAAAACATTTGGAGAACGGCAGGATATAGAAGTGGAAGGCGTAAACTTTCGGATGATTGCAGTTCAGGGAGATACAGATTTAGGGAAAGTCACGTTTCAAGTATTGCGGGACATAAACCCTGAAAAGGAAATGCTGCATACACTTCTACTTATTCTTGTAATTGGGTGCAGTATAGGAAGTATATGTGCGGTGGGGATTGGCTTTTTTAGCTGGTAGGGCGCTTGTACCAATTAAGAATGCTTGGCATAAACAGCAGCAGTTTGTTTCAGATGCTTCACATGAATTACGAACCCCTTTAGCAGTGATTCAATCTAAAACAGATGTATTGTTTCAATCACCTACCGCAACAATAGAAGATAAGGCGATGGATATTTCAACTATATCAAAGGAATGCCGACGCTTATCCAAACTAGTTGCAAACTTACTAACATTAGCACGTTCTGATTCAGATCAAATTGAAATGGACAAGAAAGATTTTGCATTAGATAAATTGCTAAGTGAAATTGTAAATCCTTATTCGGAAATTGCTTTGTATGAAGAAAAAACAATTACTTTAGATGTAGTTCCTTCTATTTCTTTTATTGGAGATAAAGAGCGTATTCATCAATTAATTGTAATTTTATTAGATAATGCGATGAAGTATACAAATGCAGGTGGAAATATTAAAGTATCTTGCTTTGAAACAACAAATGGAATTGTCATCCAAGTAAAAGATGATGGGATTGGCATCATTGAAGAAGATATCCCGAAAATTTTTGACCGTTTTTATCAAGGTGATAAATCAAGATCAGCATCAAACGGAGCTGGATTAGGTCTTTCTATCGCAAGCTGGATTGTTGAAAAGCATTCCGGAAAAATAAAAGTGCATAGCAAAATTGGAGAAGGTACTTGTTTTGAAATTATATTTCCAAAGAATCAAAAGTACGAAATATTTATAAGAAAGAAAAATAGGTAATTAAAAAGACGATCTTGTTTTATACAGGGTCGTCTTTTTTAAGGGAAAGTTAAGGAACCTTTTTCATAATAAATATAGACCTAATGACGAATTACAAATGATAAATGATGAAAAAGGAGAGTGGAAAATGAAAAGAATGAGAAAACTTCATTTTTGGATTGGGTTAATTGCTTCGGTATTTATTTTTATTCAATCTGCAACAGGGGTATATATGTATTTTAATGAAAAAAGCCACGGTGGAGGAGCTGCTAATTTTAGAGAACGAGGATTTGGCAGAAATGGTGCTATAGGGAATGGACAAAATGGACAAGGAATGCAAGCTGGGAATTCCGATTTTAATCAAAGAGGTGCAGCGACAAATGGACAATTTTTTCAAGATAGAAATAATGGGGGACTCAATTCTCTATCAAAATTAGTTAAGGAACTGCATACAGGAGTAATTGGATTAATCGGTGCGATTGTTATGCTTATTTTAACTGGAACTGGACTATGTATATCTTTTGTCATGTTGCGAGCAAAATGGAGAGTAAAGCATCAAAAAGACATAACGGCTTAAGGAACAGTTATGATGAAGGGAGGAAGTGAAAGGTGATTAGAAAAAAGACGTTTGGTCTACTAGTTGTTGGAGTATTAAGTCTCAGTGTAATGGGTGGAGCTTCAGCTTGTACAAATAAGGAGATAGATAAAGGAATACAATCATCTCAACCTAGTAGTGCACAAGTGAATGGTGAGACTATACATGCTGCATATACAGAAGATAAAGCGCAGAATTTAGGAATTGAAACACAAGGAAAAGAGCTACTTACACTTGAGAAGGAAATTCATGAAACGGAAGTAGAGAAAGAAGCAAATCAGCTGGGGGTTTCCACAGAGGGCAAAGATGTTGGAACACTTTCGGAAGAAATATATGAAGCGAAGGTTAAAAAAGAAGCAGAAAAACTTGGGATACCAGTAGAGGGAAAAGCAATTGTAGATTTAATAGCGGAAATTAATAAGATAAAAATAAAAAGTGAAGCAGAGAAATTAGGAGTTTCTACAGAAGGTAAAGAGATTGGTGCGATAGCTGAGGAGCTTTATGGCACAAAAATAAAAAACGAAGCAAAGCAACTTGGTATTTCAGAAAAGGGAAAAAGTATGGAAGCGTTAGCGAAAGAAATATATGAAACGAAAATTCAAACAGAAGCGAAAAACCTTCATATTGATCTGTATGGAAAAGATATTTATCAAGTGCTACAAGAAATTAATGAACAAAAGGCTTTGCAAGTGGCAAAAGAACTTGGGATAGATGTGACGGATAAGGATACACAGAAGCTTACAGAGGAAATTGAAAAACAACAACCAGATCGAGTACAAGAACTTCATTTTTCACCTTGGGTACAAACAGATGCAGAGGCATTTTATTATTATTTAACAAGTGGTTGATGTTTTGAAAAGGGAAAAGAAATGGACAGAAAAAGGAGTTTAATATAGTATGCTGTTCTTTCATAATAAGAGGGAGATAAGGGATCAAAACAATGAAACCTTATCTCTTTTTATGTGATTGTATGGGGGATATTCATTATTTGTTTAACTCCATCGCAATATTTTTACCATTCACTAAAACTAGGACTACTGCTACTACAACTTCCATTATTTTTTTCATCTCTTATCTCTCCTTGTTTTTGGTTTCATTTCTTACTTTTAGTATAGTGAAAAGCTCATTTCGGAACTATTGAATTAGATGACATAAGGATTACAGTGTTGTAAGGAAAATACTATGGTTTATCACCTTCTTCTACATGTACAACAATCTGCCCATACAACTTTTCTCCAATGTATACATTTAATAGCCATAAGCCAGAAGAAGGGAGTAACATACTAGAGGGAATACTTGTGATATCTTTTGTAATCTCTTGCGGTGCTGTCCAAACATTGCCTGTTATCTCATCTTGAAAAAAGACAGGAACTGGTTTCGTTGAGCCTTGTTTTATTGCAATGACGGTTAGTTTTCCAGAGGGTATATTTGAGTTGAGAAAGAACCACATATATTTATTTGGTTGATTAGCAATCCAAGTAGCATCTACAATTGCAACCTTGTCTTGTATACCTTTTACAGATATTTTATCGTGCTGAAATGATGGACTTTCTTCCCAATTGACATCTTTAAGAATGCTAAGGTGAAAGAAAGAGGGAATGTTATTTTGTGGTTGTATCGTTTCAATTATTTTTGGGGAAGTAGATTTCTTTACTGTAGTCGTACAGCCAGTGATGAGACAGGAGAGAAGTAGCACGGTTCCAAGTTTTTTCATTTGGCCACGCTCCTATTCATATTTGTATTTTAATTGTATTGGACAAAATAAAGAACAATTCCTGTAAAAGAAAAAGAGAGGCTACGCGGATAGCGTTTCCTCTTTTCTTACATGTGTTCTGTTGCTAGATTTTTCTGGCATTGTTAAAAAGACAACTGCGACAATAATGAAAATACCACCTAATAATTGATAGGCTCCAAATGATTCATTTAACCAGATAATTGAAACAATAGCTGCTACGAGTGGTTCAATACTTGATAAAATACTTGTTTCTGTTGCAGATAAATATTTTAGACTACCAATATAGAGAAGGAAAGAAAGTGTCCCGCTTATAATCACGAGAATAAGCATAGAAAATGTGTTTATAGTTAATGTATTTGCTACATAACGGAAATGAAATTCTTGATTATATAGAAATAAAGAAATTCCTCCAAGTAACATCCCCCAGCCAACAATTACTGATGTCCCCCATTGTTTAATAAGAGAAGCGGGATGAAGTGTGTAAAAAGCAAAGCCGACTGCTGTTAAAATACCAAATAGTATTGCTTGTTTAGAAAGAACAATATTTTCAATTGAACCATTGGTAATAAGGAAATACGTGCCTGTCAGTGCAGCAGAAATTGCTATAACCTGCATAAAGGAAGGAAGTTTTTTATGCTGCATTGCAACATAAATAGTAATAAGAACCGGACCAAGAAATTGAAATAGTGTTGCAGTTACAGCATTACTTATATGCACTGTTTCAATAAATGCATACTGAGCACCAAGCATGCCAACAATCGCAAAAATTAGTAGTTGAATCCAATGAATCGGGTACTTCCAAATCCCAAATATATTTTGTTTTGTAAATAGTAGGGAGCCTAAAATAAACATGCCCGCTAATAGTAGACGAATGACTAAAAAATCAGTAGATGATAGTTCAGTATGGTTAAATAGCCACTGAATCATAGGACCAGATAACCCCCATAATATTGCTCCACTAATAATCATCATCAGACCGAGATGTCGAGGTGATTTCATGATGTATCCTCCTTTGTATGACTTGATTTCTTAAAACAGAAATGATAAGTATGATTATATATAACTTCTGATACCATAAAAAGTATCAGTTTTCTATAAAATAGAGGGGTCAGTTTGTATGTTAGAATTTACACCGAAACTTGATATTCATAGTAAAGAACCACTATATGTACAACTATATAATTACATGAAAGAGGAAATGAAATCTGGAAATGTCCCGCCTTATACGAAATTACCATCGAAGCGAAAATTAGCTCACTATTTGCAAATTAGCCAAAATACAATTGAAGCCGCTTATGGTCAGCTTGTTGCAGAAGGTTACATAGAGGCGATTCCACGTAAAGGATATTTCGTATGTGAAATGGAACAAACTGTATTGCATGTAGAACAAAAGATGCAACATGTAAAAGAAATACCTTATTATGAACGAGACTACGTATTTGACTTTACGCATACAGGTGTTGATGCTCAGTCATTTCCATTTGCCCTATATCGTAAATTGGCAAATGAAGTGCTGCAGATTGAGAATAAAGAAGTGTTGCTACTTGGGCATCCGCAAGGTGAACTTGGACTGCGAAAAGAAATTGCAAAATATTTATATGAATCGCGTGGTGTATATTGTTCACCGAGCCAAATTATTATTGGAGCAGGAACGCAATATTTAATAAGAATGCTATTTCAATTGTTAAAGGAAAGTACATTTGCGGTAGAAAATCCAGGATACCATCGAAAAATGGTTACGTATGAAAAAGGGATAGAGCATGTAGAACAGCTTCCTCTTGATGAAGATGGAATTATGCTTTCACATTTAGAAGAAAGCGATGCAGATGTCGTGTTTGTTACACCGTCCCATCAATTTCCATGCGGGATGATTATGCCAATTTCAAGGCGGATGCAGCTCTTACATTGGGCAGAGAAAGAGGAAGGACGTTATATTGTAGAAGATGATTATGATAGTGAATTTCGCTATTCTGGTAAACCAATTCCAGCCCTCCAAGGATTAGATACAAATGGGAAGGTTATTTATATGAGTACTTTTTCGAAAGCACTACTTCCATCGTTACGTATCAGTTATATGGTGCTCCCAAAAGCGCTAATTGAAGTATATCAACAAGACTATTTCTTTTATACGCAGACTGTATCGCGAATTGATCAAGAAATTGTGAAACGTTTTCTCGAGGGTGGACATTGGGAAAAGCATATTCATAAAATGAGAGTTGTGTATCGAAAGAAGAGAGATACACTGGTTTCAGCAATTTCAACATATTTTCCGAAATATGTTGAAATAATTGGACAAGATTCAGGGCTGCATATATTATTGCGCACAAATAATGGTATGACAGAACGAGAGCTTATTGAACGAGCGGCAGCATATAGTATAAAGGTACATCCGGTTTCCATGTACTATGATGATGTGAGGGCTGATAATAAAACCGTCTTGCTTGGTTTTGCAATTTTATCTGAGGAAGAAATTGATAAAGCGGTTCAATTGCTGGCAAAAGCATGGTTTGATTGAAGGGATATTACAAGGAGCAAGCAATTTTATTTCATTAACATAGGTTATAAAGGAAAAGGGACTTTTAAACAAGTCCCTTTTCCTTTATTCGTTTTCTTCATGTAAAAACAATACCATGTGTTCTTCGTCCCAATATTGATCGTTATATTTTAACGAACGTTCTTGTACGCCAAATGTTTTAAAGCCTAATGATTCATAGAGTTTTTTCGCGCCTTCATTGCCAACGACAACATCAAGCATAAGTTGTTCTACTTCTAATTCTTTTGCTTTTTCAATTGCTGCCTGCATAAGTGCCTTACCAGCACCAAGTCCACGTGCTTTTGGAGAGACATAAACAGCACCGATTTTTGCTTTGTGCTCTTGCTTTAAAAATGATTTCGTTTCCAGAGTTGCAACACCGATTAATTCACCATCTTTAAAAGCACCAAGTGTGTAATTTTCATTTTGAGATAATATTTCTGCTTTATATTCAACAGGGTCTTCCTTGTTAATGATATCTTCGTAAGAGGAACTGAACGCTTCTGGATTTTGCTTTAATCCTTCAACGCGAAGTGCTAAATAAATTTCTGCATCCTTTTTTGTCAATACACGAATTTCCAATCATATCACCTTCTAAATCTTTGGTAGTTGTACATATACATCTTATATTAAAGTAATAATAATTTCAAAAATATAGTATTTATGGTTAATGTTATTGATTGAAAATTATTTACTAAAATAATAAAAATGTCTATTGAATTGGTAATTCTATCGTAAATATAGTTCCAATTCCAACTTCACTTGTTACATGTATAGAACCACCATGTAATTCTATGATTTCTTTTGCAACAGCTAAGCCAATACCTTTTCCACCAGTTGCTCGCGTTCGGGATTTATCGACCCGGTAGAAGCGTTCAAAAATATGTGGTAAGTCTTCACTTGGAATTCCTCTCCTTCATCTTGCACTTGTACAAGAAAAGTATGCGCCTTTTTTAATACTCGTACTGTAATTTGAGAATCTTCGTGAGAATGTTGGTGTGCATTATGTAACAAATTCAGCATGACTTGCTCCATGCGGCGTTCGTCTATGCAGACATATAAATCTTCTGGGCAATATAAAGAGATGCCTATTTTCTTTTTTTGAAGAGGTGGCTTTATTTTTTCAACCATACGCTCTACAAATGGTAGCAGTGAAACAGGTTGCTTTTTTATAGCAAATTGGTGTTGTTCAAGTTGTGCAAGTTCAAATAAATCTTGTACGAGTTCGGTAATATTTTCTGTTTCTTCTTCAATAATTTGTAAATATTCTTCCCGTTCTTCTTTAGATAAAGACGTTCTTTTTGCAACTTTTGTATATCCTTTTACATATGTGAGCGGGGTTAATAATTCATGTGCAACACTTGCGAGAAACTCATTTCGTTCCTTTTTCATATAGGTTAGCTCACTAGAAAGCTGTTCAATTGTTTTTGCTAAACTTCCTAATTCATCCTTACTCTTAATACCTAATGTAATCGGTTCATTTTGCTTCATCATTTTTTCGGTTGCTCGCTTCATTTTGATAAGTGGATTTGTAATAACTCTTGAAAATAAAAACACTAAAATTGTTGTGAGAGCTACTGTCAAAGCACCAACGGAAACGAACTGTTTTGTTAGGCGGAAAATCATTTCTTTTATAGAAGCAGTTTCTAAAAACATATGGACATAGCCAACCACTACCCCATATTTTGTAATAGGACTGACTGTTGAAATATATTTTGATTCTTTCCAGCGATCTTCTGTTATCATTCCGTCTCTAGGAATATACTTAATCTTTTGTTCAAGTTGTTTGTGCATGCCTTCTGTAATGGGATCGGAAGAAGATAAAATATTACCTTCTGCATTTGTTATGACGAGTTTCGTATGAGAAGGGGCGTTAGATTCCATCGCCGCGACATGTTCAACGGCTCGTTCGCTATAGCGTTTTTCAATAATATCACGATACCAATTTCCTTTTGCCAATAAGGACGTAGTTTCTTCATTTACACGCATTTGCGCCAGTGTTGTATGAAAGGATACAAATAATACCGATTCAATGCAAAGAGATAATAATAAAAAGTATGTACCAAGTTTTATAGAAAGTTTATTCATTATGATTCACAACCTTTTTCCTGTACTAACAGGCAGTAAGACTCCCGCCATAAATTTCTGAAGGAATAATGAAATTCAGTAGAAGAAAAACTGCCGGCATATGCCTGAGTGGTTCCAATAAAGGTTCTTCACTAGTGGAAGTTTCATTTTATCCCGCTATTCGCGGGCAGTAAGACCCCCACCTCAAGATTGAGAGAAAATCGAAGAAGCTAGGTGGGGAATAATTGCTGGCATGCGCTCGATTGGTTCAACTAACCATTAGTGGGGGATGAAGAAAACCCCCACTGATGGAAGTTTCACTTTATCCCGCTCTAACAGTCGGTAAGATGCTTAGCTACGAAGTAATAACAAACCGTCTGTAAGAACCCGATTGGTTCAACTAACCTTTTGGAGAAGAACGCTCCAAAAGGAAGTTTCACTTTATCTTTACGATTAGTTACCTTTCCATTTGTAGCCGATTTTATAAACGGTTTCCAGGTAATCTTCGATAGGGAATCCTGCTTTTCGAAGCTTTTCGCGTATATTACGAATGTGAGAATCAACGGTACGATATTCAATATCTGTTTGAAATCCCCATATTTTTTCGATAAGTTCATCACGGCTATAAGCACGGTTTATATTTTGTAAAAAGAGTCCAAGTAATGAAAATTCAATTGGTGTAAGAGAGAGTTTTTCATCGTAGACAGTCACCGTATGTCTCGTTTTATCCCAGTCAATTCCGTTAAAGCTTATGAATCCTTCTTTCTTCGTACGACGCAATACAGCTTCAATACGAGCAATTAATACTTGCTCATCAAACGGTTTTGTAATATAGTCGTCAGCGCCTAAGGTGAGACCTTTTACCATGTCATAATTTTGATTACGTGCTGTTAGCATAATTATGGGTACGCTACTTATTTGCCGAATTTGAAAGGAAGTCTCCCAGCCGTCCATTTTTGGCATCATCACGTCTAATAAGATAAGATCAAACTCTTTTTGTTGAACGAGTTCAAGTGCTTCTTGTCCTGAAGTTGCCTTTATGCAAAAATGCCCGCGCGGACTTAAAAATAAATCTAATAAGCGCAGCATGCGTTCTTCATCATCTACTAATAATAGTTTTGCCATAATGATGTACACCTCAAGTTTCCAGTATTTATGTTTATCCCGCTATTCGCGGGCAGTAAGACCCTACCTTAATATTCAGAGAGAAGCGAAGAAAATAGGTGAGATCACACTGCTGGCATGCGCCCGATTGGTTCAACTAACCATCAGTGTGGGATGAAAAACCAACCACTGAAGGAAGTTTCCCTTATATATTTTACATGAACTTTTACAAAAAACACTGTTCATATTATGAAGAAAAGGACAATTGCCATAAAAAATGCACTACTTTTGCAAATCTTTCTTTTATAATGAGAATGTAGCAGCACAAAAATACCCTATGTTGCGACATAACGTCATGTCATTTTGTTTTTCAAAATGACAAATTCCATTCTATTGTGTAAGTGAGATAGAGAACATTTTTCGTATTCACCTCGCATCGGATAAGGAAAATTTCTATCTCACATTTTTTTTGTTAATAAAAAGGATTTAAATAGTGAATAAAAAGAACAATTCCTTGAAAAGTAGGAACACAATGCAGCTATAGTGTGCATTGCATTAATGATGATGACTATCGTTGTTTATGCTAGGAAGTTTTTTTAATTATTATAAAGTAAAATTTTTATCAATGAAGGGTTTCCTTACTGAT
This sequence comes from Bacillus sp. EA-CB0995, assembly GCF_055814245.1. NCBI lineage: Bacteria > Bacillati > Bacillota > Bacilli > Caryophanales > Bacillaceae > Bacillus > Bacillus sp. EA-CB0995. The sequence continues at coordinate 4,180,834 of NZ_CP169269.1, read as the reverse complement.
AATGGACTGAGCCAATTGGGCTCTTATAGATGATTTCGTATTAAACACCCGCTTGTTAGAGCAGGATAAAAATAAGAAGCCTCGCACAATGTGTGCGAGGCTTTTTTTAGTGGTCTTACTGCCCGTAAAAGCCCGATTATTTCAACTAACCATCAGTGGAGGAGGAAAAAACTTCCACTGATGGAAGTTTCACTTTATGTGTAAAAGAAGACTAAGCATTTAAAAATAAAACCATATGCTCTTCATCCCAATATTGTCCGTTATATTTTAAACCACGTTCTTGTACGCCGTATGTTTGGAAACCAAGTGATTCGTATAGTTTCTTTGCCGGTTCGTTTCCGACAACAACATCAAGCATGATTTGTTCTATATCTAATCTTGGTGCATTTTCAATGATTGTTTCAATTAATGCTCTTCCAGCACCAAGACCACGTGCCTTCGGAGAAACATACACAGAGCCAATTTTTGCTTTATGCTCTTGTTTAATAAAAGGTTTAATTTCAAGTGTGGCAATGCCAATTAATTCATCGTCTTTAAAAGCGCCTATTGTAAATTTTTCAGGATTATCTAATCGTTTTGCCATTGCAGCAACAGGATTTTCTTGTTTCATAACATCTTCATAAGAGGAACTAAATGCTTCTGGATTTTGAGTTAACCCTTCTACGCCAAGCTGTAAATATATACTTGCATCTTCTTTTGTTAAGACACGAATGTTCATACAAGCAACCTCCTAATGTAATGGTTTTATGTAATGAAATTATATATTAACTTTATTAACTATTCAACAGTTATATATGTTACATTTTTATAACTAAAAAAGTTTCTCATGTGAGAGGCCTTTTTAGCTTTTTATTGGAAGTTTCACTTTATCCCGCACTAACGGGGAATAAAACTCCCACCTTAAGATCCTGAGAAGTCAAAGAAGAGGTGGGAGATAACTCCCCGTAAGAACCCGATTGGTTCAACTAACCTTTTGGAGAAGAGCGCTCCAAAAGGAAGTTTCACTTTACCCCGCTCTAACAGTCGGTAAGGTGCTTAGCTGCGAAGTAATAACAAACCGTCTGTAAGAGCCCGATTGGTTCAACTAACCATAAGTAGGAAACCCACCTACTTATGGAAGTTTCACTTTATAAATCCTTCGATTCGTTCTGGGTGTGTGTAAATATTGCAAGAATCACCACGAATAAAGCCAACGACAGTAATACCTAAATCATGGGCAAGCTCTAGAGCTAATTTTGTTGGGGCTGATTTTGATAGGACAATTTCACAGCCAATTTTTGCCACCTTGAGTAAAATTTCCGATGAAATGCGGCCGCTAAAGGCAATTACTTTTCCGGTTATTGAAATATTGTTTTGTAAGCAATAACCGTAAATTTTGTCCAAAGCATTGTGGCGTCCAATATCCATTCGTGAAATAAGAATTTGTGTTGCATCACATAAGGCGGTGTTATGTACACCACCTGTTTGTCTGAAAGTAGAGGAGGATTGCTGTAGATCTTTCATTAAACGAAAGCAATCTTCGGGCTTGAGTGTAATATGAATATCGTGCATTTTTTTTGCTTTTGCAGCATCATTGACAAATACAAAGCCTTGTCTGCTTTTTCCGCAGCAAGAGGTAACATACCGTTTGTTATAGCAAGTTTGATATAGTGGATTTGTTTGCGATGTTGTTACATGAGCAAATCCTTTTTCTTTTTGGATCCATAATTGTTCAATATGTTTATAGGAAGGAATAATACCTTCTGATATTAAGAAGCCAACAACCATATCTTCAATATGATCAGGTGTACAGACAATCGTTACATATTCTTCACCATTTAGTTTAATTGTAAGTGGATATTCTGTTACAATTTCGTCATCTTTTTGATGAAATGTACCATTTCGGTACTGAATCATTGGATATGTATCTTGAACAGACTCCATATAAAATTCCCCTTTATCGATTATTCTCCCATTTTTATCATAAAACAATAGAAAAAGAAAAGCATTCGTTTTGTATTTTTATTACATTCCTTGGTGATTATTTGTGTTCTACGATATAATAGAATAGTAGTAATATACATCAATTGTAAGCTTATTTTATACATCAAGAATCTAACTCTAAGAACTGTTTTCTGTTTTGAAAAAGAGCGTATAGCAACATTGTTTTGAAAACGCATTCAAAATGTATTTAAAACGTGTTGTACGGTTGGTTGTAAGGAGAGGGGAAAGATGTCAGAACACACAATTCGTGTAACTGTTGATGGTACAGAGTATATTTCATCTGGTAAGAAAACGATACTTCAGTTATTAAACGAAAGAGAACTTGAACACCCGCAAATTTGTCACGTACCAGAAGTAGATCCGATTCAGACATGTGATACGTGTATTGTTGAAGTAAATGGGAAATTGATGCGTGCTTGCTCAACAAACCTTGAAGACGGTATGCATATTGAAAGAAAATCAAAGCGGGCGGTTGAGGCCCAAACAGAAGCGATGGATCGGTTGCTGGAAAATCATTTATTGTACTGTACTGTTTGTGATAATAATAACGGAAATTGTAAGGTGCATAATACAGTGCATATGATGGGAATTGAAGAACAGAAATATCCATATGAACCAAAAGTGAGCGCTTCAGAAGTGGATATGTCTCATCCGTTTTATCGTTACGATCCAAATCAATGTATTGCATGCGGGCAATGTGTAGAAGTATGTCAAAACTTACAAGTAAACGAAACATTATCAATTGATTGGAATTTAGATCGTCCGCGTGTAATTTGGGATAATGGTGTATCGATTAATGATTCGTCTTGTGTAAGTTGTGGTCAATGTGTAACTGTTTGTCCATGTAATGCCTTAATGGAAAAATCGATGCTTGGGGAAGCTGGCTTTATGACAGGTCTCAAACAAGATGTATTAAATCCAATGATTGATTTTGTTAAGGATGTAGAACCAGGTTATAGCAGTATTTTGGCTGTTTCGGAAGTAGAGGCAGCAATGCGTAAAACGAAAATAAATAAAACGAAAACCGTTTGTACGTTTTGCGGTGTAGGATGTTCATTTGAAGTATGGACGAAAGATCGTCAAATTTTAAAAGTACAGCCTGTATCAGATGCACCAGTAAACGGGATTTCAACATGTGTAAAAGGAAAGTTTGGCTGGGATTTTGTAAATAGTGAAGAGCGTATTACAAAGCCGCTTATCCGTCAAGGGGACATGTTTGTTGAAGCAACTTGGGAAGAAGTGATGGAAGTTGTTGCAGCAAATATGAGTCATATTAAAAATCAATACGGCAGTGATGCTTTTGGGTTTATTTCTTCTTCTAAAGTAACAAATGAAGAGAACTATTTAATGCAAAAGCTTGCGCGCCAAGTATACGGAACAAATAACGTGGATAACTGTTCTCGTTACTGTCAATCACCAGCAACAGATGGTTTATTTAAAACTGTAGGCATGGGCGGTGACGCAGGGACAATTAAAGATATCGCAGAGGCTGGACTTGTTATTATTGTTGGGGCAAACCCAACAGAAGGTCATCCAGTTCTTGCAACGCGTGTGAAACGTGCACATAAACTACATGATCAAAAATTAATCGTGGCTGATTTACGTAAACATGAAATGGCAGAGCGTGCCGATTTATTTGTTCACCCGCGTCAAGGTACAGACTATGTTTGGCTTGCAGGTGTAACAAAATATATTATCGATCAAGATTGGCATGATAAAGCATTTCTGGCTGAAAACGTAAAGAATTTTGATGAATATAAAACAATGTTAGAGAAGTATACGCTTGATTATACAGAAAGTATAACAGGCATTTCCAAAGATACATTGAAAGAAATGGCAAAGATGATTCGTGATGCAGATGGCACATGTGTACTTTGGGGGATGGGTGTAACGCAGAATACAGGTGGAAGTACAACATCTGCTGCTATCTCAAACTTGCTGCTTGTAACAGGTAACTACCGTCGTCCTGGTGCAGGAGCATACGCACTGCGTGGACATAATAACGTACAAGGTGCTTGTGATATGGCAACATTACCAAACTGGTTGCCTGGTTATCAAGCGATATCCGATGATGCACTGCGCGCGAAATTTGAAAGAGCATACGGCGTTTCTATTCCGAAAGAGCCAGGGTTAAATAATATTGCGATGCTGATTGCTGCAGAAGCAGGGAAATTACGTGGTATGTATGTCATGGGAGAAGAAATGGCATTAGTTGATTCTAACGCCAATCATGTGCAGCACATTTTAGAGAATCTTGATTTTCTTATTGTACAAGATATGTTCTTAACAAAAACAGCTCGTTTTGCAGATGTTATTTTACCGGCAGCACCAAGTTTAGAAAAAGAAGGAACATTTACGAATACAGAACGCCGCATTCAACGTTTATACGAAGTAATGCCGCCGCTTGGTGATTCGAAACCAGATTGGTGGATTCTTCAAAAGGTAGCTCGTACGCTAGGTGCAAATTGGAATTATGAACATCCAAGCGAAATTATGGATGAAATTGCATCGCTTGCTCCGTTATATTCACAGGCAACATATGACCGTTTAGAAGGATGGAATAGCTTGTGCTGGGGCAGTCATGACGGCAGTGATACACCATTATTATATGTAGATGGATTTAATTTTCCAGATAAAAAGGCACGTCTATCACTTAATGAATGGGTACCGCCAGTCGAGGCACCGGAAGAATATGATTTATTATTAAATAATGGTCGAATGCTCGAACATTTCCATGAGGGGAATATGACAAAAAAATCGGCAGGTATTTTATCGAAAATGTCAGAGGTATTTGTTGAGATTTCTCCAGAGCTAGCGATGGAGCGAAATGTGAAAGATGGAAGTCTCGTAGAACTTGCATCACCGTTTGGAAAAATAAAAGTTCCAGCACTTATCACAGATCGTGTAACTGGAAACGAATTATATTTACCGATGCATGCAACAGTAAATGAAGAAGCAATTAATATTTTAACAGGAACGGCGACAGATCTTTATACATGTACACCGGCGTATAAACAAACACGTGTAAAAATGCGTGTACTGCGCGAAAAAGGAAATCGTCCGCTGCCTGCTTCCAACCCGCGAAATAAAAAACGTCATCCGCAAAATGGTGTAGAAGTAGAAAAGAAATGGCAACGAAAACAATATGTATCACTTGTGGATGAAAACTAGGGGGGAGCACTGTGGCAAAAGAAATTACGATGATTCAAAAAACGGTTTTAACAGAGGAACAAACAAAGCAACAACTATCTAAAGAGTTATTACAACAAGTAGAAGAGAATCAAGAGGCAATTGAAGAAACAATTCAATTGTTAGCGCAGCTTCAAAAAGCGGGATTGTTAGATGCTGCAGTGAGCTTGCTGGAAGCGAAAGAAGATGTTTCGAAAATTGCAATTGAACAACTAAACCGTGAACCAGTGAAGAATGCATTAAATAATATAATGGGTGCAGGAGAAGCGTTATCTTCAGTAGACCCAGAAGTGACCAAGCAAGTAACATCTAGTTTAGTTACAGGTTTACAATATGCAACAGATGAATTAAAAAAAGGCCAGAAAACAAGTGTGATGGATTTCTTTAAAGTATTACGAGATCCAGATATAAATCGAGCAATTACATTTGGATTTAACTTTTTGAAAGCATTTGGTCAAGGACTAGAAAAGAAGAAATAATAAGAAAAATAGGCTGCTAGCTAAATACTAGTAGCCTATTTTTTTGTATAGAGAGATCTGTACTAAATTGTTGTCGGTATAAATAGGATGGTAGAAGAGTAGAACAAAGGAGGCCGGAAATGGAACGGTATCGTATCATTGGGAAAAGTGTTAAGCGAAAAGAAAGTGCTGATAAGGTAACGGGAAGAGCGAAGTATATTAATGATGAAATAGAGGTTGGTACGCTATATGCGAAACTTCTTACTAGTACATATGCACATGCTTATATTAAGAGTATAGATATTCGTGAAGCGAAGAAAGTACAAGGCGTACATGCTGTGATAACAGGAGCTGATTATCCTATTCTTGTTGGGTCAAGCATCGTTGATCGTCCTCCGTTAGCCTTTGAGAAAGTACGATATTTTGGTGAACCTGTTGCGCTCGTTGTAGCGGATAATGAAGCGATTGCAAGAGAGGCAGCAACACGAATCCGTGTGATATATGAAGAACTTCCGGTTATTCATTCGCCTTTGCAAGCCTATAACGAATCAAACATATTAGTACATGAACACGTGGGACAATATGAATTAGAAGACAAAGTATACCCAAAGCCGCATACAAATATCGCAAATCGGACGAAAATTCGTAAAGGGGATATTCAAAAAGGATTTGCTAACAGTGACGCTATTGTTGAAGAAACATTTTCTTTTCGGCAATCCGATCATGCGGCAATGGAAACACGGTGTGCTAGGGTAGAAATTAAGCCTAATGGAGATGTTATTGTTCATTCTACTTCGCAGGCTCCTTTTGAAATCAAGAGGCAGTTAAGTAAATCGTTTCAGATTGATGAAGGGAAAGTCATTGTATATGTACCGTTAGTTGGAGGCGCATATGGCGGAAAAACAGCGGTACAGCTTGAATATTTAGCATATCTTGCTTCAAAAGCAGTAGGAGGAAGACGAGTTACTCTTCGAAATAGTAGGGAAGAAGATTTTATAACGTCTCCTGTTCATATCGGTTTACAAGCAAAAGTAAAGCTTGGATGCACAAAAGATGGAAAGCTGCAAGCAGCCGAAATTTTGTATTTATTTGACGGCGGTGCTTATGCTGGTCGGGCAGTAAAAATGAGCCAGGCGGCTGGATTGGACTGCACAGGTCCATATGCTATCGAGAATGTTTGGTGTGATTCGCTTGCTATGTATACAAATCATACATATGCAACGTCGTTTAGAGGTTTTGGACATTCGGAATATACATTTGTAATGGAAAGAATGATCGATATACTTGCTCGGAAATTAGGAATGTGTCCGCTTAAGTTTCGCCTGAAAAATGCGATTAGACCAGGAGATACAACACCGACACAAGTACCTGTAACGCGAAGTAACACGGGAGACGTGACGGCGTGCCTACAAAAATTAAAATCGCTTATAAATTGGGAAGAGGGAAATAAAGTTGTTCTATCTAATGGCATGGTACGTGCAAAAGGGATTAGCTGCTTCTGGAAAAATTCCACTACACCAAGTAATGCCGGAGCAGGTGCTGTGTTAACTTTTAACGGTGATGGCAGTGTAAATATCAATTGCGGTGCTGTTGAAATTGGGCAGGGAACAAAAACGGTGCTAACACAAATGGTTGCAGAGAAAATGAACATGAATACTGATGATGTACATGTAATGATGGAGGTAAATACACAAGTTTCTCCAAAACATTGGAAAACAGCAGCGAGTCGAACGACACTCCTTGTTGGAAATTCGGTTGTAATGGCTGCAGAAGATGCAATGAGACAGTTGCGACAAACGGCTTCAAATTTACTTGGATACCCCGCGGAAGAATTAGAGATTGCAGGAAAACAAGTCTATGTCAAAATGAATCCGACTATGTATGTACCTTTTTCGAAAATTGTGTTTGGATATGTAGATGCAAATGGAAATGTAAAAGGAACTGAAGTGGTAGGGAGAGGTAGTTACGTATCTGAGGGACTTACAGAAATTGATTATGAGACAGGGAAAGGCAGACAAGGACCTGAATGGGGAGTAGGAGCGCAAGCAGTAGAAGTGGAGTTTAATCCTAAAGACTATACATACCGATTATTGAATGCTGTAACAGTTGCAGATGCGGGAACAATTTTAAATAAAAAGGGAGCAGAGACACAAATTATGGGAGCCATGAGTATGGGGCTAAGTTTTGCAACGCGAGAAACATTTCACTATGATGCAAAAGAAAGAAATTTGAATCACCAGTTTCGTTCTTATAAAGTAATCCATTACGGCCAACAGCCAAGGTATATAGTGGACTTTGTAGAAGTACCGCATGAGCAAGCTGCATTTGGTTCTAGAGGACTTGGGGAACATGGACTTATTGGCATGCCGGCAGCTTTAGCGAATAGTCTATCAATTGCGGCTGGTATTTCATTGCGAAACTTACCGCTTACTCCAGAATTACTTTGGAAAGAGACGCAAAAAAAGGATGGGATTGAATGATACCATTTGATTTTGAGTATTATCGTCCGAATTCTATTCAAGAAGCAATTCAGTTATTTCATCAGCTAGATAAAGAGAGAAAGAAGCCGCTCTACTATGGAGGCGGCACAGAAATTATTACGCTGGGACGTTCGCAGCGGATTCGAACAAAGGCTGTTATTGATATAAAAGATATTCCGGAATGTAATGTTTGCGAATGGAAAGATGACAAACTTTTACTTGGTGCAACATTGACGATAACAAATGTTCAAGAAGCAAAAGTATTTCCACTCCTTGGTGAAACTGCTGGCCGAGCTGCGGATCGTACAGCAAGAAATAAAATTACGATTGGTGGAAATGTCGCGGGAAGGATTAGATATAAGGAGGCGGTTCTGCCTTTTTTACTAGCTGATAGTACATTTGTCATTGCAGGGATAGAGGGGGTTCGGTATGTACCTGCTCATCAGGCTTTTGTGGAAAAATTACAATTACAAAAGGGCGAGTTTCTTGTACAAATCATTACAGATCGGCGGTATGTGACAGCGCCGTATTATAGTGTGAAAAAACGTCAACTAGAAAAAATTGATTATCCACTTGTGACGGTTGCAGCGATAAAATATGGCGACGAAATTCGGATGGCATGCAGCGGCTTATGTGCTTTTCCGTTTCGTTCACTTATCATGGAAGCTGCTTTAAATAATAAGCATATTTCATTAGAGAAAAGGATTGAACGCGCTTTAACTTATATTCCTGCTCCTGTGTTAGATGATATAAGAGGCTCACGTGCTTATCGTACATTTGTATTTCAGTATGTACTTCATGATATGCTGATTAAGCTTGAAGGGGTGGAAGAATCATGAGGAATGTCCAGCTTATTTTGCATGTAAATGGAGAAAGGCGAGAAGCAGTTGCCAGAATGGCTGATACGTTACTATATGTATTACGTCATGAACTTGATTTAACAGGAGCGAAGCCTGGCTGTGAAAATGGTGATTGTGGAGCTTGCACAGTTCTTGTTGATGGGACACCCATTAAGTCTTGTATTATGTTAGCCGTTGAAGCTGTTGGAAAGCAAATTACAACGATTGAAGGATTACAAGGAGCACCTATCCAACAAGCCTTTGAAGAGAAATGGGCTTTCCAATGCGGGTACTGTACACCAGGATTTATTATGAATTGCCATGGACTTGTTACACAAAGGCCTGATGCAGATAATCGAACCATTGAAGAATGGTTAAGTTCTAATATTTGCCGATGCACGAGTTATCAAGAAATTGAAGAAGCTGTAAAGTCTGTCTTACAAAAGCAGCGAGGGGATTCATAATGGCTTCCACATATGATGTATTAGAAGCGTTGTTATGTTGTGAGAAACGCTGTGCATTAGCGACGATTATTCATGTTGAAGGATCGGCATATAGAAAAGAAGGAACGATGATGCTTTTCCGAGAAGATGGTACAAAAGTAGGAATGCTAAGTGCAGGTTGCATAGAAGAAGAGCTTTTCTACTATGCTGCAGATGTTATGGAGCATAACACTTGGGCGATTCATACATTTAATACGAAAGCAGAAGATGATTTGTCTTGGGGAGTAGGATGTAATGGTGTCATTCATGTATTAGTGGAGCATATAGATGATACCTATAAAGCGATTTTACAAGATTTATATATTCACCTTGCAAATGGTTCCACCGCTTGGATGGTGAAAAACCTTTCCTTAGAGCAAACTGCACTTATATATAATAATGGTAATACGCGTGGTAATTGGGAAGGATCTATTCCGCAGGCGACTTACTTGAAAAATGGTTTACAAGATGAATATTATAGCCAACATTTTATACCAAAGCCCCGCCTTTTTATTTTTGGCGCAGGAGAAGATGCAAAGCCACTTGTTCGTTTTGCGAAGGAAACGAGCTTCTTTGTAACAGTTTGCGATTGGCGGGAGGCCTTATGTAATACCGATCACTTTCCAAATGCTGATGCATGTGTGGTTGGCTTTCCAGTAGAAATGATACAAAAACTTTCATTACATCCAAGTGATTTTCTTGTAATTATGACGCATCACTTTGAAAAAGATCGCCAATTACTATCTCTCTTATTAGAAAAAAATGTTCATTATATAGGTGTTTTAGGACCACGTCATCGTACAGAGCGCTTATTAGAAGGTAAACCAATCCCTCATCAACTCCATTTTCCTGTTGGAATTTCAATTGGTGCACAAGGTCCAAGTGAAATTTCCATTAGTATCATGGCTGAAATCATCGGGCAGTTGCGGGGGAAGTGATATGAAAATCATTGGTGTATACTTGGCGGCTGGAAATAGTAGACGAATGGGGCCGGGAATACAAAAACTTTCTCTTCCTTTACATAATGAACCACTAGGTAATGCAGCCCTCAAAACCGCTCTTTCTTCAAATCTCTCCGATATTATTATTGTCACAAATGACGCGAATTGGGTTTCACAATCATTACGATATGAGAACGTGCACATTCTTTCTTGTTCTCATTCTAGTCAAGGACAATCACATTCACTTCGCTGCGGTGTTAAGAAAGCAATGCATATGAAAGCAGATGGGATTGTTGTCTTACTTGCTGATCAACCCTTTATTAAAACAGAGCTAATTAATGAATTAATAGATTGTTATAAACAAAATGAAACGGTCTATTATGTAGCAGCAAAGTATCGTGGAATTGCAAGACCGCCTGTTTTGTTTGCAAAGAAAACATTTCCTTTCTTGCAAACATTAAAAGGTGACCAAGGAGCTCGTACTATTTTTCAAGAGTCATTTGTAAAGGGCATAACGATATCATATGAAGAAGCGGCCTTTTTTTATGATGTGAATAGTTGGAGTGATTATACGAAAATAATAAAATGAAACCTCCATCAGTGGAGGTTTCTTTCATCCCCCACCGATCTTCTTCGCCTTTCTCTCAATTTTAAGGTGGGGGTCTCACTGCCCGCGAATAGCGGGATAAAGTGATAAATATATTTCGAAAATAGTTATATATATATTGAAGAAACTAATATGCTGTTAGCTTCTTAAACATTTCTATTGACATTCATAATCGAGAAGAATCTAGAAAAAGGTTTTTCATCTCATACTTCTAGTAGTTCATTTATTGTAGCATTTGTGTTATCCTTGTCCGTGTGAGTCTACTGTTAATGCGGGATAAATAGAGAGTATATTCATACAACGCTACTGTACTTATAGATAGTGTCATTCTAAAGGTATCATTCTAGTCTTTATAAGCATTTTTAGAAATATGTATATTTTTGTAATACAAAGAGGTGTGAATTGGATGAAATCTTATACACAATTTGAGCGAAGAAAATACATACTTGATGAGTTAGAAAAATACAATCGAGTGATGGTAAATGATTTAGCCAAAGTGTTAAATGTTACCACAGAAACAATTCGAAGAGATTTAGATATGATGCATAAGGAAGGTAAACTGACGAAAATACATGGTGGTGCAGTTAAGAAAAAGATCATACCATTGAATTTTATTTTGACAAACGTCGATCTGAGAATATTGAAGAAAAACGAAAAATTGCTATGGAAGCAAGTAAAGTGGTAGAAGACAACGATATTATTGCAATTGAAATTGGAACGACTACGATGCAAATTTTGGATTTTATACATGATAAAAAGAATTTGACAATCCTAACAAACTCGATACCAGCTGTCAATAAGATTATTGAGCTTAAAGAACAGTATGATTCATTTGATTGTAAATTAATAGTCTTTGGTGGAATATTAAACTCAAATTCATTAGCATTGTCTGGAGAAATGACGTTAAACTATCTTAACCAATTTACTGTTAATAAATTATTTGCTTCATGTGATGGAATTTCTTTAGAGCAGGAACTGACGTGTTCGTATATTGAGGATGCGCAGATTTTTCAGCAATTAAAGAAAAATGCAAAACAAGTTGTGATGATGATAGATGAGTCAAAGTTTAATTTAACAAAGTTTTATAAAAGCGGAAATTTTGAGGATATCGATGCGCTGTATACAAATGCTAAACTCGATGAAAGATGGCAAAACGCTCTATTAAGTAAAGGGATTGAAGTAATAACGGTATAGAAACAACATCTTAAAGTAGACTATTTCTTAATGAGAAATAGTCTTTTTTGTTATGTTTTTTTGTAAATGCATTGTTTTGTTTTGTTATTATGTTGATTTTACAATTCGTTAACATAATAACAACATTGTATTAATAATGTGCTCGTACAATATGAATTAGGAGGTGCAAGAATGCAAATAAAATTATCAAAAGCTGTGTTCTTTTTATTACCGGTTGGAATACCTCTAATATTATTTTGGATCATTCCGAATTTATTTAGTTTAGGTATTAGTTTTACAGACTGGGATTTCATGACCAGTGACTTTAATTTTGTTGGTTTAGATAACTATATTAATTTGTTTACACAGGATTCTTTTATACAGGCATTGTTAAATACTCTTTATTTTGGAATTGGGACAGTCGTTCCAACGATTGTATTAGGTTTAGGTTTCGCATTGTTCTTCCGAAAGAAGTTCAGAGGCTCTGCAATTTATCAATTAATGATTTTTTCGCCTTGGGTAACACCAACGGTAGCTGTATCCATTGTATGGTCACTTCTATATGAACCTCAATATGGAGCTATCAATAAGGCGCTAGAATTTTTCGGGATACCGGGTTTGGACTGGCTGAAGAGCAGTGATACAGCGATGCTAGCGGTCATTATTGTAACGGTATGGAAACTAGTTGGATGGACGATGCTTTTCTATATCGGTGCACTAGAGAAAGTACCAGATAGCTTGTATGAAGCTGCTAGTATTGATGGAGCAAATTCATGGCAGAAATTTCGAAATGTAACACTACCGATGGTTTCACCAACAACTTTCTTCTTAGTTGTTGTCAATATAATTACTTCGGTACAGGCTTATGATCAAATTAAAATTTTAACACAAGGTGGACCGAGTGGTTCGACACGAACGTTACTTTATTTATTCTTCCAACAAGCGTTTGAACAGTTCGATATGGGGTCCGCAACGGCAATCGCATTTATTATATTAATCATTACAATCCTACTATCCGTTATAAACAAGATAATAGGTGACAAGTGGGTGAACTATTAAGATGAATGATAAGAAAAAGACGCCATTAATTCTAAAGCATATCTTTTTGGCTGTATCAAGTATCTTGTTTGTCTTTCCATTCATATGGATGGTACTTGGTTCGTTTAAAACATCCAGTGAAGTATTACAAGGAGGTTTTTGGCCTAAGGAATTCCACTGGGAAAATTATCGTCAAGTATTAGACATTCTTCCATTTAACACGTATATATTTAATAGTTTTTATACCTCTTTCCTCATTACTATATATGTACTTGTTTCGTCTGCACTCTTTGCTTATATGTTGGCATTTTATAAGTTCAAAGGGAAGAACTTGACATTTAGTGTTGTCATGGCAACGTACATGATTCCTGGAGCTGTATCGTATGTTCCGGTATATGTGATGTTAGGAAAAACGGGCTTACTTAATTCGCACTTTGGATACATTATCACTATGGCTGTTAGTGTATTCGGTATTTTCTATTTAAAACAGTCATTCCACAAGGTTGGTTATGAAACAGTAGAAGCAGCCAAAATTGATGGAGCAAGTGATTGGCGTATTCTTTGGAAGATTATTTTTCCAATGACGAAATCATCATTTGTAACACTAGGTTTGGTTACATTTATTGGGAATTACAATAATTATATTTGGCCAGCTCTTATATTGAATGATGGCAACAAAAAATTAATTACTAACGGAATTGCTGATTATTTCATTAATAGTTCCTTAGGCCGAGATTGGTCGCACATTATGGTTGCAAGTACAATCGCTACAGTGCCGCTCTTAATCGTATTTTTAGTTTTACAAAAATGGTTCCTCTCAGGCGTTACTGATTCAGGAATAAAAGGCTAACTAAACATTAAAGGAGACATTCGGGATGAGAAAATTATTAATGCTTTTAACGATTTTGTCATTATTTGTTGGTGCACTTGCAGGCTGTTCAGGTGGAAAAGGAAATACTGTCAAAGTAACTAAAGAAGGGGATAAGATTGTTGTTCCGTTTATTAATGGCGTAGGTGGTTCACTTGCAGATCAAGTAGATAAGATTGTCGAGGAATACAATAAAAGTCAAGACAAGTATGTAGTGAAAACAACAAAAGCAGGTAACTACGATGAGTCTTATCAAAAGCTTCAAAGTGGATTTGCAGCGAATAACCAAGAGGCAATTGCATTGTTAGGTTCAGACGTCATTCAAGAATATGCGAAGAAAAAGTTAATTGTACCTCTAGATCAATATGTTAAAGATGATAAGCAATTTAATAAAGACGATTACGGAAAAGGTTTTATGAATCAAGCAACAATTGATGGGAAATTGTATGGAATTCCTTTTTACGGTACAACTCAAATCTTTTATTACAATAAAAAAGTGTTAGCGGAAAATGGCTTTACACCTGACGATTTAAAGACGTGGGAAGGTGTAGAAAAAGTAGCGAAAAAAGTAGCAAAACGTGACGCAAGTGGAAATGTCACATACGCAGGTTGGATGCCAATGTGGGGTACGTCAAACTTAATTGACGCAGTTCGCAGTGCTGGCGGAAATGTATTAAGTGAAGATGGTACAAAAGTGTTAATCAACGATGACACTTGGGTTACAGTATGGGAAAAATTCCGTACATGGCTTCATGACGATAAAATTATGAATATTCATTCAGGTGGAACTGGATGGGAGTATTGGGATAAAACAATCATTGATTTAGTTGAAGGTAAAACGTTAGGATATACAGGCTCATCTGGTGACCAAGGATTTGTTTTTAAATCGTTAGGTAAAGGAATGACTGAGCAAGAACGCCTTGACACATTTGGAGCAGTACCACAACCAGGTTGGGGTGATCATAAACCAGCGCCAAAATTAGAAAGTTATTTATTCACATTAACGAGAAATGTTGATCCAGAAGTAGCAAAAGGTGCATATGACTTTATGAAATTTGCTACAAGCACTGAGAAAACAGCTGAATGGTCAATGGCAACAGGCTATATCCCTGTTCGTAACCATGTAACAGATTATGCTCCTTATGCTGAGTTTGTTAAAAAACAACCACAAGCATTAGTTCCAGTAGAGCAAGCTAATAAATATGGAGTTGCGCCATTTGTGGATCCAACAGGTGGTAAAATCAATGACGCATTAAATGTAGCTAAGGATAAAGTAGAAATTGAAGGAATCCCTGCAAAACAAGCATTAGATGAAGCGGCTAAAGTTGCGCAGGAAGAATTAGATAAAGTCGTGAAAAAGAAGAAATAAAGTTTTCACGTATTACTTTGTAAAGGAACGAGAGGTGCTTTTGAACCAAAGAGGTACCTCTCCTCTATATTTTGGTAAGTAAAAATAGAAAAAAGGTGTGGAAATCATGATTGAAATGAAAGGTGCCATGACTCTTTCTCCATTCGTAAAAAATAAACATTGTTTCCAAATGGATTCAACTGACATTGTCAACTTTACATTAACTATCGATCAAGGGATCGGCCGAAAAATTCCGCTTTTACTAATCTTGAGAGACCCTAATGGGTATGTACGTATACAGTATCAAACGCCAATTGTTGACGAAAAACTAGTTGTTGCAAAAGATCCAAAGTTTTGTTCCGCTGGTTGCGTTGGAGGGGAAATACCGTCTGGTAATTGGGAATTAGAAGTAGTATATACCCCTCATTGTGCAGATAAAGCACTAAAGTTTACCGGAAGAAACATGGACTATAAGGTAAATATATTAGTGAATGACGAGGTAGAACGAGAATATAATCGAGAGCATTTTTGCAAGGAAAATGTCTTTATTGATGAATACAATTTTGAAAAGGTAATAAATGAAGAGCATCGTTGGTACAAAGGAGATTTTCATGTCCACACAGATTTAACAGATGGCGAGATGGATGACGAGCTGGCAATGAGCGTATGTGAAAAACAAGAGTTAGATTTTTTATATGCGACGGAACACAATATTGTTATGCCATCTTATCAAAAAGGAAGCACATTGATAATACCATCGATGGAACTTACAACTCCTTACGGTCATTACAATGTGTTCGGGATGAAAGAATACGTTAACTTCACAGAGTATTTAGATGAATCGCTTAACGCTAAAAGCATGGATGAATTATTTTCTTTCATAAAAGAAAAAGACTATTTAATTAGTGTGAATCACGCATTTATGAAACCTTGGACGAACCAAATTGATATTGATCTAGAAAATATTCATACAATGGAAATCATGTGTGATCCAACTTATAGCAAAAGTAAGCCATCTACTTTAGAAGCTTTAAAATTCTTCGATCAAATGTGGTTAAATGGTCTTAAAATCTGGGGGATAGGCGGAAGTGATTCTCATTTACATCCATCTAAAACATTCCCAGGATCTAAAGACCCATCAATTTATGGTGACCCAGGAACGTATGTATTATGTAATGGCTTATCTATTAAAAACTTAAAGGATGCTATTCAAAGAGGCAGAATTTATTTTTCTCGATTTAGAAAATTAGAGATAGATATTCAAAATGAAGGTAAAACCATTTATGTCGGCGATGAGGCTCAAGGAAATATTCGCTACAACATTCAGACAGATAAACCGTGCGAGTGGAGATTGATTGTGAATGGCCAAATAATTGAAAAAGAATTTGGTAGCCAAGTAACCTTTGACTTTTCTTTAAATGAAGGAGCATATGCTAGAGTTGAAGGTTGGGAAGATGATGAATTAGTAGCGTTTATAAATCCTATTCATAATAACGTTAAGCGTCAGGATATTAAAACATGGTATGAAGTTTTAGGAGGACCAGAGGGTGAATAAAGGAATTATTTTTGATAAAGATGGAACACTTATACAGCTAGATTCTGTATGGTACAAAGTTGTTCATCGTGTGCTAGATGATATATTTCAAATGTATCCAAATGAAAAAAGTAAACGAAATGAATACCTAAAGATTATTGGTATGAGTGATGACGATTTTGAGAGTACGAGTTTACTAGCTTGTCAAACAAATTACTTTATTGCGGCTGCATGGTTTTCGTTATTAGAAAATCAAAATGTGGATAAAGAGAGCTTTATTCATGAGGCATGTGTATTATTCAAAAAACACTCTACAGCAGATGATCTCGTATTTACAGAAGTGAAAGGTGCAAAAGAAACATTAAAATATTTAAAAGATCATGAATATGTAATAGGCGTTGTTACAGCAGACGACGTTGATGCAGCTATTCATTCACTTAAAATGACAGGATTATATGATTATGTAGACTTTTTAGGTGCAGATGATGGTGTTAATAAACCAAAGCCTGACAGTGATTTCTATTATATGTTCAAAGAGAAATTTTCATTGAATGAAGAAGATATTTTAATGGTAGGCGACACACTAACAGACATTAAATTTGCAAGAAATAGCAATATTAAAGTAGTGGGTGTCTTATCGGGTGCGAGCAGTAAGGAAGATTTGGAAGGCGAAGCGGATTATATTTTAGACAGTATGAAGGACATTTCTAAAATTTTATAAAACAATGTGTGGTCAATATTGTCAATAACAGTATCTATTAAAAATAGCTAAAATTATAGGAGGCAATTATGGCTCAGCTATCATTCAAAAATATTTATAAGAAATATGATAATGATATGACAATCGTAAAAGATTTTAATCTAGAAGTGAATGATGGGGAATTTATCGTTTTGGTTGGACCTTCAGGATGCGGGAAATCGACGACATTACGTATGATTGCAGGACTTGAGGAGATTTCAGATGGAGACTTTTATATTGATGGAGAGCGTGTAAATGATGTTACACCGAAAGATCGAGATATCGCAATGGTTTTTCAAAACTACGCTCTTTATCCACATATGACAGTTTATGATAACATGGCGTTCGGCTTAAAGCTGCGAAAATATAGTAAAGAGGAAATTGACCAACGTGTGAAACATGCAGCACAAATCCTTGGACTTGAGCAATATTTAGACCGAAAGCCAAAGGCACTTTCAGGTGGACAACGTCAGCGTGTTGCATTAGGTCGAGCGATTGTTCGAAATGCAAAAGTTTTCTTAATGGACGAGCCATTATCAAACTTAGATGCGAAGCTGCGCGTTCAAATGCGTGCTGAGATTACAAAGTTACACCAACAGCTGCAAACAACAACTGTGTATGTTACACATGATCAAATAGAAGCGATGACAATGGCGACACGCTTAGTTGTGCTAAAGGACGGTATCATCCAACAAGTCGGTACCCCTAAAGAAGTTTATGAAAAACCAGAGAATGTATTTGTCGGAGGCTTTATCGGCTCTCCTGGAATGAACTTTTTCAAAGGAACATTAACAGAAAATGCTGTTATGATTGATAAATGGAAAATTGAAGTTCCAGAAGAGAAGATGAAAAGTTTACGAAACAAAGGGTATGTGAATAAAGAAATTATCATAGGTATACGTCCAGAAGATTTTTATTACGGAAAAACACTTGTAGATTTACCTCATAATACAAAGATAACGGTAACGATTGATGTATCAGAATTAATGGGATCAGAAACATATCTTTATTCTAATATCAATGGTCAATCCTTTGTCGCGCGTGTTAACTCCTCAGTTGATGTGCATAGTCAATCTGAGATGGATCTAGCTTTGAATATGGACAAAGTTCATTATTTTGATTCTGAAACTGAAAAACGAATTGTTTTATAACAAGTCATCAACACTTCGACAGTATCAGAGTAATAAATTCTATCAGGCCTATCCCAAGCAGGGATAGGCCTTTGTTGTTGAGTAATTTCTTTCATTTTTAATAAAGTGAAACTTCCATCAGTGGGGGAGTATTCATTGTTTGTTATCTATCCTCAAGTCAGTTACCCAGATTTGGTTGCAGATGAATTGTTGTAAGAAAAAATTATTCGAAATTGTGTAGAAATTTATGTATGATTTAACTTAGCTATATTTGGTGTTCGTTTAAAAACACGGATTGATGTAAAAAAATACAAGGATAATGCTCTGTTTTATAAGTGGTTTCGTTCAATTAAATTTAATGAACATAGTATTTGATTTAACTTCAAAAATTATAGTAATAAAGCAATGTGTATATTATCAAAGGTTTTGTAAAGATGTTAAACAAAAATTTACAGGAATCATTGATAAATTTTTACCTATATAATCCAACTTATCCTTTCAATATTTGCACAACACCTATATGCTTCAAAATATTTTCTGGGAATAATAAAAGTGGAATTACAGAAAAGAGAGCGACAGTATACATACTTCTTAAATAAAATATAGTTTATTATATTTACAATATTCAAAATATAAAAACTTTTATATTTTGAATATGTTAGCGTTTTCATACTTGAAAAGTTATGCTAGAATAAATTCATAAGTTATTAATTATTACAAAAAAGAAAAAGAATTCCTTTTTTCTGTTAATTATAAGGGGGCATTTTATTATGCGTATTGGGGTACCAGCAGAAATTAAAAACAACGAAAACCGTGTAGCTATGACACCAGCTGGTGTTGTACATTTAATTCGTAACAATCACGAAGTATTCATTGAAAAGGGTGCAGGATTAGGATCAGGTTTCACTGATGAGCAATATGTAGAAGCAGGAGCAAAAATCGTAGAAACAGCTGAAGAAGCTTGGGCTATGGAAATGGTAATGAAAGTTAAAGAACCAGTTGCGAGCGAATACAAATATTTCCGTGAAGGTTTAGTGTTATTCACTTACTTACACTTAGCTCCAGAACCAGAATTAACAAAAGCATTAATTGAAAATAAAGTAGTAGCAATCGCTTACGAAACAGTTCAATTAGAAAACCGTTCTTTACCATTACTAGCACCTATGAGTGAAGTAGCAGGTCGTATGGCTGCACAACTTGGTGCACAATTCCTTGAGAAAAATAAAGGCGGAAAAGGTATTTTACTTGCAGGTGTTCCAGGGGTAAAACGCGGTAAAGTAACAATTATCGGTGGTGGACAAGCTGGTACAAATGCAGCTAAAATTGCAGTTGGTCTAGGTGCTGAAGTAACAGTTATCGACTTAAGTGCAGAGCGTCTTCGTCAATTAGATGATATTTTCGGCAACCAAGTGGCAACTTTAATGTCTAATCCTTACAATATTGCACAAGCTGTAAAAGAGTCTGATCTTGTAATCGGTGCAGTATTAATTCCAGGAGCAAAAGCACCAAAACTTGTAACAGAAGAAATGATCAAGTCTATGGAGCCAGGTTCTGTTGTTGTTGATATCGCAATCGATCAAGGTGGTATTTTTGAAACAACTGACCGCATTACAACACATGACAACCCAACTTATGAAAAACACGGCGTAGTTCACTATGCAGTTGCAAACATGCCTGGTGCGGTTCCACGTACATCTACACTTGCATTAACAAATGTTACAGTACCATATGCAGTACAAATCGCAAACAAAGGCTACAAAAAAGCTTGTCTAGAAAATACTGCATTATTAAAAGGTCTTAACGCGTTAGATGGCTATGTAACATTCGAAGCGGTTGCAGAAGCTCACGGTGTAGAATATAAAGCAGCAAAAGAATTGTTAGAAACAGAAGCAGTATCTTGCTAATTTAAATATCGAACAATATTTTCATACATCAGGATAAGAGCTAAGAGAAGTGCCTCTTAGCTCTTCTTATCTAGAAGGGGCAAGAATCGTGGCCAACTTATTCAAAAAGAAATCTGTGACAAAATTGTTAGATCAAAGTCAAAGTAAGACTTTGACAAAATCATTAGGGGCATTTGATTTAACAATGTTAGGAATTGGAGCGATTATCGGTACAGGCGTTCTTGTATTAACTGGAATAGTAGCAGCAAGAGATGCTGGTCCAGCTGTTAT
This sequence comes from Bacillus sp. EA-CB0995, assembly GCF_055814245.1. NCBI lineage: Bacteria > Bacillati > Bacillota > Bacilli > Caryophanales > Bacillaceae > Bacillus > Bacillus sp. EA-CB0995. The sequence continues at coordinate 4,159,851 of NZ_CP169269.1, read as the reverse complement.
TTTCTCATTTATGATTGCAGCAATTGTTTGCGGCTTTGCGGCATTATGTTATGCAGAGGTTGCTACAGCACTACCTGTATCAGGAAGTGTATATACGTATTCATATGCAACAATTGGAGAATTTGTTGCTCATTTAATGGGATGGACATTATTGTCAGTATATGTTCTAACAACAGCAGCGGTAGCTGGTGGTTGGACTGGTTACTTTAATAATTTAGTGAGTGGATTGGGATTAGAAATTCCGAAACAATTATTAACGATTCCAGCTCACGGTGGAATTGTAAACCTTCCAGCGGTTATAATTACGTTAGTATTAACATGGTTACTATCTCGTGGTACGAAAGAAAGTAAACGTGTAAATAATGCAATGGTATTAATTAAAATTAGTATTGTTGTATTGTTTATTGTAGTTGGTGTGTTCTATGTAAAACCAACAAACTGGATACCATTTGCACCGTATGGCGTAAGTGGGGTTTTTGCCGGAGCAGCCGCAGTATTCTTTGCTTTCTTAGGATTTGATGCGTTAGCAACTTCAGCTGAAGAAGTAAAAAATCCACAGCGTGATTTACCGATTGGTATTATTGCATCACTTGCTGTTTGTACAGTTATTTATGTTGCAGTTTGTCTTGTTATGACAGGAATGGTGTCATACAAAGAATTAAATGTACCAGAAGCGATGTCTTATGTATTAGAAGTTGTTGGACAGGATAAAGTAGCAGGTGTTATTTCAATTGGTGCAGTAATTGGTATCATGGCCGTAATTTTTGCTTACATTTTTGCAACAACACGTGTATTCTTTGCGATGAGCCGTGACGGTTTACTTCCGAAATCATTTGCAAAAATTAACAAGAAAACAGAAGCGCCGGTATTTTCAACATGGTTAACAGGTATCGTAAGTGCTTTAATTGCCGGATTTGTCGATTTAAAAGAATTGTCAAACTTAGCGAATATTGGAGCATTACTAACATTTGCAATGGTAGCTGTTTCTGTACTGATCCTTCGTAAAACACATCCAAAGTTACAACGTGGCTTTATGGTGCCGCTTGTACCAGCGCTACCAATCATTTCGATTGCATGTTGTTTATTCTTAATGGTTAACTTACCGCTGACAACATGGTTATACTTCGGTGCGTGGCTTGCGTTAGGGGTTATTGTATACTTCGTGTATTCTAAGAAACATAGCCATTTAAAAGAAGATGAAAGTTCGCAAGAGCATTTAAAACAAGCAAATTAAAGGGAGAAAGCCTTGTGCGTTGGGGAGCGTACAAGGCTTTTTTATGTGTAAAAAGGGAATTGGAAAATATTGTAGAAATTTGTATGTTGAAAGATATAAAAGGGGGAGAAATAATGGCTGTAAAAGAAGAATTAAAAGTTGTAGTTGGAGCAGAAGGATATAACAATAACCCAGGCTGGCTGCATACACAAGAAGATGAACTAAATTTATTAAAAAGGGCAGATTGGACGAAAAAGTTTGCTCCAAACGCTATAGCAGCAATCTTGGCAGAGCATGTGTGGGAGCATTTAACATATGAAGAGGGAGTAGAAGCTGCAAAAGTTTGTTATGAATTTTTACAACCAGGGGGCTATATTCGCTGTGCAGTACCAGATGCGTTTTTTCCAGATGAAGATTATCAAGCTGGGGTACAAGTCGGAGGACCTGGACCACTAGATCATCCAGCTGCAAGCCATAAAATTGTTCATAACTATAAAACGATGACTTCGATGTTTGAAGAAGCTGGTTTTGAGGTGAAATTACTAGAGTATTGTGATGAAAACGGGGAATTTCATTATAACGACTGGAATGAAAAAGAAGGCTTTATTTATCGGTCGAAACGCTTCGATCATCGCAACCAAGATGGGAAACTTGGTTTTGTCTCATTGATTGTAGATGCAATTAAGCCTAAATAAAAAAAGAACTGGTGAGCAAAGCTCATTCAGTTCTTTTTTTATATTTTAAAAGCACAATGCGGTAATTACCATGAAAAATAGATGACTCTTCGTATTGGATGGTGAGTGACAACGTTCCTATAATATTACTCAACTTACGATTAATGTTTGTTCCGAGTCGCTCGGTAATAAAGTTCATTAATTTCCTTGATGTATGTAGTTGTTTTTCTTCAGGAAGAAACTTATCCAAGATTACAATAGTCCCTTTTTCCTTCATTACGCGCAGCGCTTCTGAAAGCGCGGCATTAGGATGTTCTACAACGCTTAAAATGAGATTTAAAATAATAACATCAAATGAATTGTTTGGAAATGTAAGCTCTTCGGCATTCATTTGTTGATATGTAACATGAGAATAAGGATACTTTCTTTTGGCTTGCTTTAGCATATGTTCTGAGAGGTCAATTCCAGTGATGAGGGTATCTTTCGGAAGAAGAGGAATATCTTGTCCTGTACCAACTCCAACTAATAATATTTTCTGATTTTCTGTAAAAGGTATAAGCGAAAGTGCTCGTTTTCTTGCTTTGATAAAGAAACGGTTTTGCATGAACAAATCATAAAAGCTAGATAATGTTTTATAAATTTTTTGATTTTGCTTATTTTTCATGACATTCCCTCCGGTTTTTTACTTTTACACACAATGTTCAAAAAATAAAAACGGAAATTATTGACACATATGAGCGATCATTCATATAATAAAAGCATAACATATATGAATGATTGTTCATATGTTCAAATAAAGAGGTGAACTATTGTGACTGAACAAAAAGTAGAAACAACCGAAGAAACGTGTTTACAAAATGTCATTCATCAAGAAATTGTAGAACAAGTACAACAAACAATTCCCCAAGATGATAGCTTAAGTCAAGTAGCAGAGTTATTTAAAGTATTAGGAGATCGTACACGCACACGTATTTTACATGCTTTATTTGAAGCAGAACTGTGCGTATGTGATTTAGCATATTTACTCGGAATGACGCAATCGTCTATTTCTCATCAATTACGTGTATTAAAGCAAGCAAAGCTTGTGAAAAATCGTAAAGAAGGAAAAGTAGTGTACTATTCACTTGCTGATGATCATGTCATTCGCATTTTCGAACAGGCATTTGAGCATGTAAACGAAGAAGAGCAATAGAGACACAAGGAGGGAGACATATGGGGGAAGCATTGGTAAAACGAAAACTTGTGTTAGAAGGCTTGGATTGTGCGAACTGCGCGATGAAAATTGAAAAAGGTGTTGGAGATTTAGAAGGGGTATCTTCTTGTTCTGTTAACTTTGTAACGAAAACAATGACGGTAGAAACAGCGAAACAAAAAGAAGAACATGTTGTAATGGAAGCAAAGCAACTTGTAAATAAATTAGAACCGCATATTCATGTGAAAGAAGAACAAAAAACGAAAGCAACAAAAGAAACATTTGTGTTAGAAGGCTTGGATTGTGCGAATTGTGCGATGAAGATAGAAACAAAAATAAACGAAATGCCTGCAGTTACATCTGCATCTGTTGATTTTGTTTCTAAAAAATTAAGAGTAGAAGTAGCAAACAAACAAGAATTAGAGACAACTGTTGCGAACATAAAAGAAGTCGTACAGAAATTAGAACCAGAAGTAAACGTAGTGCGTGAGAAAGAGAAAACAGAACATAATCATAGTCATGATCACGGAGAAGCGAATACGAAAAAAATGATTTGGCGGTTATCGATTGGGGCGATTTTAACTGCTATTGCTGCACTAGCTTCATTACCGCAAATCATCACAATTCCACTTTTCATGATTGCTTATATTATTATAGGCGGCGATATAGTTTTACGTGCTGCAAAGAATATTGTACGCGGGCAAGTGTTTGATGAAAATTTCTTAATGGCAATTGCAACACTTGGTGCTTTGGGGACTCAAAACTATTCAGAAGCGGTCGCGGTTATGCTCTTTTATCAAGTAGGCGAACTGTTCCAAAGTATGGCAGTGAATCGTTCACGTAAATCTATTAGCTCGTTAATGGATATTAGACCTGATTATGCAAACTTAAAGCTAGGAAATGAAATGAAACAAGTATCGCCAGAAGATGTGCAGATTGGTGATTTCATTATCGTCAAGCCAGGTGAGAAAGTACCATTAGACGGTAAAGTAATAGAAGGAACATCAATGGTAGATACATCGGCGTTAACAGGAGAATCTGTACCGCGTGAAGTAGAAGTTGGCAGTGACGTATTAAGTGGTTTCGTTAACCAAAATGGTGTATTAACAATTGAAGTGACGAAAGAATACGGTGAATCTACTGTTTCAAAAATTCTTGATTTGGTGCAAAATGCAAGTAGTCGTAAGGCGCCAACAGAAAACTTTATTACGAAGTTTGCTCGTTACTATACACCAGCTGTCGTAATTACAGCTGCAGTACTAGCTTTTGTTCCACCACTTATTATAGAGGGGGCAACGTTCTCAGATTGGATTTATAGAGCGTTAGTCTTTCTTGTTATTTCTTGTCCTTGTGCATTGGTTGTTTCTATTCCACTTGGTTTCTTCGGTGGTATTGGCGCAGCATCTAAGAACGGAATTTTAATAAAGGGCAGTAACTATTTAGAAGCATTAAATGATGTAAAACATATCGTATTTGATAAAACAGGTACGTTAACAAAAGGTGTATTTAAAGTAACTGATATGCAGCCGAGCGAATTTGTGACGAAAGAAGAATTGTTAGAGTATGCAGCATTTGCAGAAGTATATTCGAATCATCCAATTGCACAGTCAATTCGAGCTGCATATGGAAAAGCAGTGAATGAGCATATGATTGAGGAGTATAATGAAATTTCTGGTCATGGCACAGTTGTGAAAGTTAGCGGAAAAGAAATTTTTGCTGGAAATGCAAAGTTAATGAGTAAAGAAAATATTCCATTCCAGCAACCGCAAACAGTTGGAACACTCGTCCACGTAGCTGTAGATGGTATGTATGCTGGATATATTGTAATTTCTGATGAAATTAAAGAGGATGCTAAGCAAGCCATTCAATTATTAAAACAACTTGGTGTGAAAAGAACCGTTATGTTAACTGGCGATGCAAAATCAGTCGGAGAAGCAGTTGGAAAACAACTTGGAATTGACGAAGTTCATGCAGAACTGTTGCCACAGCAAAAAGTAGAAGAAATTGAAAAAATTGATGCGACAAAACATCCGAAAGAAAAAATAGCATTCGTTGGGGATGGCATTAACGATACACCAGTATTAGCAAGAGCAGATGTCGGTATTGCAATGGGCGGTTTAGGATCAGATGCAGCAATTGAAGCAGCTGACATTGTAATTATGACAGATGAACCTTCGAAGATTGCAACGGCTATTCAAATTTCAAAACGTACGCGCAGTATCGTATGGCAAAATATCATTTTTGCTTTAGGGATAAAAGGTGTTGTTCTTTTATTAGGGGCATTTGGCATTGCGACAATGTGGGAAGCAGTCTTCTCAGATGTTGGTGTCACTTTGCTAGCTGTGTTAAATGCGATGCGTGTGTTACGAGTAAAAGCCTAATAGAAGTTTCAATTTATAAAAGCAAAAGGAGAGAAGCGAGATGCTTCTCTCCTTATTTTTTTGTAGAATTTGCAATTTGTTCTCGCACTGTTTGGATATAGTTCATTTTATGGTCCCAGCACGCTTGACTTAAATCGACTGGATATTCTTCCGGATTCAGTGTCCGTTTATATTCTTCCCACAAGGATGCTAGACTGTGTTGTGTGTGGCGTTGAATATCAAGTATGTCTGGCAATTCGTATGTGCGCTGTCCGTTTACGAAAATATCATGATGCAGTTCTTTTGCTTCAAAGTTCGTGACAAACTTACTAATATACGTATGAACAGGGTGGAACATTTTTAAGCGCTCTTCTTGCTGTGGTTCTTCTGTCTCTAATGCAATATAATCACCTTCTGCATGATGATTGGTACGATTGATAATACGATAGAGACGCTTTAATCCTGGTGTTGTAATTTTTTCAGGGTTGGAAGAAATTTTAATCGTGTCGTTTAGTACGCCATTTTCGTCTTCAATACAAACTAGTTTATAAACGGCGCCTAATGCTGGTTGTTCAAATGATGTAATTAATTTTGTTCCAACACCCCATACGTCAATTTTTGCCCCTTGTGATTTTAAATGTAAGATGGTGTATTCATCTAAGTCGCTTGAAGCGATAATTTTTGTATTCGTAAAACCAGCATTATCTAGCATTTTGCGTGCTTCTTTTGATAAGTAGGCCATATCTCCGCTATCAAGACGGATGCCATAAAAATCAATGCGGTCCCCGAATTCCTTTGCTACGCGGATGGCATTTGGTACACCAGATTTTAATGTGTCATACGTATCAACAAGAAAAACGCATTTTTTATGTGTTTCTGCATATTTCTTGAATGCTACATATTCATCACGATACGCTTGTACAAAAGAATGAGCATGTGTGCCGGCAACAGGGATACCAAAACGTTTTCCTGCCCGAACATTACTTGTTGAGGAAAAACCACCGATGAATGCTGCGCGTGTTCCCCAAAGTGCCGCATCAAACTCATGAGCGCGGCGGGTTCCGAATTCAAGGAGTTCATCATCACCAGCTGCATGCTTCATCCGTGCAGCTTTTGTTGCGATTAATGTTTGGTAGTTCACAATATTTAAGAGGGCCGTTTCAATAATTTGTGCTTCTCCAAGTGGTGCTTCTATGCGTAAAAGCGGTTCATTATGAAAGACAACTTCGCCTTCCTGCATACTACGAATGGATCCGCTAAACTTCATATTTTGTAAGTAGTGTAAAAAATCTTCCTCAAATTGAAGTTCCTTTAGATAGGCAATATCACTATCTGTAAACCCAAAGCTCTCCACATACTCTATAATCTTTTCAAGCCCTGCAAAAATAGCATAACCGTTTTCAAAAGGTAGCTTGCGAAAGTATAAATCAAATACTGCACGGCGGTTATGAATATTATCTTTCCAATATGTATAAGCCATATTAATTTGATATAAGTCTGTGTGTAAGGCGTAACTATCGTCTTTATAATGCGTCATAACGTAAACACCTCCATATATTGGTTATAGTATACCTCTTTTTTTATTTTTTTGCTAAATACCATAAATGTTATAAAGTGAAAATAAATAAAAAAATCATTCAGAATATTTTTATTTATCAATTTATCTTTCGTTTAATTTTATGTATTATTAAGGTAATAGGGTATAAAGTAGAATGGAGGAGGGACGTATGCGGCAAAATTTAGAAAAAATGGGTAAGCAAATTTTTTACAAGCGACTCCAACAAAAAATGACACAAGAAGAGCTTTGTCAAGGCATTTGTTCCGTCTCATATTTAAGTAAAATTGAAAATGGGCGAATTGAAGCTTCTGAGGAAATATTGCAGTTGTTATGCGCAAGATTAGAGATTGCGGTTTCAGATTTAAGAGATATTGAAGCGGAAGTGAAAGAGAAGTTGGAGGAGTGGTTAAGGGCTCTAGTTCACTTAGATAAGCATAGAGTTGAAAATTTATATAGAGAACTAGAAAGCGAAATGAAGCAAATTGTCGATTTTGAAATTGTAAATTACTATAAATTGTTATATACACGGTATTTAATTATGAAGAGAAATATACCAGCCCTTAAAGAAGAGTTGGAGAGACTTAAGAAAGTTTATAAAAAATACTCCCCATTTCAGCAACTGTTATATAAGTATAGTCAAGCTTTATGCTATTGCCTACAACATAAGTGGCAAGAGGGATTACAGTTTTTAGTTCAGACAGAACTAATGGCAAAAGAACAAAATTATTATGAAACCGGAATTTATTATAATTTAGCACTTGCATATAGTCATTTAGAAATTCCACACATGGCACTTCATTTTGCTAATATTGCTATGGAAGGATTTCGAAATGAATATAAGTTCCGAAATGTGATTAATTGTCAAATTGTCGTTGCGTTAAGCTACGTTGAAAAAGGACAGTATGATGAAGCATTAAAAATTTATGAAAGTATACTGCGTGAAGCGGATTCTTTTTCAGGAAAAGATGTATTGATGTCAATCGTATTAGGTAACATTGGCAATATATATTATAGAAAGAAAAAGTATGAAGAAGCTAAAAAATATTATATAGAAAGTTTACAATATCAAAAAGAAGAAGATGTGAACTACGTCGATACGTTATATGAGATGGCTATTCAATGTATTCACCTTGAACAATTAGAAGAAACAAAAGAGTGGATTGATAAGGCAATAATTTCTGCTAAGAAAGATGAAAGGTGTAATACGAAGTTGTACTTACTCCTTATGCTTCGTTATAAGTATTTTACAGAACCAAGTGTATATAAAGTATTCTTAGAAACAGAAGCGATACCTTTTTTAAAAGTGCAGGAAGTATAAAAGAATTAAAGAAAGTATATATTGAGCTTGCTGAATACTTCTCTAATTCTTTTCAGTTTAAAGAAAGTAATGATTATTATAAATTAGCAATTGAAGCGCTCGAAATGACACGGGAGGGATAAGGATGAAAAAAGTAGTAATAGGTATCATTTTAACAGTAGTGTCAGTAGTTGTATTAGCTGATACACAATATACTCAAAAACCAGATATTTTTGGACAAGCAGCTAATGAAACTGAAGTTGTAAATATATAATTCAATTAAAAAAATTCCTATCTATTTAAATTGTACAGTTTAATAAAAAGATCTTTACAAACTCAAGAACTTAAAAGGTGGTTTCGGTATTGTACCGAGGCCATCTTTTTTAGTGTTCACTGATAGCGATGATAATTGTAATCTTGCATATAATCATCTATCCTCCCTTGAGAGATTTTTTCAAAAATTGCTCGTCAAAATTCTACAAAACTTGAGAAAGAAATTATTTCAATTTTCAGTATTTTAATAGTGGAAACTTAATGCTACTATAAAGCTACTCTTTTAAAAAAACTTTTGCTAGGGGGAAGAGAATATGAAGAAAAAGAGTTTAGCGTTTGTGTTAGCAGCTGGAATGGCAGTAACAACATTTGGGGGAACAAGCTCTGCGTTTGCAGAATCAAAGAATGTACTTTCCACAAAGAAATACAATGAGACAGTACAATCTCCTGAGTTTGTATCGGGCAATCTAACTGGTGCATCAGGAAAGAAGGCAGAAACTGTTGTATTTGATTATTTAAATGCTTCTAAAAAGGATTATAAACTAGGCGCAAAAAGTGCAGAAGAATCTTTTAAAGTACAACAAGTTACAAAAGACTCTGTTGGCGATGCAACAGTTGTCCGTTTACAACAAGTATATGAAGGTGTACCAGTATGGGGATCTACCCAAGTGGCTCATGTTGGGAAAGATGGTGCATTAAAAGTTGTATCAGGAACAGTTGCGCCTGAGTTAGACAAGAAAGAGAAATTGAAAAACAAAAATAAAATTGAAGGAGAAAAAGCAATTGCAATTGCACAACAAGACTTAGGGTTCACTCCAAAGTATGAAGTAGAGCCATCTGCGGATTTATATGTATATCAAAATGGTCAAGAAACAACATATGCATATGTTGTGAAATTAAACTTCTTAGATCCAGAGCCAGGAAACTATTATTATTTCATTGAAGCTGATAGCGGTAAAGTTTTAAACAAATATAATACAATTGATAATGTAACAAATGACAATAAGTCACCAATTAAACCTGCAGTTGGATCTACTACTAAGCCTGTAACAGGAACAAATAAAGTAGGGACAGGTAAAGGTGTACTAGGTGACACAAAGTCTATTAATACAACATTATCTGGATCTAGCTATTATTTACAAGATAATACACGCGGTGCAGCAATTTACACATACAATGGGAATAACCGTACTACTCTTCCAGGAACGTTATGGGCGGATGCAGATAATATCTTTAATGCTAGTAATGATGCAGCAGCAGTGGATGCTCATTATTATGCAGGTGTAACGTATGATTACTATAAAAATACGTTTAACCGCAATTCTTATGACAATGCCGGTGCAGCGTTAAAATCTACGGTTCACTATAGCAGAAGCTATAACAATGCCTTCTGGAATGGATCACAAATGGTGTATGGGGATGGAGATGGAACTACATTTGCTCCGTTATCTGGTGGTTTAGATGTAATTGGACATGAACTAACACATGCTGTGACAGAAAGAAGTTCTAATCTTATTTATCAAAATGAATCTGGTGCATTAAATGAGGCAATTTCTGATATTTTTGGAACGTTAGTAGAATACTATGATAACCGTAATCCAGATTGGGAAATTGGTGAAGATATTTATACACCTGGTAAAGCTGGGGATGCGCTTCGTTCTATGAGCGATCCAACAAAGTATGGTGACCCAGATCATTATTCTAAACGTTATACAGGAACGAGTGATAATGGCGGCGTTCATACAAATAGTAGTATTGTCAATAAAGCTGCTTACTTATTAGCAAATGGCGGTACGCATTATGGTGTAACGGTAAATGGCATTGGTAAAGATAAAGTAGGTGCAATCTACTATCGTGCAAATACAGTATACTTAACTCAATCTGCAACTTTCAGTCAAGCTCGTGCTGCCTTAGTACAAGCAGCAGCTGACTTATACGGCGCAAGCTCTGCAGAAGTGACGGCTGTGAAGCAATCATATGATGCAGTTGGTGTGAACTAAGTTCCACTCCCTTTATATAATGAAAAAAGGAGCAAAATGCTCCTTTTTTCATTGTTTCTTCCATGTTTTCCACACATAAAACAAGCCGATACAACCAGCAATGGCAATAATCCACTTTGCTTCATTCGTTCCGTTCATAACGTGATAGGTGGAATACACTTCAATAAGTAATGCTGGTATTTTACCAAGTGTACTAGCGACGCTAAAAGTTAGAATGGACATCGTTCCAAGAGATGCAAACAATGTAACAATGCCAGAAGGGATAAAGGGAACGAGGCGAAATGATAAAACGAGAAAGAAAGCTTCTTTTCCTTGTACATAAAGAAGTCTTTGTACTTTTGGGTATTTATCTATATTTTTTTGAGCAGTTTTTTGAAAACCAAGACGATATAAATAAAAAGAGATGATAGCTCCCAATGCTTCCCCGGTAATGGATATGAGTGTTCCTTCTGTTACTCCAAATAGTGTGATATTAATAGCAGTTAAAAAAATACTAGGAATAAAGGCTGCTAAGCTAATAAGAATATTGAGTAAAATGCTAAGTGGGATTGCAACTGTTTGATGCGCTGTGAGAAAAGAATGAATCGTTTCTTCCATATGAATTAAATTTCCTTTACCTTTTTAAGCATTACACCATATTTTTCATATGGAGACAATAGAATAGTTAAATAAAAAATCTTATTTATATGCTCTATATTGGTATTGTTAGGGGAGAAAGGGGTATCTGTTGTACGTGATAGTTTCTCTAAGAGCTAAAATTGACTTTTTCTAAAGATAATACAATAATCATGGAAGAGGTGATACGATGAAACGATTACGGAATGTTGTTATAAGCGTAATGCTTATGATGATACTTGTATTAAGTGGATGTTCAGGACAGCAACAAAAACAAACCACATCGAAAGAAAATAGTGCAGCAGTTGTAAATGTTAGTGACAACATTTTAGATGAAATGGAAGGACCGCCGAAAAATGGCCATACGTTAGAGCGTCACGTTGGCAAAACAGAAGAGCAATTAAAAGAACGATTGCGTACAGATAAAGTATCGGCTGCAAGTACATATTACGATAAAGAAACGGCAACAAAGGCGGTAAAAGATAGTTTAAAGCAGCATGAAAAAGAAATTAATACATGGCTGAAAGAATCGAAGGAAAACCGTCTTGTATTGAATACAAAGCATGCGTTTCCAGTTGGAAAAACAGTATTAAAAAAAGATATGCGTGTAAAAGATGGACTTCGTAATACAGTGACTGTGTTGCAGAAAGATAAGGGGAGTGAGCTAGGCTTTAAAATTATTACTTCTTATCCTTCTGAATAAATAAGAAAGGAGAGAGATTTATGTATTCGACATTTCAATATTTCCTTAAGGCATATTGTACACTAAGTATATATGAAGAAGAAATGACTGATCTTATGCAACAATTTAAAGAACAGGAAGAACAAGAAACGAGAGAGAAATTATTACAAGAATTTGTTCAAATGCAAAAAATAGAAGATTGGAAGAAAGTGTGTCAAGAAGCTGAGCGGTATGGGAATCGTATATGGACAATAGAAGAAACAAAAGCACATATTAATAATTTTGTTTCTATATTACAAAACAAAAAGGCGTGAATCATCACGCCTTTTTGTATATGCTTTTTGAAATTTGACCGTTGGAGAGTACTTGCCCGTTTTGTGTTACTTTTTTATATGTTACAGCCACAATGTTTTTATCTGTTTCACTTATAACTTTCGAAGAAACTTCTACATTTTTTCCTGTATCTGTACCGAAAATACGAGCAGTTACACTACTGCCATCCGTGAATGATTGAATGTAAATATACTTACCAGTATTATTTGTAAATTTCAAATCAGGACCATAGTCAGCGACAGCTGCATCTTGACCAAGTGGTAAGTAATGGACTGGTAAAGAGTGATTACTCCGGGCTACAACTCCTAAGTCAGCACGCAATACAGCACCATATAATGTGCTGCTTACTTGGCAAACACCACCGCCGGCACTTTGTTCTACTTTTCCATTTACATATACAGCCGCTGATTTATAGCCATGGGCTGCATCTGTAATGCCAACGCGGTTGTTAAAGCTAAATGTTTCACCGGGTGCAACAAGTACTCCTGTTAATGTGTTGGTAGCACGTTGTACGTTAAATGTTTGATTCGCATTTCGGCCAGCCAACGGAGTAGAATATTCAGCAATTACTCCTTGAATCCCCATGTTTTTCACATCTTCTGTTGAGTGTTCCGGTTTCACTGCTGTAATTGGAATTTGGATGTCCTGTTTATTTGTAGTAATTGCTTCTGTTGTTAAGGATTTTAATTTTTCTTTATCAACTTTCTCGCCATCTTTACTTTCGCTAATATTAACCGTTGTTCCAGAAACAGATAACTCTGCATTAACAGGCTCTACTAGGAGGTCATTGTATTTCTCTTTTATAAATGCATCGTATTTTGCTGTGTTTATAGAAGGATCTAGCTTATAGTCACGCTTTAGTTCACCTTTTTCAGCTTGTTTACGCATTTTATAACGATTAGAAATATTGCTCTGTTGTTCTTTGAAAATTTCATCCGCAACATTTGTACCCTTATATTCAACGCCTAGTTCTTGCCAAGTATATGTCTGTGTGTTGTCTTGGAAGGTGTAGTTCACGGATTTTTTATTTAATTCATCAACTTTTTGTTGAACAATTTGTTGAACGTCTGCTTTCGTTTTGCCATCTAAGGAAATACCTTCAAATGTTGTGTGGGGTAAAATGTATGTATCTAACTGATTATTCAATTTGGATACATATTGATAAGCGCTAACACCGCCAGCACAAAGAATGATTCCACCGGCAATCGCAGAGCCAATAATCCAATTACGTAGTTTCATTTATTTCCCCCAAAATAAAATTTTTAGGCTATGTATGATATGTATTATTTCTAACGTATAAAATGATAAAAAGAGTATTAATTACACACTAGTATACTATTAATTTTATTGTCTGTGTAATATTTTTGTAAAAAAACGTTACATTTTTGTAATATAATTTCCTTTAATTAGAATTTTCATGTGGAGAATCAAAGAAATTCTTTCTTGTATTGCAGTATGAAATGTATGTTTAAAGATAAGCGGATATAAGAAAAAAACCAGCTGTTGTATACAACAGCTGGTTTTTCTTATAGTTTCTTATGATCTGACTTACCAGTAACACCAAGGTGGTTTTGTAGTTCTTCAGAAATAGATTGAACACTTTCTTCTTCAGGGACGTAATAATATATGCCATCGATATATTCGTCTTTTCCTTTTATTTGCAATTTATCCATTTTCAGATCAGAACTCATCATATTTTTGGTAATTGCCATCATATCATCGAAAGTTAAGTTTGTTTTGATATCGTGGTCTACCGCATCCAGTAAGCCACCAAGTTTGTCAATTGAATTCATAGATAATGCTTTTTCAGCGATTGCTTCTAAAACAAGTTGTTGACGTTGGCCGCGCATATAGTCAGTATCAATATGGCGTGTTCTCGCTAGCGCAAGTGCTTGTTCGCCATTTAAGTGCTGACGACCTTTTTCAAGGTGAATAGCATCAGGATTGTCTTTACTATCTTGTTCAGTAAATGTAACTGGTACATCTACATCAATGCCGCCAAGAGAATCAACAATTTCTATAAATGATTCAAAGTTAAATTTTACGTAATAATCAACAGGAACATCTAAAAAACGTTCTACTGTATCAATTGTACTATCAACACCACCGAATGCATGTGCATGGTTAATTTTATCTTCTTTTTTCGTGATGGAATATATACTCGAGAATCGCGAGGAATGCTTAATAGTTTTACAGATTTATCGTTTTTATTAATTGTTGCAAGTAATAATGCATCTGTACGAGTTGCAGTTCCGTACTCTTTTTCTCGGGTCTTACTTTCATCTACACCCATGATTAAGATGGAAACATTATCTGTCATCGGCTTCACTGCTTTTTCGCGCTTTGCCGATTTATCTCCTCGTCCTAATTCTGAGAATGCACCGTTTGCAACAGCTTGTGCTTTGTTATATATGTGGAAGAAATAGCTGCCTCCTCCAATAATCACAAGGAATAAAGGAATGAGAACAAACCATAGTATACGCTTTTTCTTAGAACGCTTTTTTGCCGCTCTATCTGTCGTTTCTAAATCAGGCTTCATTAATCTTTCTCCTTTTAAACAATCAATTAAAATATTTTCTTATAATTTTTAAAAAAGGCACACTTTCTATTGTACATAAATATAAGGGGTTTTCACTATAAATTTTTAATTGACATCAAAATGAAATATATGAAATATATAATTTTATATATTTCATTTTGATGTCACACTGTATGAAAAGTTCCTAGACAAAAAACAGATGCCTTACACATAATTAAGGCATCTGTTTAAGAATTATTGTATACAAAAAATAAAGGAAAAAAGATTAAAATCTTATCTATTTTAAATCATAATACTGACAATAATTGCAGATAGAATACTTACTAAGGTTGCTCCGTATAGGAGCTTTAAGCCAAATCTGGCAACAACATTTCCTTGTTCTTCATGTAAGCTTCTTACTGCTCCTGAAAGAATTCCAATAGAAGAGAAATTTGCAAAAGATACTAGAAAGACAGAAATAATACCTATCGTACGAGGAGAGAGTGTATTCGCAAGTTTATTTAAATCCATCATGGCCACAAATTCATTTGTAATAAGCTTTGTCGCCATAATACTGCCTGCTTGTACAATTTCTGCAGCAGGTACGCCAATAATAAAAGCAATTGGAGAAAATGCATACCCAAGTAATTGTTGAAATGTAATACCAAAAATGATTGCAAATAAACCATTAATAGCGCTTATAAGAGCAACGAAACCGATCAACATTGCTCCAACAACAACTGCGACACGAAATCCATCTAAAATGTACTCTCCTAGCATTTCGAAGAAAGTTTGTTTTTCTTCCTTGACTTCTAAAATATCTTCTTCGTCTTTCACATCGTATGGATTAATGATTAATACGATAATAAATCCACTAAATAAGTTTAAGACGAGAGCAGTTACAACATACTTTGGTTCAATCATCGTCATATAGGCACCGACAATGGACATGGATACTGTAGACATTGCTGAAGCACATAGTGTATATAGACGATGTTTTGGAATTTGTCCGAGCTGTTTTTTTACAGTAATAAACACTTCTGATTGTCCGACAATAGCAGAGGCAACTGCGTTATAGGACTCTAATTTACCGAGGCCATTTATTTTACTAAGGAAAAAACCAATCCATCGAATAACGAATGGTAAAATTTTGAAGTGTTGTAAGATTCCAATTAAGACAGAGATAAATACAATTGGAAGTAAAACGTTTAAAAAGAAAGACATTTCGCCTTTGTTTAATAAGCCACCAAATACAAAGTTTACACCTGCCGCAGCATATTTTAATAACTCATTAAATAAATTTGAAATTGCTGTTACAAAGATAAGTCCCATTTGTGTATTTAATAATAGGAACGTTAAGATTAATTGTATAATAAGCATGATAAGAATCGGCTTGAACTTAATATGTTTTCTATTGTTACTTGCTATAAAAGCAAGAAAAAAACAACAATGAGTCCGAGCACAAATGTAAAAAATTTCATAGTAACCCTCCTGTATGAATAGTTTTCTCTTGCCTTACTGTCCGTAAAAACCTGATTGGTGAGAGCTTTCCATCAGTGGGATGAAAAAACATACTGATGGAAGTTTCACTTTATATATAGGTTTTTCATTTCATAGAAGAATATACAAGAAAGGAAAAGATACGATGAATATTACTCATGTTCACCACATCGCAATTATTTGTTCAAATTATGGAGTATCAAAAAAATTCTATACAGAAGTACTCGGTTTTCAAGTTCTACGTGAAGTATATCGAGAAGAAAGAGAGTCATATAAGCTTGATTTATGTGTTGGAGATACATATCAAATTGAATTATTTTCATTTCCTAATCCTCCAAGGCGAAAAAGTTTTCCGGAGGCAGCGGGATTGAGACATTTAGCGTTTGCTGTTGAATGTATAGAAGAAGCTGTTTCATATTTACAGCAGCATGGTATACAAACTGAAGCAATTCGAATCGATGAAATTACTGGAAAACGTTTTGTATTTTTCCAAGATCCAGATGGTTTACCACTTGAATTATATGAGAAATAAAAATTGGTGAAATTTATACAGTTTTTCTTATGAGGGAAAGAGAGAAAATAAAGAAAGTTAAACTTATCTTTGCAGGAGGTGTAACCTTAGTTGTCTGCAGCTAAGGGAGATACTTGGAAATAGGGAATTTAATACTGGTTGCAGTTTTAATTGCGTTAACGGGTTTTTTTGTTGCAATTGAATTTGCGATTGTCAAAGTACGCAGTAGTCGTATTGATCAACTCGTAGGAGAAAAAAGGCGAGGAGCAATAGCGGCAAAAAAAGTTATTTCTAATTTAGATGAATATTTGTCAGCCTGTCAGTTTGGAATTACAATTACGGCACTTGGACTTGGATGGTTAGGTGAACCAACTGTAAAACATGTATTAGAGCCTATATTGATTAAATTTCAAATCTCTCCTTCAATTGCTAGTACTGTATCTTTTGTTATTGCATTTGCTGTTATTACTTTTTTACATGTTGTAATTGGTGAATTAGCACCAAAAACATTTGCAATTCAAAAGGCAGAACACATTAGTCTGATGTTTTCAAAGCCATTAATTTATTTTTATCGCATTATGTATCCATTTATTTGGACATTAAATCATGCCGCTCGTTTTGTGACAAGTTTATTTGGACTAAAACCTGCTTCTGAACATGAAGTTGCACACTCAGAAGAAGAGCTCCGTCTCATCTTATCAGAGAGTTATGAAAGCGGGGAAATTAATCAAGCGGAATTTAAATACGTAAACAATATTTTTGAATTTGACAATCGTCTTGCGAAAGAGATTATGGTACCACGGACGGAAATTGTTGGATTATATGCCGAAGATTTATTTGAAACACATATTGAAATTATTCGACAAGAAAAATATACAAGATACCCAGTATTTGGTGAAGACAAAGATGAAGTTATGGGAATGGTGAATGTGAAAGATTTCTTCATCCGTTATATAGATGGAGAAAAACGAGAAGCAAAATCAATCACGACATATACAAGACCAGTTATTGAAGTAATGGAAAACATTCCAATACATGATTTATTGTTGAATATGCAAAAAAAACGTATCCCACTCGCTATTTTATATGACGAATACGGTGGAACCGCAGGGCTTGTTACACTTGAGGATATTTTAGAAGAGATTGTGGGAGAAATTCGAGATGAATATGATGAGGATGAACATCCACCTATTCAACATGTTAGTGACAATTGTAAAGTTGTGGATGGGAAAGTGTTAGTAAGTGAAATTAATGATTTGTTTGGTTTGCATTTGGATGAACATGATGTTGATACAATTGGTGGTTGGTTGATGATGCAAGGACAGCCTATTGCAGAAGGAGATGCTATTGTTGTTGGTGAGTGGACATTTACTATCCTTGAAAAAGATATTCATCAAATTAAGCGAATAGAGATAAAAAAATTGGAAACGGAAGGAAAAGCAGCAGCTTTATAAAGTGAAACTTCCATCAGTGTGGAGGGGTCATCCCTCACTGATGGAAAGCCCACCCAATCGAGCTTTTACGGGCAATTATCCCCACCTATCGTCTTCGATTCTCTCTACATCTTGAGGTGGGGGTCTTACTGCCCGTTAATGCAGGATAAATAGCTGTTTTTTCTTATTAATAGGGCATTATAGTAAATGAAGAAAGACGATGTGCGTTTTTTGTATTGGAAAAAATAAGAAAATATTAGGATCATGGGGAATTTTAGCAGGAGAAGAGGTTAAGAAAAATCATTTTGCATTTGGAGTAACGTTAGAACCAATTGTCCATGTTTAGATGCTAGATGCTTGTAATAGCTTAGAGTTGAGGATCCATTAGGGGGCATGAAGTATTGTATTTAAGTGAATAAATAAAGCAAAAGGCTGATGAACGAGTCATCAGCCTTTTGTATTAGAAAATATGGAACACAGCGTTCAGTTGAAGTAAGCTAATAATTAATAAGAAGATTAAGCTGTATTTCATTGTCATTTTAAATAGCTCTGATTCTTTACCAACTATTCCAACTGCCGCGCAAGCTACAGCAACTGATTGTGGTGATACCATTTTTGCCATTGTACCGCCTACTACGTTTAAGGCAACAAGAGTAGAAGGGTTGATATCTAATTGAGCGGCTGTAACAGCTTGAAGAGGTGCAAATAGAGAGCCGCTAGATACTACAGAACCTGTTATGAATACGCCAATCCAACCTAAGATTGGAGAGAATATTGGAAAGATTTTTCCAGTAGATGAAAAGGCTAATCCAAGAGTTGAAGACATACCAGAATAGTTTGTTACATATGCTAATGCAATTACACTACAGATTGTATAAATTGGTGCTTTTAACTCTTTTAATGTTTCAACAGTTAATTCTTTTATTAACTTACCGCTTACACGGAATACAAGTAAAGATACGATAATTGCAAGTACAATTGCAGTAGTTGTTGATGAGAATACATCTAACTTAAAGATTGCTGGAAACGGTGTATTTGCTTTAACGATTGGCGCTGTTTTAATCACGTGATTGTGCAGGCCAGGTACTTGAATATTCCATATTAAGTTACTTAATGCACCATCTGGAGCGAATAAGGCTTTTACTGGTTTTAAGTTGAAAATTGTTACAAATACAGTTAAGAATACAAATGGTGACCAAGCATATAAAATTTGTTTCATAGTATAACTATGTTTTTCTGTCTGTTTTTGTTTTGTTTTACTTTTTTCTGAAGATTTCGGCTGCCATACACGTAAGAATAATGCTAATGCAATCATGCTGACAACAGCTGCGAAAATATCAGTAAGTTCTGCACCAAGGAAATATGTTACAACGAATTGAGTAAGAGCGAAAGAACCGCCGCTTACAAGAATACCCTGCCAAGTTTCTTTAATTCCTTTAAAACCATCAACGATTGCAACAAGTAAGAATGGTAATACAAAGCTAATGAAAGGTAATAATGTTACAGCTTGACGACCAACAATTAATGGATCTAGTTGTGTTAATTGAGCAGGTACTGTAACTGGAATACCCATTGCTCCCATCGCACCACCAGCAATATTGGCAACTAAACAAATACCAGCTGCTTTTAATGGGTTAAAGCCCATACCTACAAGTAATGCTGCTGTAATAGCGACTGGTACACCGAAACCTGCTGCACCTTCTAAGAAAGCACCGAAAGAATAAGCGATTAATAACACTTGAAGACGAGGATCGCTTGTAATGCTAGAAATGCTATCACGAATGACGTTAAATTGCTCAGTTTTTACAGTTAGTTTGTAAAGGAAAATTGCTGCGATAACAATTGTACAAATTGGATAAAACCCGGCTGCTACACCAAAGGCAGCGGATGATACAACCATAGTTGCTGGCATCTTATAGACAAATATAGAAAGAATAATAGCTAAAATAACGCTATAGAGTCCAGATAAGTATCCTTTAATTTTAAACACTGTTAAACATAGTATAAAAAATAAAATTGGTAGAGCGGCTACAAGTGCTGATAGCCAAATGTTGTGTAATGGGTCGTAAACCTGTGTCCATGTACTCATAATTGCGACATCTCCTATATATAATTTGTGAAGTTATTCACATTATTTGTGAAACCATTCACAATCAACTTACATTGTTAGTATAGTCTCCCTCGGCACTATTGTCAACGTGGAAAAGTATAATTATTCCATAGAACACTCAACTGTAAAAATTCTGCTACATTTTATGAATAAATTGGAAAGAACTAAAAGAATCTGTGTACAGGAAAGAGTGTACATAGATAGGATACGTTATAAATTGTTTATCTATTCTTTCATAATTTTTATTATTATTGATTTTATCCCGCTATTTGCGGGCAGTAATATTCCTACCTCAAAATTCGGTGAAAGTAAAGAAGTTAGGCGGGAGATAAACTACCCGTAAAAGCCCGATTGGTTCAACTAATAATCAGTGGGGGATGAAGAAAACCCCCACTGATTAAAGTTTCACTTTATATGTTTTATCCTGAACAAACGGACAGTAAGACCTCTGCCGTAGGAACAAAGAAAATGGATAGAGGATATGACCTGTAAAAAATATAACAAAAATATTGAGAAAATTACTTTGGAAGGCAATGAATGTCATTAGAGATACTTTGCTTTTTTTCTGAGCCATATAGTATAATATTCAAACATCAAAAGAGAGTTTTCTCTTTAATATAAAGGGGGAAGGTAATTTTTATTGTTGTAAATTATTCAGTATAAAATGTAATAATAGGAAGAAATATAAAAATAAACATGTACAAATAGAAAAATAAAAAGAAAAAATGAGGGGAAATTATGTATCAAAATCAATTTGAGTGTCGTATTTCAGAAGAGGATGTACAAATGTTGCGAGCGCTAGCTCATCCGCTTCGTCTGCGTCTTGTAATGGAGCTTATGCAGCGTGGAACTTGTAACGTAACACAGCTACAGAAAGTATTAGAAATTCCGCAATCTACAGTATCACAACATTTAACGAAGTTAAAGCAAAATAAAGTCGTACGTTTTGAAAGACGTGGTTTGGAAGTATATTATCAAGTGTACAGCGATAAAGTAAGTGAAGTTGTAAAAACATTATTTTCTTAAAATTTGGATATTATGGAAAAAAGGTATGTATTTGTACATACCTTTTTTTGTGAATTGAACAAAAATTTAACATACTTCCAAAAGAATTCCCCTTCCTCAAGGAATGAGAAGGGTGAAGCCCAATGAGTAGGGAGGGGATGAATTTTGGTTGGCGTAAGCCAAAGGAATGAAAAAGGAATTTCCTCAAATAAGACAGAAATTATAGAAAGAATACTTTTGATCTCAAAGTTATTGTTTGCTGACTGTAGGCGGTGCACCATTAGAAATTCTAAAGCAATACAGAAACACAAGGACAAAACTAATGGGAGGTGATGACAATGTTGTTGAATCAAAAATATGAAATCTTTCCAACAGAAGCGCAAAAAGAAGTGCTAGACCGTTGGTTACAATATTGTCGTCAAACCTACAATTCTGCCTTGTTAGACAAAGAACGGAAATATAAGCAAAATAAAGAAAATTACAATCGTTATGATATGCAAAGACAACTTACATTGGAAAAGGATACGTATCCTTTTCTAAAAGAAATGCCTTCTCAGCCGCTACAAGAAGTTTTTGCACGTCTGAAAAAAGCGTTTGATAATTTCTTTCGTAAAGATGCAAAGTATCCAAAACAGAAAAAGTATAAAGACTACACGAGTATGACATTTCCGCAATTTGGATTCAAACCGAACGGAAAGCATCGCTATGCCATGTCTTTTTCTGATAACGGTAAGTTATACAATAAAAAATTGGGAGAAATAGATATCCTACTCCACAGACCACTCGAAGGAACAATTAATCAACTGATTCTCAAACGTCAAGGGAAAAGATGGTACGCTATTTTCTGTGTCGAAAGACAAGTGGCACCATCTGGTATCGATACCAATCGTGCGATAGGAATTGACGTGGGATTACATAAGTATGCCGTTCTTTCTAATGGTTCAGAGTTTGAAAACCCTAGATTTCTCCGTGAAAAAGAAAAACAACTAAAGAGAGCACAGCGAAAACTTTCTAAGAAGAAAAAAGGTTCTGCTAACTTCATAAAACAAGTCGAGCGTGTTCGCAAGCTACATGAAAAAGTAGCGAACCAGCGCAGAGATTTTCTTCATAAACTCAGTTACAATCTAGCAAAAGATTATTCCGTTATCGTTGTAGAAAATCTGAACATTCGTAACATGGTTAGAAACAGAAAATTATCGAAATCTATTTCTGATGCAGGGTGGGGAATGTTTCGAAACATGCTTACTTACAAATGTGAAAATCATGGCGGTGTACTCATCAAAGTAGAACCAAAGTATACTTCACAAGACTGTTCTTTTTGTGGAAATCGTGTGAAGAAGTCTCTTTCTATTCGTACTCACATTTGTACAAAGTGTGGAACGGTATTGGATAGAGACTATAACGCGAGCCGGAACATCTTACAAAAGGGATTAGAAGAATTGATTGCCACAAACTAAAGTCTACAAACTGTAGGGCAAGGTTATGTCCGAACAGTATAATCTACGCCTGTGGAGACTGTGTAAGACGCAGTGGGACACCCCACTATGCAACAGTCTATGAAACAGGAAGCCCCTTCTTCAATCAGACCGGAAGGTGGATAAGGGGGTTATTCACAGTGAGACTGTGACTTTAGGTCATAGAAGTGAAGGAGGATAAATGGGATAAAATTCATCCAGACATGGCAATATAAAAAAGAATGTAATAAAGAATAAGGAGGGACCAATAGTGGATATAAAGCGAGCAAAACAAATTTTATCATCATCAAGTAGAATTGACGTTACATATCACGGTGTGCCTATCTGGATTGAAAGCTGTGATGAGGCAAGTGGACTTGCTAATGTACACGATATAAAAACACCAAATGAAACAGTACAAGTAGATATTACTGCATTAGAAGAGCATTAAAAAAAGCGGAGAAATTTCTCCGCTTTTTACATTTATTCCATCATACGTGCAATTTTTTTAGAGAACATAAGAAGTACTAAACCTAATACAATTACGATAATACCGATGCTTGAGAATACTTCTAAATAACCTAAAGATTGTGTATAAGCTGCTAATTTACCAGCTAGCCAGTTTGCACAACCAGTACCAGCCATCCATACACCCATTAATAAAGAAGCTAACTTTACAGGAGCGATTGCACTTACCATAGATAAACCGATAGGTGATAAGAATAGCTCACCAATTGTATGGAATACATATGTGATAACAATAAATAGTAAGTTTGCTTGTACAGCAATATGAGCTTCATCGCTACCTGTTTTTAGAACTGCTAATGTTAATACAAGGTAACCGATTCCTAACAGAATCATACCAAATGCCATTTTTGTTGGGATTTTTAAATCGCCATTTTTTGTTTTAGAAAGTTTTACCCATAATGCAGAAACAACTGGTGCTAATAAAACGATAAACAATGGGTTAACAGATTGGAACCAAGAAGTTGGAACTTCCCATCCGAAAATAGTACGATCAACGAATTTATCTGTATAAAGAGTTAAAGAACTACCTGCTTGTTCGAAGCCCGCCCAGAAGAAGACAACGAAGCAAGTTAAAATGATAATTGCCCAAGTACGGTTTTTCTCTTGTTTTGTTAAAGGTTTTTTCTCGATAACTTTTGCAGCGCTATCTGCTGATTTTTTACCAACAACTGTTGTTCCGATATCACCAAGATAACGTTTAGCTAGTAAGTTAAAGAGAATTTGACCAACAATCATACCAATACAAGCAGCTAAGAAGCCGTATTTGTATCCTTTTACCATAACGCCGTTAACAGTTGATGCAAAGAAATCTTCTGCTAAGAAACCACAAAGTAACGGTGCAATTAAAGCGCCTAAGTTAATACCCATGTAGAAGATTGTGAAAGCAGAGTCACGGCGTTTATCATTTTCACCGTAAAGTGAACCTACAAGAGTTGAAATGTTTGGTTTGAAGAATCCATTACCGATAATTAATAATCCTAATCCTAAGAAGAGTCCAGTTTTTGTATTCATTGAGAAAAGAGTAAAGTTACCAGCTGCCATAATAATACCGCCAATAGTAATCGCATGGCGTTTTGTTATGAAGTGGTCAGTTAGCCAACCGCCAATAATTGGTGTGAAATATACGAGCATTGTAAATGTACCATAAAGTTGTACAGCGGCTGCTTTGTCAAATCCTAGCCCCCGCTAACAACTGCAGTTGTTAAATAAAGAACTAAAAGACTACGCATTCCGTAGTAGCTAAATCTTTCCCACATTTCTGTAAAGAACAACAAATATAATCCCGGAGGATGTTTCTTTGGTGATTGTTGTTCTTCAGCTTTGTTTAACTTTAAAGCTGCATCCATATTTCTTCCTCCTAATCCTGTCCTGTATAACGGATATTTATGTAATCATTTTAATTTACAAAATATTTAGAAGTCAATAGAATTATATGGAAATATAATAAAAAAATTTCGCCAATTCTATAAAAACGTCTTTGTTTTTTGTATTTTCCCCTGAAAACCTTAAAATAAGCGTTTTCAAGTGCATTCTTTTTCATCTGAAAGAACGAAAAAGAAACACTAATCAGAAAATTCAAATTAAAATAACTTTTCTGATATACAGAATATTTTTTTGGTATACTTTTGAAATATAACATATTTTGAATAAGAATACAAAATTAAAAATAACTCCTGTGTATAGGAGTTATTTTTTTACGAGATATTTTATTTTACAAAGCGCTTTTCAATGTCATCTAACATTAAATTAGCAGCTATTACACCACCAGCTGTATTCCAAATCACATCGTCAACTTTATATGCTTTACCGTTTTTCACTGCATTTAAGTTTTGGAATAGAGGATCGCTCGTATATTCTTTTTCTAATTCAGAACCTTTGTTTTCATTTCCTTTATTGTATGTGAAGTAGAATAGTATATCGCCATCCATTGCAGGGATTCGCTCTTTTGATACGTTACGTTCTGCAAAATCATTTTTATTTTGATCACCAGGACGTTTGAAACCAAGTTCTTTTAAGATAACCCCAGAGAATGTATCTTGATGATAAATACGAACATCACCAGGCATAAAGCGTACCATAGAAATTTCTTGATTTACTTGATCACCAATTTTTCCTTGTAGGTCTTTTATGCGCTTGTCATAATCAGCTAGGACTTTTTGACCTTCTTTTTCTTTATTCACTGCTTTTGCATAAAATTTAAAGTTTTCTTTCCACTCACCGCGCAGTGTTTCTGAGAAAACAGTAGGAGCAATGCTATTTAGCTGCTCGTACACTTTCTCCTGACGCATTTTGTTACCGATAATTAAGTCGGGTTTTAAAGCAGCGATTGCTTCGAGATTGACTTGGAGTTCGTCACCGACAGGCTTTGTATTTTTCAATTTATCTTTCGTATGCGGATACCATGGGTCACCAGTTGGTGGTTGTGCAGCTCCCACTGGTGTTACACCAAGAGAAAGTAAAGCTTCTGCTCCCTCATTTGTTAAAACAACAACACGTTTCGGATTTGCAGGAACTTCAGTTTTTCCCATTGCGTGTTCAATTGTAATCGTATCTTGTTTATCTTCTTTTTTAGGCTCAGCTTTGTCAGTGGTTTTACCACATGCCCCTAAAAGAAGTGAGAACGATAGTATAAGTGCAAATAATACAAATGATTTTTGCTTGATGAAATTCATTATGTATCCCCCTTGTATTTATTGAGAATCCTTTTCAATTACAAGGTTGATATTAAGGTGTTATGAATAGATTGTCAATACTAATTGAAAATAATTATTATTATCATTGACAAGGCGAATTCAGCTACAATACACTAAAAATGTATTAGTATGCATTAAAGGAGAAACGCTGCATGTTATTAAAAACAAATCAAGCAAAATGGATTGGGCTATTTGTTGGAATCGTTGCAGTTATTACTTGTATTTGGGGGAGTATTATTTTTGGATATACAAATACAAGTTCGAAACTAGCACTGGATGCTTTTTTCCATTTTAATGGTTCAAATGAACATATTATTATTCAAAACGTACGTCTTCCTCGTGCGCTTATCGCAGCTAGTGTTGGTGCTAGTTTAGCTATCGCTGGTTGCCTTATGCAAACTTTAACCAAAAATCCGCTTGCTGCTCCAGACTTTATCGGATTAAACTCAGGTGCTTCTTTTTTATTGTGGTTGCGACTGTTGTTTTTTCCGTGACATCTTTATCAGCGTTTACGTGGATTGCCTTTTTAGGAGCGGCAGTTGCCGCGGTATTCGTATTTGCTTCTAGTTCTTTAGGAAAAGAAGGAGCAACTCCGCTTAAGTTAACATTAGCCGGGGTAGCAATCAGTGCTTTATTTTCTTCTTTAACACAAGGATTACTTGTGTTAAATGAAAGTGCACTAGAAGAAGTTTTATTTTGGCTTGCTGGTTCTGTACAAGGTAGAAAGTTAGAAGTATTGCAATCTGTATTTCCATATTTATTAGTTGGATGGATTGCTGCTCTTATAATGGCTGGGAAAGTGAATACACTCATGATGGGAGAAGATGTAGCGAAAGGATTGGGACAACGAACCGTACTGATGAAATCGTTAGTATTCTTCATTATTGTACTACTATCAGGTGGCTCTGTTGCAGTTGCAGGTCCAATTGGATTTGTTGGGATTATTATACCTCATTTCGCAAGAGCACTTGTTGGTGTAGACCATCGTTGGATCGTGCCCTATAGTGGGCTATTAGGCGCAATATTATTGTTACTTGCAGATATTGCTGCAAGATATATTATTATGCCACAAGAAGTTCCAGTTGGAGTCATGACAGCATTTATTGGGGCACCATTCTTTATTTATATTGCACGTAAGAGAGGGCTTAGCAAATGAAGAAGTATATTCCGTTTCGTGTAGGAAAAGACGGCCTCTCGTTTTTAATGTATAAACGAGCTTGTCTCGTCCTATTGGGTTTACTAGTTGTTTTAATTGGGTTATTCTTTGCAAGCGCTGGTATGGGAGAGATGAAAGTAGCTCCATATGATGTATGGCAAGCAATTACCGGAAATGGCGATGCGATGTCAAATATGGTTGTAAACCAATTTCGGATGCCACGTATTTTAATTGCAATTCTCGTAGGGATAGCTCTTGCTGTAGCGGGCTGTATTTTACAGGGCCTTGTTCGAAATCCCCTTGCTTCTCCTGATATTATTGGAATTACAGGTGGTGCAAGTGTAGCAGTTGTACTATTCCTTGCTTTATTTAGTGATAAAAATAATGCATTAACAGTAAGTATTCAGTATATGCCGCTGGCGGCCTTTATTGGAGCGACCGTTGTTGCGTTTTTTGTATATTTATTTGCATGGAGAAATAATGGATTATCAGCGATTAGCCTTGTTTTAATTGGCGTTGGATTTTGGGCGTTAACGAAAGCAGCGACAACTTTATTTATGCTGTTAGCCCCTATATATCAAACGAGTCAAGCAAATATTTGGATTACTGGTACTGTTTACGGATCCTCATGGGAAAATGTGGCGATATTAGCACCTTGGGTTCTTATTTTAACAGCGGTAGCATTTGTAGCTGCCAGACATTTAAATGCACAAGAACTTGGTGATGATATTGCTACCGGACTTGGCATCCCCTTAACCAAATCACGTTTTTTCCTGCTACTCCTTAGTACGGCGTTAATTGGAGGAGCAGTTGCTTTTGCGGGTGGAATTGGGTTTGTTGGTTTAATGGCGCCGCATATTTCAAGAAGATTAGTTGGTTCTTTATACGGTGCATTACTTCCAGTAGCAGCTGTTGTCGGGGCAATTTTAGTACTTGCTGCAGATTTAATTGGACGCACAGTCTTTGCTCCGCTTGAAGTTCCAGCAGGTGTATTTACATCAGCAATCGGTGCTCCGTATTTTATTTATTTACTTTATAAAAGTCGA
This sequence comes from Bacillus sp. EA-CB0995, assembly GCF_055814245.1. Classification (NCBI taxonomy): domain Bacteria; kingdom Bacillati; phylum Bacillota; class Bacilli; order Caryophanales; family Bacillaceae; genus Bacillus; species Bacillus sp. EA-CB0995. The sequence goes on along the minus strand of NZ_CP169269.1, from coordinate 4,131,700 downwards.
AATTCATAAAGGTAAAGAAAAAATACATAGATGATTTACTATCTATTAAAAAACGGAGTAAAGGAAGAGAAACATGCAAAAAGCATTAGAGACTAAATCGTTAACATTGTCTTATGGTGAAACAATTATTATTGATGAATTAGATTTAGAAATTCCAAAAGGAAAAATTTCGATTTTTATAGGTTCAAATGGCTGTGGGAAATCTACTTTATTACGTTCACTTGCCCGTTTATTAAAACCTACATCCGGGGATATTTTATTAGGGGATCAAGTTATTCAAAATATGCAAACGAAGCAAATTGCCCGCCAGCTTGCGATTTTACCACAAGGTCCACAAGCACCAGAAGGAGTAACTGTTCTTCAGCTTGTTAAACAAGGGCGTTATCCATACCAAACATGGCTAAAGCAATGGTCGGAGCAGGATGAAGAAATGGTGTGGAAAGCACTAGCTGCAACGGGAATGACCGAATTTGCAGAACGAGATGTTTACGCCCTTTCTGGTGGACAACGTCAGCGTGCATGGATTGCAATGACGCTTGCACAGGATACAGATATCATTTTATTAGATGAGCCAACAACATATTTAGATATGACACATCAAATTGAAGTGCTTGATTTATTATTTGAGTTAAATGAGAATGAGCAACGGACAATCGTAATGGTGCTGCATGATTTAAATTTAGCTTGTCGTTATGCAGATCATATTGTAGCAATTCGTGATAAACAAATTTATGCACAAGGCAAACCAGAAGATATTATTAATGATAAGCTTGTACGTGATGTTTTTCGTATGAATTGTGAAATTATAAGAGATCCGTTATTTGGTACACCGCTTTGTATACCGCAAGGAAAGGGAAGACGCATACTCCCGCAAGCGGTTAATTAAAAGAGAAAAAACATAAAGTGAAACTTCCCTCAGTGGGAGGGCTTCATCACCCACCGAGGGTTAGTTGAACCAATCGAGCTTTTATGGGCAGTTATCCCCCCGCCTATCTTCTTCGATTTTCTTTCAATCTTGAGGTGGGGGGCTTACTGCCCGTTAATGCGGGATAGGAAAGGGCGATGAATCATCATCGCCTTTTTACTTTGTACATGAAAATAATAGAAACAAAGGGATACGCAGTCTACGTTCATATTCTTCTCCACTTTGAAAATACTGAGGTTCTGGTGCTGCTTCGCGTAAACTATTAATTGTAAAACCAGCTTTTTGTAAGGAGAAGAAGTATTGCTCAATTGTACGATGATATTTAACAACTTCCTCATTAATCCATGGCTCGACGCGTTTGCCAGTTTTAAAATAATCATCAACAAGCCAGCTAGTTCGTTTTCCACTTAGTTGTAAGCTTTCAAATGCGGAAGTAATAACCGGGTGTTGAACACTAAAGGCGAAAGTGCCTCCAGTTTTTAACGTTTGAAAAATCTGTCTGAAAGTATCATCAATATGTTCAATATAGTGAAAGACAAGTCTAGATGTAACGATATCAAAAGTAGAATTGGGGTATGTATAGTCTTTGAGGTTTAGAAGATGGACAATTCCATTTGTATTCTTTAATTGTTTTTGAGCTTCTTCGTACATACGATGAGAGCCTTCGATTCCGGTATAAGATTGGCAGCCTTTTTGTAGTAACTCTAGTCCAAATTGTGCATCACCGCAGCCAAGATCAAGTATACTTTTATCTTTTATATGACCAAGTAACTGTAAGAGAGCAGGTTTTTCAATTGTGTCGTTTGGGTTATCGGTTCGATGTCTACGTTTCATATATTGGTCAAAAAATAAATTCTCATTGTAAACGTCAGATTCTGTATATGACATTCAACCATCTCCTTGAAAACATTTTTTCTATTATAAAAAAATCCAAATAATAATAATAGATTTCTGTAATTATATAAGATATAATCGTTAGTTGTAAGCGTTTACTTTTAGCTATTTTCCTATAATAATTTTTCGAAACGTGTTAAGCTATTAAAGGGAGTATTGTCTATATTATGATAATGCTTTCTTTATATGAATGATAGGGAGGTTTCGCGATGTCTAGCAAAACACTTGACAAATTTTTAGTAGAAAACCTAGATGATTTGAAATCAAAGGGGCTTTATAACGTTATTGATCCGCTTGAAAGTTCTAATGGACCAGTTATTACAATTGGCGGAAAAGAATATATTAATTTATCTTCAAACAACTACCTTGGTTTAGCAACGGATGAGCGTTTAAAAGAAGCAGCAATTGGCGCAATTCATAAATATGGCGTTGGTGCAGGTGCTGTTCGTACAATTAACGGTACGCTTGATTTACATGTGAAATTAGAAGAAACAATTGCAAAGTTTAAACATACAGAAGCAGCAATCGCATATCAATCTGGTTTCAACTGTAATATGGCAGCGATTTCAGCTGTTATGGATAAAAATGACGCAATTCTTTCTGATGAATTAAATCATGCATCTATTATTGATGGTAGCCGTTTATCAAGAGCAAAAATTATTGTATATAAACATTCCGATATGGAAGATTTACGTAAAAAAGCAATCGAAGCAAAAGAATCTGGCTTATACAATAAATTAATGGTTATTACAGACGGTGTATTCTCAATGGATGGCGATGTAGCAAAACTACCAGAAATCGTTGAAATTGCAGAAGAACTAGATTTAATGACTTATGTTGACGATGCACACGGTTCTGGCGTACTTGGAAAAGGTGCTGGTACGGTTAAACATTTTGGACTATCTGATAGAGTAGATTTCCAAATCGGTACATTATCTAAAGCAATTGGTGTAATTGGTGGATATGTTGCTGGTAAGAAAAACTTAATCGATTGGTTAAAAGTTCGTTCACGTCCGTTCTTATTCTCGACAGCGTTAACACCAGCTGATGCAGCAGCATGTATGAGATCAATTGAAATTTTAATGGAAAGCACAGAGCTTCATGACCGTTTATGGGAAAATGGTCGTTATTTAAAACAAGGCTTAAAAGAGCTTGGCTTTAACATTGGGGAAAGTGAAACACCAATCACACCTTGTATTATTGGTGATGAAGTATTAACACAACAATTTAGTAAACGTCTAAATGAAGAGGGCGTATATGCAAAATCAATTGTGTTCCCAACTGTAGCAAAAGGAACAGGCCGTGTTCGTAATATGCCAACAGCAGCACATACGAAAGAAATGCTTGATGAAGCAATTCGTACGTATGAAAAAGTTGGGAAAGAAATGGGAATTATTTAACACATTCGCATCTATGAAAGCTTGCAAATGAGGAGTGGGGAAAATGGAAAAAATTCTAGTAACCGGTTCTTTAGGCCAAATTGGTTCTGAACTTGTAACGAAACTTCGTGATGTATATGGTGCATCAAACGTTATCGCAACAGATATTCGTGAAACAGATAGTGAAGTTGTAAAGTCTGGTCCATTTGAAATACTAGATGTAACAGATGGCCAAAAATTACATGAGATTGCAAAGCGTAATGAAGTTGATACAATCATTCATTTAGCAGCACTGCTTTCAGCAACAGCAGAAAAAATCCATTATTTGCTTGGAATTTAAATATGGGCGGTCTTGTAAATGCGTTAGAAGCAGCTCGTGAATTAAACTGTAAGTTCTTCACACCAAGCTCAATCGGCGCATTTGGTCCGACAACACCGAAAGATAATACACCACAAGACACTATCCAGCGTCCAACTACGATGTATGGAGTAAACAAAGTGGCTGGAGAACTTTTATGTGATTATTACTATCAAAAGTTTGGTGTAGATACGCGCGGCGTACGCTTCCCTGGTTTAATTTCTTACGTTGCTCCTCCTGGAGGAGGAACAACTGACTATGCAGTTGAAATTTATTATGAAGCAATTAAAAAGGGTACGTACACTTCTTACATTGCAGAAGGAACATACATGGATATGATGTATATGCCAGATGCACTGCAAGCGATTATTTCTTTAATGGAAGCAGATTCAAGTAAGCTAAAACATCGCAATGCATTTAACATTACAGCAATGAGCTTCGAGCCAGAACAAATTGCAGCATCTATTCGTAAGCACATCCCAACATTCACGATGGATTACGCAGTTGATCCAGCTCGTCAAAAGATTGCAGATAGCTGGCCAAACTCAATTGATGCAACAGCAGCGAAAGAAGAGTGGGGCTTTAAAGCAGACTATGATTTAGACAAAATGACAGCTGATATGCTTGCGAAATTAAAAAAATTAGAAGCTGAGTTAGTACTTGGCTAATTGAGAAAAGCCGATTCAATAATTGATTGAATCGGCTTTTTTTGTCAGTATGCGCATTTAAGCTGAGCGATATTTGCTGGTGAAGGTTCAGTCTAGGTAAGAAACAAGTCGCCTAGTAGCGATTAAAGGCGTTATCCCGCTATTTGTGGGGGAAGAAAATCCCCGCTCTGATGGGAATTTCACTTTATCTAGACTTCACTTCATGCGTGTCTATATTTTCCGCTTCTGGGTATTGGTATTCCGTTTCTTCGTATTGTTTTTCATATTCGTAGCTAAATGCTTTATGTGTTTTTTGATCCTCATCCCAAGGTGTCGATTTTCCTAACTTTCTGTTAGTCGAAGAACCGTAAGGACCTTCAGGAAACTCTTCGGGAATAACATATTGATGTCTTGCTTCAGCAGCTGTAACATCTGTATATTGCTCATCTTTTTTGGGGACAAATGAAACACCCTTTCAAATATAGTTGATAGTAGACTTCTTCCTTAATATACCCAAAAAGATTATTTCCTTTTATCCCGCTATTTGCGGGCGGTAAGACCCCCACCTCAAGATTCAGAGAGAGGCAAAGAAGGTAGGTGGGGGATAACTGCCCGTAAAAGCCCGATTGGTTCAACTAACCATCAGTGGGGATGAACCTCCCACTGACGGAAGTTTCACTTTATCCCGCACTAACGGGGAGTAAAACTCCAACCTTAAGATCCTGAGAAGTCAAAGAAGAGGTGGGGGATAACTGCCCGTAAAAGCCCGATTGGTTCAACTAACCATCAGTGGGAGATGAAAAGACTCTCCACTGATGGAAGTTTCACTTTATCGGCGCTTTTTCAAATATATCGACGCAAATTAAAATATATCGGCGGTTCGGCACGGAATAAAGATCAGACGACAAAAAACGACTAAAAAACAGGAGCTGCACCCAGCTCCTGTTTCTATTCAATCGTCTTCAGTAATAATTTCTTTAATAACGGCTTAATCTTCAAGCGTAAATCTTCAGCATGGTTCGCCACTAAGAAGTGGTGGTTATAAATATTTTTCATTAACTGATAGGTCGCTTCTTTTGCTTCGCCTTCTTCGATAAAGATTCCGATGACTTCTATGCCGCTTTTACGAGCAAGTTTTACAGCTTCGTGTGTATCTAAAATACCATCTTGTTGATAGTCTAATGCAGACGGTTCGCCATCTGTAAAGACGAGTAGGAATTTATGTTTTTCCGGACGTTTTGCAAGTTTTTCCGACACGATACGAATAATGTATCCATCACGGTTATCTTCTTCTTCACGAAGTTGCATGACTTCCGGACCAATGCTTGGAAGCGTTGAGTTTTGATATGTTACGACTTCATGAATGACGTTTGGTTTGTTTTCGGGTGTAGCGCTAGAAGCATCTTCCCAAAATCCGCTAATGGCGTGTGGAATTTTTAACGATTTTAAAGCCTCATGGAAAAGAACAACGCTTTTTTTCGTTTCTTCCATTTTGTTATACATCGACCCAGAGCAGTCGACTAACAGGTGAAACACAACATCAAGTTCTTGTGATTCTTGTCCTTTTTTATAAAACATACGTGGTTGTTTTTCTGTATAAATACGTAAGAACTTTTTACGAAGTCTTCCGTAGTATTTATCAGCATTTGCGTTTGTTTTATTTTCAATCGTTTTTTCAATGATTTTCTTTAGTTCTTTTACATCTTTATTTACGACAGATTTTATAGCTTGATAGTCTTTCTTTTCATCATGGTTTGGTTTGCGAGCTTCTTTAAAAGTATGTGATGCGCCGGCGTTATACTTACCGTATACACCTTCACTTTGGCTAGAAGCATGAGATGCTCTCGTATCTTCAGTATCCGCTCCGTCGAAATTCGACTGTGTACTTTTTTGTGAAGTACCTTGCACAGAAGCAAGCGCTTGATCGCTATTATCAGATTCTCGGGCGGTATCACCCATCATATTTGTTTTTGTACCGCTCTCTAATTCAAAGCGTAAGAAGTTTTCGTTTTCATTGTTTTTATTTTCACGATGCCATGTTGAAAAGCTTTCGTTTATTTTACTTTTATTATCGTCATCGTCAACAATTTGAACATCATCATTTGCTAGTTCATCTACTCGTTCCTCTATCTTGTCAAAAACGACAGAAGTATTGAGCGGTGCAAGTCCAAAGTAGTTATTAATCATATCATTTTCTAATAGTTCTTCTAACCGATAGCGAATTTTTTCTACAACATACATCGTATCTTCTGTAGTACGTGTTTGGAATGTTTCGTGTAAGATTGCTTCAATGTGCTCAAAGTAGTCGTTGTTAAACATTTCGTATTTATCGCTTGTTAATGTTAAGTAACATAAACAAATGAGCATATCAGCATGATAGTTACGAATACGGTTAATTTCGTATTGTGAGCTGAAATAGCTCCGATACATTTCTTTTCGGCGTGCGAAAATTGGTTTTGTACCAGGACGCTCTCGTTTAACAATTTCTTCAACTCGTAAATCTTCTAATAGAACAAATAATTGCGTTAAAAAATTTTTAAGTGGTGATTGCTGCAATTCTTTTGCATAGTTACGAATAAGCTGCATATCGGAATGATGTTTGTAGCCGAGAGCTTTTAAATATACTTCACTTTTTAAACCAACGACTTTATCGGTTTCGCTTCGATCATCCCAAAAATGACTGATGACAATTTTATTTTCGATTTCATCATAATATGCTTTATATCCATATTCTAAATATGCATATTTTCTTCTTTTAGAAGGGCATACATTAAATTTTCCATTTGCAGGAACAGAGACGCATCGATTTTTTTGTCGCTAAAAATTTGTCTCATGAATTATCCCTCAAAGAAATAACTTTCTGCTAATTCACGCACCGTCATTTGTTCCGTTTCATCGCTTAATTTTGCGATAATGCTTCGTTCAATTGCACGCATCACTGGAATGTACACACTTAAATCACATGCATCAATAATACCGCGAATACTTGCTGCTTCTTCACTTACACGACCATCGCGAGCAAGGGGCATCAGGTCACTTGCGAATGCTACAAACTTTTCGATTGTTGCTGTTTCCTTTAATTTCGATTCCGCTAATAAGAGTTCTTTTAATGTTTCACCTTGAATATAAGGAACTTCGATAATAACAAAGCGATTTTTTAATGCTTCATTTAGTTCGCTCGTTCCAACATAGCCTTCGTTAATCGCGGCAATTACACGATATTCATCACTACCGTACACAACTTCTTGTGTGAAAGGATTTGTAATCATTTTACGATAGTCTAGTGCACCGTGAAGAAGAGGAAGTGTTTCTGGTTTTGCCATGTTAATTTCGTCGATATAAAGGAAGTGACCACTTTTCATTGCTTTCATTAATGGACCATCAACGAAAGTAACTTCAGATGCACCGTCTGTTGTTGTTAATGTGTTGTATCCTAAAATACCTTCTACATCTAAATCAACAGAACAGTTAATGCTATGCATTGGCTTTTGGAATAAATAAGACAGCGTTTCAGCAAGAACGGTTTTCCCGCTTCCAGTAGGCCCTTTTAATAGAACGTTTTTTCCAAGAAGTAATGCAGTAATTGCATCTTCAATAATACTGTTATCAGATGCTTTATACATTTTTGTTCCAATTAAAGTAGCAGCATTGCCAGCTGCATGTTTATTTGTTTCGTGAATATTTACAAGTTGTTGCTTTAATCCTTCATGTATATGAAATTGCTCTAACATTTATTTCCCACCTAACATTATTTTCATAAAGTAAACAATCCTTCTTATGATAACGCGTTTTTATAGGTGAAGCAAAGAAAAAACATCTTCCAATTTGGAAGATGTTCCCTTATAAAAGTGGTGAAATAAGACGCATGAGTGATTCAAGCGTTCTTTTTCGAATGCTTCTCTTTTAAAGGCTTCCCAGCGAAGTTCTGTAGAATCCTTAAAATCTTGTTCGAAATCATGTTTAATATCAAGGACAGTCGGAGAGTCATATAAGATAGCGATTAATTCATAATTCAGTTCAAAGCTACGAATGTCCATATTCGCTGTTCCAATTGTTGCAATTTCATCATCAATTAATACAATTTTTGCATGCATAAATCCATCTTTATAACGATAAATAGAAACACCTGCTTCTAATAATGGCGCAAAGTAAGACTGAGAAGCTTGATCGCTTATGATGCTATCGCTTATGCCAGGATATAAAATACGTACATCAATTCCAGCAATTGCACTTAAACGTAGTAATGTTAATGTTTCTGGATCTGGAATGAAGTATGGCGTCGCAATCCAAATGGAACGTTTTGCTGATGTCATGGCCGCTAATAAGGCATTTCGAATCGTTTTGTCACTTGCACTCGGGCCACTTGCGACAATTTGGACAGCACCGTCTGTATCAACAGTCCACATCGGAAAATACTCTTTATTCATGAAAGGTTCCCAAGAGTAGTTATTTAATCCACTACATGCGTATAACCAATCTTCTAGAAAGATAGCTTGTAGTTTATATAGTGCTTTCCCTTCAAGTTTTAAATGGCTATCTCGCCAAATTGGAAACTTCTTAGAACGGCCAAGATATTCATCTCCAACATTTAATCCGCCTGTAAATCCAATTTTTCCGTCAATAATAATGATTTTACGATGATTACGATAGTTAACGGTTTCTATTAGCCATGGGGAAAGAGCAGGATCAAATTCTACTACTTCAATTCCTGCGTCCTTCATCGGTTGCAAAAAGGTGCTTCGCAACGTATAACTTCCAAGTCCATCAAATAAAAAACGGACAGTTACACCAGCTTTTGCTTTTTCAATTAAAGCATCACGGAGCTTTGTCCCAATTTCATCAGGTCGATAAATGTAATATTGAATATGAATGTGATGTTTTGCCTCTTGAATAGAGGAAAAAATTTCTGTAAATGTTTCCTCTCCGTTTGTTAATAATTTTGTTGCAGTTTCATTAGCAATGGGCCCTCCGCCAAACTTGTGAACGACAGTGGCCAAATGGGCAGAGCGTTCATCTAGAGATGGTGGTATTTCTTGTTTCAATTGTCTTCCTTCTAAAATTTCACGGAACAACTTTCTTTGCTCTTCAGCACGATGTAAATGTTTATTTCGGCGCCATCTGCTGCGGCCAAATAGTACATAAAAGAATACGCCAATAACAGGAAGAACTGCTAATACCCAAAACCAAGCTAACGTACTTTGGGGGAGCGATTTTCAATAAAGATGATGAAAGCAATGCCAATAGCTGTAATAAGAAATAGCGATCCAACAAAGGTATTCAATGTTATGGGAGAATTGTTTAGTACCTTTAGTACAAAGACTGTAATTGCACTAACGAATAATAATTGCAGAACACGATTTTTCATTGGTATGAATGTCACCTTTTTCCGATTAATTATATCCTTATTATAAGATATTTTATATTTACTAAACCAACATGAAATATTATAGCTCACGCCTCTTAAGTTTGTCCTGTGTATATTTTAATTATCGGAACTTTTTATTTTAAAAAGGAGGGAATTTGATGAATGATGTAAGTCGTCCTATTGGTGGAGGTTTCGGTGCAAGAAATCTAGTAAACTTGGACATACTGATACTTTCAGTTTATAAAAGGACGTGTATCAATATGGAAAAACCTGCAGAATTCAAGTGGAGGCATTAATAAGCCAAATTTCAATAAACAACTCCTCAGCTATCTTTAGCTTGATAAGCATACATTCATCGTCCAATAAAAAGAGACGGTCTCATAAAAACACATGAGACCGTTAAAGCCCGATTGGTTCAACTAACCATCAGTGGGAGATGAAGAAAACCCCCACTGATGGAAGTTTCACTTTATTTTTCACATCAGGATCTGCAGCTTAAATTGATAAAAATCAGTCTTTCTTAATGAAGATATCCGATATAATCGGTCTATGATCTGACGCTAAAGTGTCGAGTGTACGGGAAGATTGAATTTTAACGCCAGAAGTTGTTAATATATAGTCGATTTTTCTGTCAGGCTGTTTTGCCGGGAAGGTATAGCTAGTGCCATCACGCTCTTCGTTCCAAGAATCCTGATATGATTTAAGCAAAGGTTGTAACTCTGGGGCTGTCGGTACTGCATTCATATCACCAAATAAGATTTTTTCCCTATGGCTTTCGGACATAATATTTAACATATCGTGAACTTGCATGCTCCGTACATTTGGATCTGTCCGGTAATCCAAGTGAGTAGCGTATACATTCAATTTTATTCCTTTTACATTAATCAGCGTTTCGGCAAATCCAGGAGACAATTCGGGTTTTGGGTTTGGCACTTGTGTAGAAAGTCTAGTTATTTCACGATTTTCAGCTTTAAGAATGGGATATTTACTTAAAATCGCCACACCAAACTGACGGTTAGGCTGTCCTGCTTGTAATGGTGAAAGATTATAAATAGGGGCAAAGAAATAGTACATATTAAGTGATTGCGCAATCTTTGCTATTTCATTGTCAAAATTGCTGCGATCTCCCCAATGTACATCCACTTCCTGTAGACCAATAATATCTGCTCCTGAATCCTTTATAACATTGGTAATAGATTCAATGTCATATTGATTGTAGAAGTTGTTACCATAATGGATGTTGTAACTCATGACACGTAAGTGTACGCCTTTTTCCTTTTGTTCATCGCTGTCTGCGAATGAGAGCGACTGGAAGCATGAAAAAACTAACAAAAATGCAGTAATCATCATACAGACTTTTTTCAACATCATTTTTCCCCCTGAAGTTAGATATTATCTACCATTTCACTGTGAATTTTAAGAGAAAATACAATATTCCGTCTATAGTTTTTTTATAACTTAATAAAACATTTACATTTCATTATTCGGTGGGGGATGAAGAAAACCCCCACTGATGGAAGTTTGAAGGTCCCTTTTGCTGTTGGTTATGGAGCATAGAAACATAAAAAAATGCTCCGATTATGTAAAACTATTTTTTGATAGGAAGATTAAATACATATATGCGCCAGGGCATTTTTGTTGCGTTGGTTTTGAGGTTGCGAAAGTAATCTATGAGAGTGGACTTACGTTAGAGGAGTATTTAGATGAAGTTAAACTCAAAAACACTAGCTCTTTAGGGAGCTAGTGTTTTCGAGTTTAACTAATTTTTGTATCAAGTGTTTCTGTATTCTTTTCAGTAGTATTTTTCATGATAAATGGATAAAGAACTAATCCGATTACGAATAATCCTATTCCTAGTAAGAAAGTTTTTATATCAGCTGTCCCTGTTTTGATAACCCAAATTGAATATATAAGAGCAAGTACTGTAATTACTCCGTCAACTTTGCGAGAGCCTTGCATGATGTCATATGTTTCGCCAGTAATAACGAGTTTTAATTGATACAATGTTGAAACAAGATATGGAATTAAATAAGCAAGCGTAGCGACAACAATTGCAAAGGTATACGCCTCTGATACTGAACCAGAAATAGTAGAGAATAAGAATATTTGTGTCATGATATTTGTTAATAATAATGAGTTCGTTGGGCTTCCTTTTTTATTTGTTTTTCCAAAGAAAGCTGGAAATAACCCGCTTTTTGCTGCTTGATAAGGAACCTCTGCACTTACAACAATCCAGCCGACTGTAGAGCCGAATAGAGAAACAAGTGCTAGGAATGCCATAATATATGCACCTTTATTACCGATAGCCATACTTAATGCGTCAACCAATGGTTTTTGTGATCCTTTTAGCGCCTCTTGTGGAAGAGCACCCATTGTTAACAATGTAATTGATACATAAATAAGAAGCGCAATTACTAATCCGAAAATCGTTGCTTTTTTTACATCGCGCTGTGATTTCGCACGGTTTGAAAGCATAACAGCTGATTCAATACCAATAAACGCCCAAAGTGTTGAGATAGCAGCAGCATTGATTTGTCCGCCTAATGGGATAGACTTTCCAGCTTCATTCATAAACGTTTGCCCATCACCGAAATTCGCTGCATTAAAGATGAATAATGTAATGATAATAAACATCGTAAATCCAATAATTTTTGCAACAGTTGCAAGTAAGTTCATATTACCAGCACGATCAATATTTTGAGAAAGAATATATTGAATGCCCCATAGCATGATACTACATACAGCAAATGTTAAGGCTTTTCCTAGTTCTAATGAGAAACCATTTGTCGTGAACAAAATTTGTTTACTTTGCATAACTGGGAAAAACGTAGATAAATATCCTGCAAATGAAATAATAACAGAAGCTGTTGCCGCCCAGTTTGCCGCCCAGTAACCCCACGCCATGCTATAACCAGCAACTTTACCAGCTTTTGGTGAAGTGAACATTGCTTGCGCATAGCTTTGCGGACCTGCTTTTAAATTTGGTTTTCGCATTGCTAAGTTTCCAAACACGAGTGCAATCATAAATACCCCAAGCCCGGTAATTGCCCATGCAAGGGTGGACCCCATTGGTCCTGATACTTGTGCTAAATTTGCCGGAAGCATAAACACGCCGCCACCAACCATATTTCCAACAACGAATGCTGTTAAAATCCATAAACCCCATTTTTTTGTGTCCATGATCGTCTAACTCCTTTTGATGATAGTTTTTTTTGTTTTATGATTTATTGTACCTAGTGTTTTTTGGAAATAAAAAAGAGCCATGTAGATAAAAAATACCTACATGGCTCTTTGCCTAACGTAGGTACAACGGGAATAACCCTTGTACCTACGCGTGAATTTTTCCGCTAGGTTTCAAGGGTTTACGTATGATGATGATGTTTTTGTGCAAATGTAACTACAGTTGTATTTGTAAGCATAGTTCTTTGCTCCCTTTCTCCTCTGATTTTGAAGTAAGTATACTACATGTTTTTTAGAAAGGGAAGAGAAAAATACAAACTTTTTTATAAAAATTCATCCTGGTGATTAAATATTTATAGCGATGAAAGTATGTTTTTGTATTTATATCTCTTTTTACAGGGAATATTAAGGCTGTTACTGAGCGTTCGTAATATTTTTTGATGAACATGGAGGAAAGTAAATGAAAAATAGGAAGTCGGCTAGATCTCTTGTTTTGGGGATAATATTTGTAGGTGTTGTCCTTTTTAACTTTTCAAAACCAACATACGCTTATATTCCTTCTGAAGATCAAATTGTAAAGAGCAAACCAAATCATTATGGAACTGAGGAAAATCAACCGGCATACGATATTTGGGGACAAACGATTTCGCAAAAAAAGGCGAATGAGTTGTTGAAAACGAATGAAGGCAAAACGTTATTATCACCACAAAACGGAGCAGTGAAAATTGACAAGAATTTATTAAAAGTGGGGAGAGAGTCTTTTTATGAAGAAACATTTGGAAATGAAGTGTTTCTTACAGACATCATGGGTATTTTAAATGGCGCGTTAACTTTAGAAAATATTAAAAAAGCAATTTACGACTTGCATGGAAAAGGGACAACAAATTTACGTGTTGAACTGGCGAAAACTGTGAAAATAGGAGATAAAACGTTTGAAAAAGGAACAAAGGTTGATACTGGTTTAGATGTTGCAAGAGGTTCTAATGAAGTGTTAGGGATGCCTATTATTAAATCTGAAGGAAGAGAGAAGATAGGAGTCAGCTGTGCTGCATGCCATGCAACGGTAACTAGGGATACAAAAAAAGTGATTGAAGGTGCTGCAAATAATGATTTTAATGGCGGTCTCATTTTAGCATTAGGGACAAATTCAGCAGCTTATTTTTCTCGTGCAGAAATTAAGTCATTACAAGACTATATAAAAGATTTAGGGCGAACAGTAGTAACTTCTGATGGAAAAAAGCTCCGCTTCCTGATCCAGAGATGATAGAGGAGACTGTAGATCGTACTTTATTAAAATGGCCAAGAGGAAATTTTGATGCGAGTAGTGATTTGGTGAATAATCCAACACAAATTCCAGATTCTTTTACATTTGGAGATCATCCTTATGGGTGGAATGGATTTGCACAAGCTGGTCCGTTTAAAGGACTAAGTGTAATTAATAGTGCTGTAAATATTCAAGGTTCAGATTTAACGACATTAGCACATGCTAGTCCATTCCTTTTCAAAATCGACAAGGAAGTTTATTTAGGAACAATGTTACAAAATGCAGCGAATCTAAAATATCGATATGATCCTAAAAGTGGAAAGAAACCATCTGAGTTTTTTGCTTCAGTAGACCCTACTCCAGGAGTTCCAGGAGTAAATGAGTTAATTACGCTTCCGACATTTCCAAGACCGTCTTTAATCTCTCCTAATGGTTTATTATCAAGTTCCCCTGGCTATCGGGTTATGGAGCAAAATAATGGAATGTCTGCATTACAAAATACATTTGTTTCTCCTAAGCCCCCATTATCTGTTGATGAAAAGACGATAAAACAAGGGAAGAGTGTGTTTGCACGTGCAGGTTGTATTACTTGTCATGCTGGACAAACCTACACAAATAATCGAATTATCCCAGTTAATGAAATTAAGACCGAGCCATCAAGAGCGAAATCATTTGAAGCAATAGGTAAAAGTTTAGCAGATCCTATCATATATTCACCAGATACACCAGTACCTGTACCGAAAGGAGCGAAACAGTTAAAAGTTCCGGCTTATTCGTTAGATAAAGAGAAAATCGATTTAGCATATATGTTAAATGGTTCACCTGGTGGTTACAAAGTTCCAAGTTTGTTAGGGCTTTATTGGGGAGCGCCGTATTTACATGATGGAGGTGTTGCGGTTGGCCAAAACGTGGAGAGTGAACTAGGTATGACAGGAACGGTATCAAAAGGAATTGAGCCTAATCCATTTAACAGCTTGCGAGCATTAATTGACCAAAACTTGAGAAGAAAAGTAATCGAAGCAAACAAAAATTCAAAAGATTTACAAGACGCACATATTACGGGGGAAGGACATAAATATTGGGTAGATTCTGCTACAGGTTTTTCAAAACAAGAGCAAGATGCGTTAATCAACTATTTACTCACATTAGAATGATTTAGAAGTATGCTGTAGCGAACAAGCAAAGATAAACAATCTATTTTCTATCACTACAAAAAACTCATTGAGCTAAGAAGAACATACGATATTATGTGGGGGAGTATTCATTCCATATGTAACAGGAAATAAAAAAACGTCATTTTGAAAAAAGATTGATCAGAACGGCGTCTTTCTTTCCACTAAAATACAATTTTTTATAATAAAGTTTGAATCGAAGGAATTCACTCTTATCCATTTATAATCACTCCACCGTTTACATGAAGAATTTGTCCTGTCACATATGAGGAGTCGTCCGACGCCAAATAAACATAGGCAGGTGCCAGTTCAAAAGGTTGTGCAGTACGTTTCATTGGTGTAATGCTTCCAAATGTTGCATAAAGTTCCGGCGGAGCGCTTGAAGGGATAAGAGGGGTCCATACAGGCCCTGGAGCAACGCCATTGACCCGGATTCCTTGATTAATGACTGATAATGCTAACGAGCGGGTAAATGCAACGACAGCTCCCTTGGAAGCGGCATAATCAATCGCGGGATCAAGTCCGTTGTATGCGGCGAGTGAAGCCGTATTGATAATAGAGCTTCCATTTTTTAAATAGGGCATGGCTGCTTGTGTTAAATAAAAATATGAAAAAATGTTTGTTTTAAAAGTACGTTCGAGCTGCTCTGCTGAAATGTCGCTGATACTTGCTTGTGTATGTGCTTCTCCCGCATTATTGACCAAGATTTCAAGATGGCCAAATGCTTCCATTGTTTTTTTACGACATAATGACAAAACCCGGCATCTCCAATATCACCTGCGAGTGTCAGGCATTGTCTGCCTAATTGGTTCACTCTGTCTTTTGTTTCGGATGCATCCCCATGCTCATTTAAATAAACAATTACAATATCCGCCCCTTCTTTTGCGAAAGCAATGGAGACAGCCCGGCCAATCCCGCTGTCTCCCCCAGTAATGATGGCGACTTTGTTCAATAGTTTGTTGCTTCCAGAATAATTAGGATTTTCGGAGATAGGTCTTGGAATCATCAAAGATTCAATACCCGGCTGCTGAGGTTGGTACTGCGGGGGAAATTCGATTGGAATTGTGTCGCACTTTTCTACAAACCCAAAATGCTCAAACATAATAAGCCAGCCCCCTTCGGTTATATGTGATTTAGCATATTCTTAAAAAGATTATAGGTGCATGCCCTGTGTCTTGGATTTCAATTTTTTTGACCCAATCCCTGTCTGTGTAAACACGAAGTTGGACATCATTAGGCACTTCCGTTGTGGACAGCAGCTTCCCGCAGTTGTAGAGCATCTTTACCAATGAAGTAACTCTCTCCGATTACCCGACAACTTGCATTAACCTACCACTTTAGCTCAATAAGAAAACCGAAATTATTTTATTCATTTGATATTTTCATGATAAATATTATTTAGAAATTACTGTAAATAAAAGGGTGATGTGATAATCTTATAAAGAGGTTTTTTTAAGGAGTGGGAGCTTGCCGTATGTCGTACATATTTTAAGTGTTTTTATGATTTTTGTAGGAGGAATCAGTTTATATCGCTCTCTTAAATATAAAGGGTATGGAGCGTATTTTAAAGTAAAAAAATTGAAAATTCCATTATGGATTATTACGTTAGGGGTTTCACTATTTGTTATGAGCATGGGTATTTATGCGCTAATATTAGAGGGAACATGGTAGTAATATAAAGATGGAATATACGATTGTATAAGCTTTAATCTAAGTTATAATAAAGTGAAACTTCCATCAGTTGGGGGACTTCATTCCTCAACTATCTTTTTTTGCTTCTCCCTGAATCTTGAGGTGGGGTGGCTTACTGTCTGTTAATACGGGATAAATTTGTTAACTTAATATAGTCATATGTTCTCTATTAATAGGGTTGAAAAGGAGTAGAATATTCTACTCCTTTTATTTTTACAATTGTTCATGTATTGGTGTATAACATACATTTGAGCGAGGATTGCGAACACTTTGTTACATTTCATAGCAGTGATTTTAAGATTCATAACGAATTAGTAGAGAGGATCGAAAAAGGAGGGGTTATATGGAGTTAGCAGTTGAACAAGTATTTACAAAAGAAATTTTACAAGAAGGGGCAAAACGCTTCGGTGTAACTGTTACGGAAGAACCATTAGGAGACTTTGAAAATTATATCTTTCGTGCAGAGGGAAAAGGAAGTACACCATATGTTTTGCGTTTGACACATTCATCTCATCGTACATATAAGCAAATTGAGGCCGAATTAGATTTTCTAGCATATCTCGGGAAAAACGGTGCAAAGGTAGCTGCGCCGCATCGCTCAAAAAATGCTCTATTTGTCGAAAGTCTACAAGCAACTGATGGAACTTCTTTTTATGTTTCTCTTTTTGATTATGCAAAAGGAGAAAGGGTGAAAGATAACGATCCTGATATTTGGAATGATACGCTCTTTTATGCATGGGGGAAAGCAATTGGTCAGTTACATAGGCTTACAATGCATTATCCAAAAACAGAGAATCGTGTTACGTGGATGGATGATGAAATTACAATTATTGATATGTTAAAGGAAGATCATGAGCTGCAGCAAATCGCTTATGAAATTATAGAAGAAATTAAGAATTTACCTTCTACAAATTGTACATTTGGATTAATTCATGGAGATATTCATCATGGAAATTTCCACTATGAAAATGAAGAGCTAACAATTTTTGATTTTGATGATGCAACGTATAATTATTTTATACATGACCTTGCAATGGTTTTGTATTATTCTGTCTTACAAAAAGATTGGCCGGAAGAGAAGAAGACGATTTTTGCACGTCATCAGTTGCAAGTATTACGAGAAGGATATGAGACAGAGCACCAGCTTGATGATTCCTCATATGATGCTTTGCTGCTTTTCATGCGTCTTCGAGATGTTGCTTTATATGGAACAATCATGAAAAAGTTTAACGGTAAGAAAATGCCAGAGCATTTTCAAACATTAACAAGTGCTATTCATCAGAGAATTCTTGCAAGAAAAGCAATTATTGAATGTTAAGAAAAAAGCTGACCTAAAGCACTCTTTAGTGGAGTCATGGTCAGTTTTTTTTAGGCTAGTTTGAGTATAGAGATTATATTAGATAATTGCTGTTCTGTTTTTTACTAAATAAATATATTCTGTGTTTTTATGCAAAAATGTGTTTATTTTCTCGAAATAATATTGAATTGCATAAGGTGTATATTTTATACCTTTTGTATATCCTGAAAATTCCAATTTAAATGAAGGAGGGTTTGTGGAAACTTTTGTGAACTGGTATTGATAGAAAAGATAAACAAGAAGAGGTTTCATAAAAGAAGTGAAAGAAGCAAAGAGAGCAATCTCTTTGCTTCTTTTTCATGTTTAAAAGATTACTAGTTATTTTTTTAGGTGTTTTCGAATATAAAAAACTGTATAGGCTTTTTTGAGTTGTAAAGGAGGGAGTAGATTGATTGTCTTTCGCGATGTCAATAAATATTACGGCAGCTTTCAGGTTTTAAAAAATATTAATTTGCAAATTGAAAAAGGGGAAGTCGTCGTGGTCGTTGGTCCATCGGGATCAGGAAAAAGCACGTTGCTGCGCTGCATGAATCAACTAGAGATGATTACGAATGGTGAATTGTTTGTGAATGGTGTAAACGTGCATGAGATAAAGAAAGATATAAATCAACTAAGACGAAGCATCGGCATGGTATTTCAACATTTTTATTTATATCCCCATAAAACGGTGCTTCAAAATATTACACTTGCCCCGATAAAAGTACTCAAAAAGCCGAAAGAAGAAGCAGAAAAAATTGCTATGTTTTACTTAGAAAAAGTGGGGATTACTGATAAAGTAAATGCCTATCCGCATCAACTATCAGGCGGACAGCAACAGCGCGTTGCCATTGCAAGGGGGCTAGCAATGAGGCCGGAGATCATGCTGTTTGATGAACCAACTTCTGCACTTGATCCCGAAATGATTGGCGAGGTACTCGACGTTATGAAAACATTAGCAAAAGAAGGAATGACGATGGTTGTTGTTACACATGAGATGGGGTTTGCTCGTGAGGTAGCTGATCGTATTTTATTTATGGACAAGGGTCAAATTGTGGAAGAAGCAGCACCTGTTGATTTCTTTGCAAATCCAAAGCAAGAACGAGCACGATTATTTTTAAGTCGCGTGCTTAATCATTAAGGGAGGAATTCGATGATTAAAATGAAAAAGTGGTTTACACTTATCGCTTTTGCGTGTTTATTTACATTGATTGTAGCTGGGTGCGGAAATAAGAAAGAGGAAACGAAAGAAACTGTAAAAAATGAGAAAGAAACTGTTATTGATCAAATTAAAGAACGTGGAAAATTAGTTGTTGGTGTGAAGTATGATACAAATCTATTTGGATTAAAGAATCCGTCAACGGGCAAGGTAGAAGGATTTGATATTGATGTTGCGAAAGCACTTGCTAAAAAAATTCTAGGCGATGAGAATAAGTTAGAATTAAAAGAAGTTACTTCTAAAACGCGCATCCCGATGTTGAAAAACGGTGATATTGACGCAATTATTGCGACAATGACAATTACCGAGGAACGCAAAAAGAAGTTGATTTCTCAGATGTGTATTTTAAAGCAGGACAATCTTTACTTGTGAAAAAGGGAAGTAAAATTAAGGATATAGCTGACGTGAAAAAAGGTGTAAAAGTGTTAGCTGTAAAAGGCTCTACTTCTACGAACAATATTCGTGCAAAAGCACCGGAAGCGACTGTGCTTGAATTTGAAAACTATAGCGAAGCATTTACGGCATTGAAGGCAGGGCAAGGCGATGTTTTAACAACAGATAATGCCATTTTATATGGTATGGAAAAGCAAGATGCAAACTATGAAGTTGTTGGAAAAATCTTCACCGACGAACCATATGGTATTGCAGTGAGAAAAGGAGAAACAGAGCTTACGAAAGTAATTAATGAGCTATTAAAAGAGATGAAAGCAAATGGAGAGTACGATAAGTTGTATGAAAAGTGGATTGGGAAAAAGCCTGAGTAAAACTACAAAATATATGATAACAAGAGGATGAGAAATAATCATCCTCTTGTTATAAAGAAAGAGGGAGAGTTTGTGCCCGATTTTTCTATTCTCTCAAATAATCTAGATTTGTATTTAGAGGGATTCAAATATACATTGATGTCTAGTATTGTTGCATTAATTGGTAGTTTTATTCTTGGTATCATAATCGCAGTGATGCGAATTGCGCCAATTCGGGTTCTAAATTGGATGGGTACAGTATATGTAGAGTTTATTCGGAATATCCCGTTAGTTCTAATTGCATTTGCTTTTTATTTTGCTTTTCCGGTAATTGGCGTTACAGTAAGTGGCTTTGTTGCTGGTACAACTGCACTTACTATATATACAGCGGCTTTTATTACAGAGGCAATTCGTGCAGGAATTTTATCAGTTCCGAAAGGGCAGATGGAAGCAGCACGTTCTTCTGGCTTAACGTACGTGCAAGCGATGTATTATATCATTTTGCCGCAAGCAGTAAAAATTGTGATTCCGCCGCTAGGTAATCAATTCCTAAATTTAGTGAAAAACTCTTCTATACTAGGTATTATCGCTGGGGCGGATTTAATGTACCAAGGTGATTTAATCTCTACAAGAACATTTGTCACATTTGATGTATATATATTTGTTGGTATGTTTTATTTACTTTTAACTGTTCCGCTTAGCATGGGTGTTCGATACTTGGAGAAACACTTGGCGAAAGGAGCTGTGTAAATGGATTTTCGGGGTGCCTATACAGGAGATCATGTTATTTTTTTACTAAAAGGACTACTTATTACGTTAGAAGTCGCTCTTATAGCAATCTTCCTTAGTTTTATAATTGGTAGTGTAATCGGTACGTTACGATATGCGAAAATACCGGTTGTATCAGCAATACTTGCCTGTATTGTTGAAATCATTCGTAATTTACCGCTGTTATTAATTATTTTCTTTACATATTTTGCGCTCCCAGAAGCTGGCTTGAAATTAGAGATTACAACAGCAGCCATTGTGGCTTTGACGATATTTGAAGCAGCGATGATATCAGAAATTGTTCGCAGTGGTTTATTATCAATTGAGAAGGGACAAATTGAAGCAGCGCGCGCTTCTGGACTATCGTATGTACAAACGCTTCAGCATATTATTTTACCGCAAGCACTGCGACGTATGGTGCCGCCGATTGTCAGTCAATTTATATCCCTTTTAAAAGATACATCGTTGGCGGTCGTAATTTCATTGCCAGAATTAATGCATAATGCTCAAATTATTAATGGTCAAAATGTAAACTATATGATTCCAACTTTTATTCTCGCCGCATGTATGTATTTCATTGTAAATTATAGCTTGTCTCTTTTTTCAAGACGCTTAGAGAGCAGATAAAGTGAAACTTCCATCAGTAGGGGGCTTCATCCCCCACTGATGGTTAGTTGAACCAATCGGGCATTTACGGGCAGTTATCCCCACCTATCTTCTTCGCTTTTCTCTCAATCTTGAGGTGGGGGTTATTGCCCGTTAATGCGGGATAACTCTTGCATATTATTTTATGCAAGAGTTATTTTTTTAGAAAAGTTTTAATTTTATATAGAAATTGTAAACGCTTTATTGTATATTTTATATTATCAGAAATTTTAAAATACAGAGGGCGTTTAGGGGAGGAAGAAGATGAATCAAACAACGAATGAGCAATTACATCGTACAATGAAAAGTAGACATTTATTTATGATCGCACTCGGAGGAGTAATCGGAACAGGTTTCTTTCTCGGATCAGGATATACAATTAATCAAGCAGGACCAGGAGGAGCAATTCTTTCTTATTTAGTCGGTGGGTTTATTATGTATTTAACGATGCTTTGCCTTGGTGAACTAACAGTTGCAATGCCTGTTTCTGGATCGTTTCAAAAGTATGCAACGAAATTTATCGGACCTGGAACAGGATTTATGATTGGCTGGCTGTATTGGTTAGGCTGGGCTGTAACTGTTGGTTTAGAGTTAACGTCAATTGGTTTAATGATGAAAAGATGGTTTCCTGATGTAAATACTTGGGTATGGTGCCTCGTGTTTGGCAGTCTTTTATTCATTACAAATGCAGTATCAGCAAAAAGCTATGCAGAATTAGAATTTTGGTTTTCAAGTATTAAAGTAGTTACCATTATTGGATTTATTCTTCTTGGTGGAAGTGCATTGCTCGGGTTTTTACCATACGACGGAAAAGAAGCGGCGCCGCTTTTTTCTAACTTTGTACAAGATGGTGGATTATTTCCAAATGGACTTGGAGCTGTGTTACTAACAATGATTACTGTAAACTTCTCTTTCCAAGGAACAGAGTTAATTGGGATTGCAGCAGGTGAAAGTAAGGAACCGGAAAAAACTATTCCGCGTGCAATTCGTAATACAGTATGGCGCATTATGTTATTCTTCATTTTAACAATGACGATTTTAGTAGGACTGATTCCTTGGAAAGAAGCGGGAGTTATTGAAAGCCCGTTTGTTGTTGTATTTGATAAAATCGGTATTCCATATGCAGCGGATATTATGAACTTTGTTATTATTACTGCTCTATTATCTGTAGCAAACTCTGGGTTATATGCAGCAACACGTATTTTATGGTCGCTATCAAATGAAGGTATGGCACCAACTTCCTTTAAGAAGTTAAATAAAAGAGGTGTTCCTATTACTGCATTAGTTGTGACGATAGCTGTTGCAGCACTATCTTTATTAACAAGTGTATTCGCAGAAAGTACAGTATACATGTATTTACTATCTATTGCAGGTTTATCAGCAGTAGCGAGTTGGATTATTATCGCATTTTCACAAATTCGATTTAGACAACAATATTTGAAGAATGGTGGCAAGTTGGAAGAATTAAAATATAAGACACCATTATATCCGATTGTTCCAATTGCAGCGCTTATTTTAAATAGCATTGTTGTGATTAGTTTAGCTTTTATCCCAGAACAGCGCATGGCATTATATTGCGGCATCCCATTTATCATTTTTTGCTACGTGTATTATTATATAAATAAGAAACGAAAGCAAACGGTGCAAGTAGAAATGGGGAACGCATATGAAACTAACAGTCAAGCGCAATGAAATAACAACTGATCTCCCATATGGTGAATTGCAAATTGGAAAAGAAAATGGGTATACACCATTAGAACTTCTTATTGCTTCGATTGCAGGATGCAGTTCGATTGTGTTTCGAACGATTTTAGAAAAAAACGTATTACGTATAATGAGTTTACAATTGAAGCTGAAATTGTAAGAAGTGAAGTTTTGTCAAAACCAGTGGAGAGTAT
The DNA here is from genome assembly GCF_055814245.1 of Bacillus sp. EA-CB0995. NCBI lineage: Bacteria > Bacillati > Bacillota > Bacilli > Caryophanales > Bacillaceae > Bacillus > Bacillus sp. EA-CB0995. The sequence continues at coordinate 4,108,218 of NZ_CP169269.1, read as the reverse complement.
TCATTTGCACTATAAAATAAAGGCGGAGGGAATCGCGCAAGAGCAGTTAGAAAAGGCGTTAGAGCTTGCTGTGAAGAATTGTACGATTGTTCAATCCGTGAAGGATAGTATCCAAGTTATTGAAACAATTGAATTGATTTTATAAAAAAGCGAAAACTACCATTGCTATGTTTGTGTAAATAGTAATGGTAGTTTTTGTTTTTGTAAAATTATCCCTCATAGTTTTATACTCTAATTTTTCTTGATTTTTGTTATGAGTTTGGTTATAGAATTGTGGGCGTTTTCATTCCGCTATTTGCGGCAAGTAAGCTCCTCTCGCCTGAAGATTCTAAGAAAACAAAGAACATAGGTGGAAGATAAAAATGTTTGACATTATTAATTGCACAGTTTAATATTTAAAGATGTTAAATATTTTAGGGGTTAAATAAGAGGTGGAACATATGCAAAATGATATGACTCATATTGATAAAATTCAGGCTCTTACATTTTCTATTGGAAAGAAAATGCAAACGGAGTTATTAGAGCAATTGCAATCATCTGGACTAACACCACCGCAATTTTATATTTTAAAAATCTTAAATCATTATGGTACAGCAAGAGCGACAGAATTAGCGAAGAAAATGTATGTGAAGCCAAGTGCAATCACAGTGATGATCGATCGTTTAATCGATCACGAATTGGTTTTACGCTATCATGATAAAAATGATCGCCGCGTTGTCATAATTGAGTTAACGGCGAAGGGGAAAGATGTATTAGAAGAGGCAATGACTGCTCGGAATCAACATATTGCAAAATACTTTTCACAATTAGAAGTACAAGAGAGAGAAGACTTACTTCGTTTGTTTGAAAAACTAGAAGCAATTATTTGTCAAACATCAGAGAAGAAAGAGAAAAATAAAGAGAGTCGAGGAGATTATATGGAACAACAAGAAAATCAAAATAGAACATTGTTGTTAATTGGTTTAGTTATCGCAATGTTATTTGCTGCATTAGACGGAACAATCGTCGGTACAGCAATGCCGCGTATTGTCGGTGAACTTGGCGGATTAAGTTTAATGACGTGGTTAACAACAGCATATATGTTATCATCAACAACGGTTGTACCAATTGCTGGTAAGCTGGCAGATTTGTTAGGTCGCCGCAATGTATATTTGACAGGATTAATTATCTTCATGGTTGGTTCTGCGCTTTGTGGTATGGCAAATGGTATGACAGAATTAATTATTTTCCGTGGTATTCAAGGGCTAGGCGGCGGTATTATGATGCCAATGGCCATGATTATCATTGGGGATATGTTTACAGGGAAAGAACGTGCGAAATGGCAAGGGATTTTTGGAGCACTTTATGGTCTTGCTTCTGTCATTGGTCCACAAATTGGTGGTTGGATTGTTGATTCAATGAGCTGGAGATGGGTGTTCTACATTAACTTACCAGTTGGGATTATAGCGACAATCTTTATCGCAATGGGCTTAAAAGGACAGAAACAAACTGGCCCAATTCAAATTGACATCGCGGGTATTTTCACTATGATTCTCGGTGTTGTGAGCTTATTATTAGCATTAACATTTGGCGGGAAAGACTACGCTTGGGGTTCTTGGCAAATTATTGGGTTATTTGCGCTTGCAGTTATTGGTCTCATAAGCTTTGTCATTGTCGAAACAAAAGCGAAAGAACCGATTTTACCTATCCATTTCTTTAAAAATCGTACATTTACACTATTAAATACAATTGGTTTCTTTATGAGTGTTGGAATGTTTGGAGCCATTACGTTTGTACCATTCTTTATGCAAGGAATTGTAGGTGTAAGTGCTGCTGAATCGGGAACAATTATGACACCAATGATGATCACGATGATCATTACAAGTATTATTGGTGGTCAGCTTGTATTAAAGGTGGGAGTAAAGCCACAAATTATCACTGGAATGCTCATTATGGCCGGTGGATTCGGGCTTTTAACTACAATGGATATGCATACAAGTAAGCTCGTCGCATCGTCATATATGATGGTTATTGGTTTAGGAATGGGTCTTGTAATGCCAACCTTAACATTAGCATTACAAGAAAGCTTCCCGAAAAAAGATCTTGGAGTTGTGACTTCATCGAGTCAATTTTTCCGTCAAATCGGTGGTACATTTGGGATTACTATTTTAGGTTCTATTATGAATAACACATCCGGTACAGTATTAACAGATAAGTTAGTACCTGTGCTAAATACGTTCCCACCACAAGCAGGGGAAATAGCGGCGAAGTTTAAAGACATGATTCACACAAATCCACAAGGGCTATATTCAATGTTATTTAGTCCAGAATCATTGAAGCAAATGCCAGAAGCAATCGCAAATAGCATTGTACCTGTCTTGAAGACATCATTATTAGATTCTCTTCATCATGTATTTATGACTGGATTAGTATTTATTGTAGTCGGTGCCGTATTTACACTTTTCTTGAAGAAAATTAAGCTTTCTGGTCGTAAAAAGGGAACAGAAGAACAAAATAGTGAAACAGAAGAACAAAAGAATGAAACAGAAGAGAAAGATGCAAGTGTATCTTATTCATAATAAGGAAGAGCATCGCCTATAATGGCGATGCTCTTTGTATTTTTACATAGATTTAATCGCGTCTTTTTACTTATAAACAATTGACGGATTTTACTGAATAAGTTATATTATTTGTGTAAACGGTTACATATGATAGAGAGGGAAAAGAATGAGTACGATAAAAGACGTCGCCAAATTAGCAGAGGTATCCGTTGCTACTGTTTCTAGAGTATTGAATAAGAATGGATATGTGCATGAAGATACGCTCAAAAAAGTAAAGCGGGCAATTGAGTTATTAGATTATAAGCCAAGTACGGTGGCACGTTCTCTATCTAATAAGAGTTCTCGTCTAATCGGATTAGTTGTCCCAAACATCGTAAATCCATTCTTTCCAGAGGTAGCCCGGGCAGTAGAAGACGTAGCTCATAAACAAGGATATACGGTTGTGCTATGTAATTCTGATGAAAGTTTAGAAAAAGAAAAACAATACATTGATGTGCTTATACAAAATAATGTCGATGGCTTTATTGTCGCAACAAGTCCGCAAAATAGTAGTAATTACATGAATCTACAAGTGCCGGTTATAGCGATTGACCGCGTGTTTCATGAACGTATTCCAACAGTATATGCCGATAACTATGCTGGAAGTAAACAAGCGACAGAGCTTTTATTAGCAAAAGGATGTCAAGCGATTGCGCATATTCGTGGACCGCGAAATCTCAGTACTGCAAATGAGCGTTTTCAAGGATTTATCGATGCTGTCACGAAACAAAATGTTTCTTACGTTATTGCAGAAAGTGAATTTCATCCTATGAAAAGTGAATGTGTTGCTTCTGAACTGCTGGAGAAGCATCCGTATATTGATGGTATTGTAGCAGGAAATGATTTGATTGCACTAGGTACAGTAAAGGCAGCATTGCAAAAGGGAATATCTATTCCAAATGAATTACAAATTATCGGATTTGATGGAATTTCTTTAGCTGAAATGATGTATCCAGCTATTACAACCGTCGCACAGCCTATTTATGAGATGGGTAAAATTGCAACGCAGTTATTAATTGAGAAAATAGAAGGGCGTCAATTAAAGGAAGAGCATCATCGTTTAGCAATTACAATTATAGAGCGAAATACAACGAAGTAAGGAGAGAAAAAGATTGGCGAATATTGCGGTAATCGGCAGTATTTCCGTGGATTTAGTTGCCATTTCAAAAAAACGCCCCAAAGCTGGGGAAACAGTAATTGGGGAAGCATTTCATACTGTTCCAGGTGGAAAGGGTGCAAACCAAGCTGTAGCTGCAGCACGTTTAGGCGCAAATGTTGCGATGGTTGGAGCGATTGGAAATGATAATTACGGAAAGTTTGTTCGAAAAAATTTAGAGAATGAATGTATTTTTATTGATTGTGTGGAAGCGATTACAAATGAAACAACAGGAATTGCCCATATTGTATTGGCTGAAGAAGATAATAGTATCATTGTTGTACAAGGTGCAAATCGTCTTGTAAGTGAGCAACTTGTAAATCATGCAAAAGATCTTCTTACGAAAGCGGATATGGTTGTTTTGCAGTTAGAAATCCCACTCGAAACAGTAAAGTATGTACTAAAAATTTGTGAAGAACATCAAGTTCCAGTAATTTTAAATCCAGCTCCAGCACAAGTACTACCAGAGGAAGTGCTGCAAAAGGCAACGTACATTACGCCAAATGAACATGAATGCCGAATTGTTCTAGATGACTTCACGTCACCAATCGAATCATTACTTGCAAAATATCCTAATAAACTGTTAATGACAGAAGGGAAAAACGGTGTTCGATTCCATAATGGAACAGAAATTGTTCATGTACCAAGTATTTCTGTAGAAGTTGTCGATACGACAGGAGCTGGAGATACATTTAACGGTGCATTAGCAGTTGCGATTGCTGAAGGAGAAGAACTGCAAAAAGCAATTCATTTTGCAAACATTGCAGCAGGGCTTTCTGTAACAAAATTAGGAGCTCAAGGTGGAATGCCATCACGAGATAAAGTACGAGAAGTGCAGATGATTATTGGATGGTGAAGTTTTAATTAGCGTATATTGAACTGTCGAATACAGTTAAAATTATGACTTTTAGCGTAATTTTAACTTTGAGGTATTGACTTATCAGTAGGTTCTATTTTAGCATTATTACGTACACTTATTGCTGGTATGAATTCATTCTTTGCAATAGGAGTGGATTTGCTTGCTGTTCGTATAATGGGAATAATAAACGGTGTCATTATTGAGAAAGGGAAAATAGCAACTTTTATCAACAATGATGTTTTTAGGGGCTTTACACTTGTTTATATGGACAGACGTCTGATCACCGATCTTGGTTATTGCTTTGATATTCCTGTATGTGATATAACGAAGATAACTGCTGTTGCTATACAGTACTTGATTTTAAAGAAAATCAACGTATTGGTTGGCATGAAGAAGCAGAGGTGATAGCAGATACTGGCGTTAAATGAATAGTAGTTGATGTACAAAATGATGCAGAAAATGTCATTCAAAAAAGCGTATATGTAACCGGTATCATCTTAACAGATTCCAAAGCAGTTGCGTCAGCGGTAAGTGTGGAAAAAGAAAAAAGCGAAGAAAAAAGTAAAAAAATTATTTTGGTTGAATTAGGCCTTATTAAGCAAAAATAAACATATACTCGAATTCAGAAAGGAAGAAAAAACATGAAATTTTTTATTGATACAGCAAACATTGATGAAATTAAAGAGGCAAATGCTCTTGGCGTATTAGCAGGTGTAACAACGAACCCATCTCTTGTTGCAAAAGAAGGCGTAGATTTTCATGAACGCATTCGTGAAATTTGCAGTGTTGTAGAAGGTCCTGTAAGTGCAGAAGTTATTAGCTTAGAAGCAGATAAAATGATTGAAGAAGGAAAAGAATTAGCAAGAATTGCACCTAACGTTGTTGTAAAAGTACCGATGACAATAGAAGGTTTAAAAGCAGTAAAAGCATTTGCTGATTTAGGTATTCGTACAAACGTAACATTAGTATTCTCAGCTGTACAAGCATTAATGGCTGCACGTGCTGGTGCAACATATGTATCACCATTTTTAGGTCGCTTAGATGATATTGGTCACAATGGTATGGATCTAATTCGTCAAATCGCAGATATTTTTGTAATTCATGACATTAAAACAGAAATTATTGCAGCATCTGTTCGCCACTCTGTACACGTAACAGACGCAGCATTAAATGGTGCGCACATTGCAACAATTCCAGCAAATGTTATTGCTTCATTAGTGAAACATCCATTAACAGATCAAGGAATTGAAAAGTTTTTAGCGGATTGGGAAAAAACACAAGGAAAATAATTTTTTATGGAACGGTTCAACTTTCAAGTTGAACCGTTTTTTTGTCCCGCTATTCGCGGTCAATAAGACCTTTACCTCAAGATTCAGAGAGGAGCGAGGAAGATAGTGGGGTATAACTGCCTATAAAGGCCCGATTGGTTCCACTGATGGAAGTTTCAGTTTATCTAAGTTTCTAACGGATTTTGTAGGAGAAATGAATATTTCCTAGGGAATTGTCGAAATATGAATGGTATTTGCACAGCTTTTTTGTAAATGGATTGTATCGATATGCTTTTTAAAATAAAAAACAATGATGGAGTCTACCCCATCATTGTTTTTTTAAATCGTCCTCTTACGTAAATCATCGAAGCAAATGTAAGCAAGAAAGCTGTTCCAATTACAAAACTTACGCTCGGTGATGCTCCGATTGCTCCAACGGTAAAGGATCCGCCAACGACACCGAGTGAGAAGAACGCATAAAATAATCCGAATGCTTTTCCGCGATTATCTTCTGTTGTATTTTCAACAAGTAAAGCATTAATAGAAGGAAAGAGAATTGCAAATCCAATTCCGTAAATTATCATGACAATAAAGAGCATGCCTTTTGTTGCAAATATACCAAGTAACGATAATGCAAATGCCATAACTGCAATACCAATGACCATCATTTTTTGACGGTTAAAGTAATCGTATATACGGTTTGTTGGTAGTAAGAAGAAGAGGATTGCAGTGATTCCAAAGACACTAAGCATCATTCCCGTTAAGGAAGCTTTAAGTCCTAAATCTTCTATTTTCATAGGTAACATATATGTGACAATTCCTTGTGAGAACATTAACGTAAAGGCACCGATGTATGCTTGTAATAACGGTTCAGATTTTAATAATCCAACCATATCTTCTTTGTTCATTATTTGTGTCCGTAATGTATTTGTTCTTGTTATATGATTTGGCAACAAGAAGAGCGAGACGATTGTACCAAGTACCATTAAGATAGAAATTGTAATGAAGACCCAGTGTATACCCGCGGTTGCTTTCATAATCCCACTGAAAGCAGGACCTACGATAGCTGCTGTTCCAACAGCTGCACCAGATAAAGCCATTGCTTTCCCTTGCTTTGTTGCTTCTGTTTGTTTTGATAAGAAAGTAAAGGCAGCTGGTATTAAGAAGCCGTCACTAAATCCGTGTAGAAAACGAACGATAATAAGTTGTTCACCGTTTTGGACAACTGTATACAATAAAACTATGAGACTCGTAATTGCCATGCTAATAGAAAGAACTTTTTTGGCTCCGTATTTATCAACAGACGCACCTGCAATAATATTGCCGATCATATTTGCAAATGAGTACATTCCAACGACAAGGCCGATAATAAGAGGGGTTCCTCCAAGACTTTGCGCGTATGTACTCATAATGGGTAATTGTGAAAATGTATCTAAGAATGCAATGATAACAATAAAATAAATAAAGTATTTCAACCTGTTCACCTCTCTTTTGCTATTATGGCATAATGCTATTTTTCTCTGCAATGAAATTAATTTGTTATGTATGGAAAATTGTACACTTTAATTGAACTACCCCCACCTAAAATCCTAACGGATTTTTGAGGAAGGGATTCCCAAAAGGGACAACTAAGACAAAATGCTTAGCAGACCATTCCCATTCAACAAGGTATGGTTTTTCTGCTTTCAAACTTAGACAAACCTTTTACTTCCAAGTCTGTAAGAGCCCCTGAAGGAAAAAGTTCGTTCGCAGAACGAATCTTGTTATGGTTCGAAAGCTCCATCTGATAGAATGTGTGAACACGCAAATCAGACAGGATGCCAGACAGCCACTTCCATTGCGCCCAATGATGCAGACCTACCATCTTCTCCGGTAATAGTGAATACAAAATTGGTGGAAGTTTTTCTTTACATCCCATTGCTCTTCTAGCAATGACATAAGAAGCTGTTTGGTGAATACTGATACCAAAACGTTTCATATATTTGATTTTACCAATTTGAGAAGTGTACGCTGGATTTATCTCAAATACTGCTACACCCATCTTCTCAGCACGGCTTTTAATAGCTGAAATCATCTTTTTGTAAGCAAACATGCTCATCATCATGTTTGCTTTTTTGTTACCATAAGGGTTCTTAACCTTTGCTTTTGTTGTATTTAATTTTTCTACAACAATCGGTTTGTTTGCTTTTACAGCAATATCAACTAATGCAATGGCTTCTGCTTCAATAATTTTAGTAATTTGTTCTGACGTTTTACCTAAAATATCAAAGAATAATACACCCGTTTTTATTAGTTGTCCTTGTTTATTGATGTTTGACCAAGCAAAGTGGTCAAAATTACAGTCTACTCCAATGACACCATCGGATTTGCTGAAGTTTTTATTTTGGTTCTCTTCAATATCTATTAAACACTTAAAAATGTAGTAATCCCCATGATCTTCAATTGCCCAACTGATTGGCTTTCCTGCATTCTTTTTATCTTTGCAATTCCGTTGGTTTTGAACAGTTGCATTCAATTGTTCTTGTCCATACGGAAATGTAAGGTTCGGAATTTCAACTACAACACCGTTTGGTGTTGTAAAGTGTAAAGATTGTGATTCTGTATTGTATGTAAATACAAAGTTTCCTGATTTCGCGTCTTTTCGACCTGAAATCAACATTTGACTGTAACGAGCCTGTTCAAAATCCTGAACCCAAAGTATATGATTTTGAACATAAGCATCTACAGTATGTTGTGCTTTGAATAGTTTTTTACTCCCAAACACAACAGAAGAAACATTGGTTTTTAAACTATGAAGTAGTTTTTGTAGTCTATCCAACCGAAATTCAAGGCTACCTAAACGAGAACAAAGTGTTTGAATACGCACATTTAAATATTTATGCTCAAATTGATAAGCATGATAGTAAATATCCGTTCTCTTTTTAAATTGAACAACAAAATATCGTCCCATTTGTTGTTCTTTGGACGTTTTATTGAACTTTGGTTCCCCTTTGATAAAAGATGCTTTCATTTTATTCAGCACTGTCAAATCTGACTTGGTTTTCTTAATCTTCTTTTTTATAGCTTTAATCTGTTCATTTTTATTTTCGATATACAATTTCTTCAATTCTGTCTGAGAAGAAAACAGCGCATTTGCCTCCTGCACAGCACTATTTGCATAATAGTCATTCAGACTAAATCGTGATTTTACAGTAATTTGCATACTATCAGAACGTCTGGAGGTGCCAGAACGTTTTTCTAACACTTGCGTTTGAAAAGCGAAATGCTTCGCACGATTAAATACGAAAAGAGCATGTCCAATAGCTTCAACATACTTCGGATGCAGTGCATTCTTATAGATACGAATTGAAAAATATGCTTTTTTCATTGGACACGCTCCTTTCTTGTTTTGTATACACAAAGTATATCAAAAAGGAACATACGTTTCTATTTTATATACTAAAAAAAACAGAAAAAGCGATTCATCCCCCACCTACCGCTTCGCGCTTGAGGTGGGGGCTTCTAGCCAGATATGATAAAAATTAATGAAAATAGTAACGATTTTATTTTCTTAATATTTACACTGTTTTATCAATCTTTTTGCACGAGATTAACATTTCCTCACTATAATTAAACTGAATCATAACAATATATATATATGTATTAATCTATCTTTTGTTTATATTTTTATATCTCATTTCAAAGATGTAAAATCATCAAAAGATAGGATATCCGTATAATAGATTTACCAAATAACATCAGAAGTTCTACTTCATGAGGATATAAATATAAAATGGGAGGATTTTGTATGAAAAAGAAAGTATTAGCACTAGCAGCTATGGTTGCTTTAGCTGCACCAGTTCAAAGTGTAGTATTTGCGCAAACAAATAATAATGAAAGTCCTGTACCGGTTTTAAGATGGTCAGCTGAGGATAAGCATAATGAAGGGGTTAGCACTCATTTGTGGATTGTAAATCGTGCAATTGATATCATGTCTCGTAATACAACGATTGTGAAGCCGAATGAAGCAGCTTTATTAAATGAGTGGCGTACTGATTTAGAAAATGGTATTTATTCTGCTGATTACGAGAATCCTTATTATGATAATGGTACATATGCTTCTCACTTTTACGATCCGGATACTGGAAAAACATACATTCCTTTTGCGAAACAGGCAAAAGAAACAGGTACAAAATATTTTAAGCTTGCTGGTGAAGCATACCAAAAGCAAGATTTAAAACAGGCATTCTTCTACTTAGGATTATCGCTTCATTATTTAGGAGATGTAAATCAGCCGATGCATGCAGCAAACTTTACGAATCTTTCGTATCCAATGGGTTTCCATTCTAAATACGAAAATTTTGTTGATACAATAAAAGATAACTATATAGTTTCAGATAGTAATGGATATTGGAATTGGAAAGGGGCAAACCCAGAAGATTGGATTCAAGGATCAGCGGTAGCAGCTAAACAAGATTATCCTGGCATTGTGAATGATACGACAAAAGATTGGTTTGTAAAAGCAGCTGTATCTCAAGAATATGCAGATAAATGGCGGGCGGAAGTGACACCGGTAACAGGAAAGCGCTTAATGGAAGCACAGCGCGTTACAGCCGGTTATATACATTTGTGGTTTGATACGTATGTAAATCGCTAATGATTTATAGAAAGACCAAATACTTACTCTTTAAGTATTTGGTCTTTTTTCATACTAACCTGGACACAGTTATAGTTGAAGGAAAGGGCTTTATAATTGTTCACTTACAACCGTTAATACATTTTCATGTAATGAAGTGATAACATTTTGATGTTCTTTCTCTTTTTGATGTAATTGCTGTTCTAACTCTTGTACTTGATTTTGTTTTTGTAAACATAATATTCTCCCCAAGCTTCTATGATTTGCTATTTCCTTTGTTAATAGATAATAAGATTTTGCTTATAGAAGTTTCACTTTATATTAAAATTTCAGCATTTTTTTAAATATATACATATAAAATTTTAAAAATATTAAACTGTATTTATTATATTTTTTGATATCTGTTATTTTTATCCATAAAAAATAAACTGTATTTAATGAGTTTGTAAACAAACTGTAAAACAAATAATGTATAACTATAATATGAAGGGAGTCGGATTATGAACTATTTTAAGCGTATCAGTAGCGTTGTATTAGCTGGATTCATTTGTTTTTCTAGTACAGTTGCTGTAAAAGCTGAGTCAAACGACGATAAATTAAACAACATGCAGCAGCAATTGCAGCAGAATGACAATACTATTCAGCAAAAAGAGCAAGAGAAGCAAGCTGTAATGAAAGAAATTGAAGGTATTGAAAAAGAATTAAAAGACTTAAATGATACTATTTCTAAAAATAAAACAGAGCAAGACCAAATTCAGCATAAAATTGATGATACAAATAAACAAATTGAACAAAAAAAGAAAGAGATTATTGCGTTAGAAGATAAAGTACTTATGCGTAAAGATATTATGAAAAAACGTATGGTCTCTGCTCAAGAGAATTCAAATATGAATTTAGTAGTTGAAGTAATTGTGAACTCTAAAAATATTGCAGATCTCTTAGAACGTATGAGTGCAGTTTCTACAATTATGGATGCAGATAAAGAGATTCTTAATTTACAAGAACAAGATCTTCGTCAAATCGAAGATGATAAAAAAGCGATTGATGAAAAAGAAAAATCTTTAGAAGTAGATAAACAAAAATTAGCAAAAGCACAGGATGAGTTACAAGTGAATTTACAGAAACGTCAAGAGAGCTTGCAGTCTGTGCAAACAAAATATAATGAAATTTCAAGTCAACTTACGCTTGCTGCGCAAGAAAAATCAAAGATTGAAGCAGATATGAAGAGCGTACAAGATACAATTGCCCGCGAGCAAGCGGCAGCAAAAGCAGCAGCAGAAGCACGTGAAAAGGCAGCTGCAGATCAAAAAGCAGCAGCTGCAGAAGAAGCAAAGGCGAGAGGAACAGCATCAGGATCAGGATCAGGATCAGGATCAGGATCAGGATCTAAATCAAATGACGGCTCTAGTCAAAGTGGACGTGAGATGTATGTAGAGGCAACAGCTTATACTGCAGATCCTTTAGAAAATGGAAAACAACCAGGAGAGCATGTATACTCAAAAATGGGACATGACTTAACTGGAAACCCAGGTATGAAATTAATTGCTGTTGATCCAGATGTTATTCCATTAGGATCTCGTGTATATGTTGAAGGATATGGTACAGCAATCGCTGGAGACACTGGCTCAGCAATTAAAGGGCATAAAATTGATGTGTTAATGCCAGATAAAGCATCATCTAACTCTTGGGGTAGAAAACAAGTTCGTGTTGTCATTTTAGATTAAAATAAAAAAACCTACTTTGTAAAAAGCAAAGTAGGTTTTTTTATTATTAAATGTTAAGTTGAGTTTGCATTTTGTAAAGTTTGGCATACAATAATGGTGAGAGGTGGTAATTTTGACCATTTATAATCGAGTAAAAGAGCTGCGAGCCCGCTTTAATTTTACACAAAGTGTATTGGCCGAAAAAGTAGGTGTAACGAGGCAAACCGTTGCAGCTATTGAAAAAGGAGATTATGTTCCATCATTATTATTAGCGCTCATGATTTGTGATGTGTTTGGTTTACAAATGGAAGAAGTATTTGTATTACAAAAGGAGGAAGAAGAAAATGAATAGAATTGGTCTTTCTTATGTAATAAATATATTTATTCTTGCTATAGCTGGTTGGGCTTTTGTTGAGTATTTTCATGTCATTATGGATCTTGCAAACATCATACGTACTGAAAAGCAAACGTGGACTGTTATGATGAATATAACGCCAATTACATTGATGTTAATTGTAGCGGTAGGGGTATTCATTGGATACAAGGTACAAAAAAAGAAATATAAGAAATTATCATTTTGGACATTTCCGTTATTATTTCCAAGTGAAGATGAGAGAGAAGAAATATTGACTGCGAAAGCGTGTCGCACTACACTTCTTTCGCTATGGTTTATTATGCCTGTTGCAGCTGCCTCGTTAGTTGTTTATCCACTATTCAATCGAAGCATTCCAGAATATCCGCTATATGTATTATTTTTCGTTTTACTAATCCAAACTACAGTATTTCATATTTCTTTATATCGTAATAAGGTTGTGTGAAAGATGTGCAAAGTCGCACATCTTTTTTTCATCGGGAAGTATCGTTTATATCTTGCGTATGTTACTTGTATATCTAGCATTCTTATTTTATGATTTTATATAAGGGGAATTTTGTGAGAGAAAGGAATTGGGGTATGAATAAAAAAAGGATTTATAGTATATTAGCACTTCTATTATTTGTGGTAGGTGGTATTTTAATTGCAAAACCTTTTTATGACGGTTATAAAGCTGGGAAAATGCAAGAAGAAAACCTACAATCTATTAAGAAAATGAAGTACGAAAAGCAAGAAACAAAATTTGTTGATGCTTCTAACATAAAACAACCAGATTTAGCGGATGTGGCAAATGCTTCATTAGATGAGAAGCAAGTTATCGGGCGCATTGCTATTCCAAGCATTGGATTAGAGCTACCAATTCTAAGTTCTTCGACAGAGAAAAATTTATTATCAGGTGCAGCAACGGTAAAAGAGAAACAAGAGATGGGAAAAGGGAATTACGCATTAGCAGGACATAATATGTCAAAAAAAGGTGTATTATTTAGCGATATTTCGAAATTGAAAAAGAACGATAAAGTATATTTATATGATAGTGAAAATGAGTATGAGTATGCGGTACAGCAGATAACAGAAGTAACGCCGGATAAATGGGAAGTTGTTGAAGATCACGGGAAAAATGAAGTAACCCTTATTACGTGTTCATCTGTGCTTGATAATTCGAAACGATATGTAGTGTCTGGGGATTTCGTACAGATGAAAAAATAAATAGTTAAAAAAAAGTCCACCTTCAACGAAAGTGGACTTTCTTTTTAACTAATAATTGGGAAGTAAAAGAATATTAAAGTATATATTACAAAATTCATTTATATTTGTATAATGAATGTATTATATATAAATTTAAGGAGGATACAGTATGATTAAAAAAGGAAAGTCATTTATCTTAGCAGCAGGTATTGCAGTATTAGTAGCACCGATTTCAGCTTATGCACATCCAGGGAATACAGATGCCAATGGTGGACATACGTGTCGTACAAACTGTGAGAAGTGGGGATTACAATATGGAGAATATCACTACCATAATAAGAAGGAGCCATCTTCTAATAGCGGTACAACACAACAAGCACCTAGCCAAGATAATAGTGCTATAGAAGCACAAAAGCAAGCTGAGGCAAATCGTAAGGCTGAAGAAGAAAAACAGCGTGTGGCAGAAGAACAACGAAAAGCTGAAGAACAACGAAAAGCCGAAGAAGCAAAGCAGAAAGCGGAGATGGAAAAGGGACAAGTTGAAGGGAAAACAGCTGGAGAAAAAGATTTTCAAGAAGGGAAGAATAATGTAGCAGAGCATTTGAATGGAAAATCAGACTCCTATAAGCAAGCATTTACTGAGGCTTACACAGCGACATGGTCATTATTAGAACAAAAAAAGGTGCAATTTGAAAAAGGGAAAGAGCAAGGATTAGCTCAAGAAACAATGGACGATAGTCAAGTTTCCTCAGAATTTAAAGCAAACTTTGCGGAAGGCTTTCAGGTAGGGAATAAAGAGAGAACCGAAAAAATTAAGAAAGAGCAATTTGAGTTAGGCGAGAAGGCTGGAAAAGAGTTAGCAGAAAAAAAGCCTATAAATATGGATAAAGCAGACTATGTGAAAGCATATGAAGAAGGGTATGAAAAAGGTTATAAATCTGTGAAAGAGAAGGTAGAAAAAGAAGGGTACACAACTGCATTTGAAAGCTATGATTTAAAAGTTCCAACGAAGTATAAAAAGAATGAATTGTTAAAGAAATGGTTTGAAGAAGGATTTAAATCGAATAAGAAGGCAGCCGAAATTCGTGAAGCAGGATATGAAAAAGGCGCAAGTTGGACTTCATTCTTCTATAAGCGCTTTGTACCAAGTGATTACAAAGAATATAAAGAGTTATATAAGCAAGCGATAGAAAAAGGAGAAAATAAATAAAAAAGATGAGGGGTTGTACCCTCATCTTTTTTATTCCATCATTTTTACTAATTTTTTTGAAATTAATAGCAATATACATCCTAAGAAAATAGCGGCAGCTCCAATAACAGCAAATACTTCTGAATAACCTAATGAAGTTGTAAAATTTGCTAACTGTCCACCTAAAATATTAGCGACACCTGTACTTGCGAACCAAACACCCATTAATAAAGATGCAAGTTTGACAGGAGCGAGTGCACTTACCATTGATAGTCCGACTGGGGATAAGAACAATTCACCTAACGTATGGAATAAGTAAGTAAAGACAATAAAGAGCAGATTTGCTTTTTCTGTAATGTCTTGCTCATTACTTCCTGTTTTTAATGTAGCGACAAGAAGAATCATATAACCAATTCCAAGTAAAATCATACCGAGACCCATTTTTGTTGGGATTTTCAAATCACCGCGTTTTGTAGAAGCAAGCTTTGTCCAAAGTACTGAAACAACTGGTGCTAATAAAATAATAAATAGCGGGTTTACAGATTGAAACCAAGATGTTGGAATTTCCCAACCAAATATAGTGCGATCTACAAAGGTATTTGTATATAACGTTAAAGAACTACCAGCCTGTTCAAATCCAGCCCAGAAGAAAACAACGAAACAAGTTATTATGATAATAACAGCTGTATGCTGTTTTTCTTTTTTTGTTAATGGTGTATTTCCAGCTGTTTTGTTGCCAGTTCCTGTTTGTAAAGCTGCTGTCGGTTTTTTACCAATGTCACCAAGATAACGATTGGATAATGTTGTAAATAAAATTTGTCCGATAACCATCCCGATGGAGGCAGCTAAAAATCCATATTGGTAACCATAATGAATAACGCCATCTACTGTTGTTTTAAACAAATCTTCTGATAAGTATCCGCAAACGAGTGGAGCAAGGAATGAACCAACGTTAATTCCCATATAAAAAATCGTAAAGGCACCATCACGACGTGAATCATTTTCTGGATATAACTCTCCAACAAGAGTGGAAATGTTTGGTTTAAAGAAACCGTTCCCGATAATAATGAGCGCTAACCCAAGGTATAGCCCTAAGTGACTTTGCAGTGCAAATAACGTAAGGTTACCAAGTGCAATTGTTATACCGCCGAGTGTAATAGCTAATCGTTTGCCAAGATAACGATCTGTTAAGAATCCACCAATCATTGGGGTGAAATAACAAGCTCCTGTATAAAAACCGTAAATCGTAAGTGCCCAGCTTTTACTAAAACCAAGACCACCGTTTATTAAGGCTGTTGTTAAATATAATGTTAATAATCCTCGTAATCCGTAATAACTAAATCTTTCCCACATTTCTGTGAAGAAGAGTAAGTATAAACCTGGAGGATGCTTCTTTTTTTGCTGTTGTTTCTCATCAAGGTGTATGGCAGCTTCCATATATAATTCCTCCTGACATGAATAAAAATAAAATTAATAGTTTTCTCTAATTAATAGTTTTACATATTTAATAGTTTATATTGTTAACTATTAAAAGTCAATAAAGGTAGAGTTTCCGTAAGAAATTGGAAATGGAATTTGTATAAGTATGTTTAGTGAAACGAATACAATAAAAGTAAAAGAAAAAAGATGATTCCAAATAACACTTTAGTTAATTTGGAATCATCTTCTTTGGTTAAATTATTCATGTCATATATTACACGATCGCCGATATTGTAACGGTTTATTATATCTATTCATTCATAAACTTTTGAATGAATAGATAGTCATCAAATTGAACTGACGGGCAGTAACAACCTTGATTCGTTTAATTAATAATCAGTGTAGGGTGAAGAAAACCCCTGCTAATTAAAGTTTTACTTTATCCTATCTTTGAAGGAGATTTAAGCAGTTTATCTGTTTTATGAAATCCTTTCATATAATAAACAGCAACTAAAGCGATAATCCAAATCGGTCCAACGATTAATGCGATACGTGTATCAGTAGAATATGCCATAACTCCTAATACTAAAACAAGGAAAGCGAGTGTAATATAAGAGCTAAGTGGATACAGTGGCAATTTGTACGTTAATTTATTTTGTGCTTCCTGTGATAATCCTTTACGGAAGCGTAGCTGCGCAACTAAAATGACGCCCCAAGTCCAAATTGCTCCGAATGTTGAAATACTAGTTAGCCACGTAAATACTTTAGCAGGAACAAGGTAGTTTAAAGCAACGCCTATTAATAATACGAAAGCTGTTGCTAAAATTCCTTTACTTGGAATGCCATTTTTATTTAAATGACCAAACTTCTCTGGTGCCTGTTTTTGCTGTGCTAATGTAAATAGCATACGGCCTGTACTAAAGAGACCACCATTACAAGAAGAAAGGGCAGCTGTTAATACAACAAAGTTAATAATTCCTGCTGCTTTCGCGATGCCGATTTGTTCAAATGTTAGTACAAATGGACTTCCTTTTTCGCCAAACTCATTCCATGGATAAATCGCCATCATAACGAATAGAGCCCCTACATAGAAAATTAAAATACGCCAAAAAACGTTATCGATTGCTTTAGATAATGTTTTTTTCGGATTTTCTGCTTCTCCAGCTGTTACACCGATTAACTCCACTCCTAAGTAAGCAAATAGTACCATTTGTAGAGAAAGAAGAAGACCAGAGAAACCATTCGGGAACCAACCACCGTGAGACCAAAGATTTGAAATTCCAGTCGCTACGCCGCCATTTCCAAAACCAAATAGAATAATACCAGTACCGATTACAATCATACAGATAATTGTGACAATTTTAACTAGAGCAAACCAAAATTCAAGTTCTCCATACACTTTAACAGATAAAAAGTTTAATGCACTCATTAATACGAGAGCAATCAGCGCCCAAATCCAACGTGGAATGTCAGGGAACCAATATTCCATATAAATACCTGCGGCTGTAATTTCAGCCATACAAGTAACAACCCATAAAAACCAATAGTTCCAGCCTGTTATATAACCTGCTAATGGGCCTAAATAGTCATGTGCATATTTGCTAAACGAACCGGCAACAGGTTGTTCAATTGCCATTTCTCCAAGCGCACGCATAATGAAAAAGATAGCAAGGCCTGCAATGATATAACCAAATAAAATGGATGGTCCTGCTAGTTTAATAGCAGAAGCTGATCCTAAAAATAGTCCAACTCCAATAGCAGATCCAAGAGACATAAGTGTAATATGTCGTTGTTTTAATCCGCGATTTAAAGTTTCTGCTTTGTCTGTGTGCTTCATAGTAAGCCCCCTTTATTATAAGAAAAAATATTGTATTCGCTTACAAAATGTCTAACTATTTAAAATTATAAAACATTTATTCCTGTTATGCTACAAAAAAAGACAATGTTTTCTGTACTATATCTATAGAGCGTTAAATTTAATTTTAAAATTCGAACTATTAGCAAGTATATTGACGCTCTTTTTTAGTAATTGATAAGATTAAGTATTATATTTTTTCGCGCAATAAAAGCCTCATTATTATTGCTGTTAGAAGAAGTTAATTTGAGAAGGTAGTTATAATCATAATTTTATTAAGTAGGAAGGATAGCTAATATGTTTCAATTAAAGAAATACAATACTTCTGTAAAGCAGGAGGTTTTAGCTGGTATTACGACGTTTTTCACATTTGCGTACATTCTTGTCATCAATCCGAAGATTTTGTCTGATGCAGGAGTGCCGTTCGATCAAGCCTTTACGGCAACAATTATTGCAACAATTGTTGGAACATTATGCATGGCATTTTTAGCAAATTACCCAATCGTGATTGCACCGGCAATGGGAATGAATGCCTACTTCGCGTACTCTGTTGTTCAAAACGCAGAAGGCATTACATACGTTATTGCATTTTCAGCTGTATTTTTGACAGGTATTATTTTTCTTTTACTTTCATTTACATCGTTTCGTCAAAAACTAATTGAGTCGATTCCGGATAGTTTAAAGCATGCGATTGCAGCAGGGATCGGTTTGTTCATTGCATTTATAGGGCTTCGTTTATCTGGTATTATCGTAGATCATCCTACAAACTTAGTTACCATTGGAAATTTTCACTCGCCCTCTGTTGTGCTAACGTTAATTGGTTTAGTGTTAGCTGCAGTATTGATGGTATTAAACGTAAATGGTGCACTGTTTATTAGTATGATTGTAACGGGAGTTATTGCCTTTTTTACAGGACAATTAAAGTTTAGCGATAAACTTGTAGCAGTTCCGCATTTACCAGAAGGAATGATTACATTTAATCCGATTCACGCTGTGACGGATGTCATTCATTACGGATTATATGGTATTGTTTTTTCATTTTTACTTGTATTGTTATTTGATACAACAGGAGCATTGCTTGGGTTAATTAAGCAGACTGGTTTAAAAACAGATAATGCGGAAGGACGTTTTGGAAAAGCATTTATTGCAGATGCAATTGGAGGAACGGTAGGGGCAATGTTTGGAACAAGTCCAACAGCAGCTACAATTGAATCTTCTGCTGGTATTGCAGCAGGAGGAAAGACAGGATTAACAGGTATTGTCGTTGTTGGATTAACAATCATTACAGCTTTCTTTAGCCCTGTAATCGCGTCATTATCAAGTGTAGCAGCAATTACAGCGCCTTCTCTTATTATTGTTGGTAGCCTAATGGCACAAAATATTCGAGAAGTAAATTGGAATGATTTTGAAGATGTGCTTCCAGCGTTCTTAATTTTCGTTGGTATACCGCTCACATCAAGTATCGCGAATGGTATAGCACTTGGCTTCTTAATTTACCCGATTTTAAAAATCGTAAAAGGAAAAGGGAAGGAAGTACATCCGTTTCTTTATTTCTTTGCTATATTATTTGGTTGTCACTTGTTTTTATAATGAATTGCAAAAAAGAGTTTCTCGTAGGAGACGCTCTTTTTTTGTACATAATAAAATGGATTATAAGATTTTGTACATTAATTTGTGTAATCCGATTGGAGGAATATCGAATATTTCACCATATTCTTGAAATCCTAATCGTGTATAATAATTTGCAACGTTGATTCTGGCATTACACCATAGAAGCTGTGCGCGGCGCTCTGTTAATATTGCTTCAGCACTGTGAATTAGAGTACTTCCAGCATGCTGTTTGCGGAAATTTTGTCTTGTGGCCATTCCTCTTAAGCGATAATGAATGCCTTCTCCTAAAGAAGGATGTGTTTCATAAGAAAAGGAAGCAATACTAATAAGCATATTGTTCATAAATGCTCCGAGGTGAAAGGTATTTTCTTCATTATCAGAAGTATATTTACAGTCTTCTAAACTTTGATTAGGCCGTAAAATTTCGTGGCGAAGTGCATATGTTTGCGAGCAATCAATTCGCTTTATTTCGACCATACACATACCTCTCTTCTTATGTCATATTAACGGACAGGAACAGCTCTTATTTATCGGTTTTATCCCGCTATTCGCGGGCAGTAAGACCCCCACCTCAAGATTCAGAGAAAATCGAAGAAGATAGGTGGGGGATGAAGCCCCATCCACTGATGGAAGTTTCCCTTTATTTTCATAGAATAGTAATTGCTTGTTTCCCCATTTGTTCCCATGCTTTTTCAAATTGAGCACGCGGAATACCTTTACGCGGTTTGTTTGCCAATGGATCATTTACATATACAAAATTTTGATCATAACCAACAATAACAGCGCTATGTTCATAATATGTAATCTTTACTTCTCCAGAATCTGTGTTCCAAGTTTCAAAGCTTCCCTCATCTAGCGGCTGAAAAGTTGTATTAACAATAACCCATACCGGTGAACCAGCACTAAGCACTTTATATATATCTTCTATCTCTCTTCCTGTTAAATCAATTGTTTTATCTGGAACATATTTTTGTGCTAATTGAAAAATCGGCTGATGGTATACACCGTAACCTGGTTTAGACTTTGTATAAATATTTCCTACAAATCCTTCATGAGGATTTCCTCGCAAACCGTTCGCCTCAAACGGTACACGTTCAATTTCATCCGCAAGCTTCATTTTGTCAACTTGAATTCCTTTATATTGCAGTAACATTGCTAAACTTGTCACTTCACAACCTCTTTCTAATTCAGGAAGTTGCTTTATAAATGGCACATTTTCAATCATCACTTGATCCTTCATTTCATATGAAAAGTCTAAGCGGAGTTCCTCAGTTTTTTGTAAAATTTTGTTTTTCCCTGTTTCAATTACTCCCATAACATCCTTACTGCATGCCGCACTAACAATAACTCCAATTCCTAAAACACATATGTATTTGACTAGCCTAAACATATATCTAACTCCATTACATAATTATTTTCTTACATTTTCCAAAATAATACTCTCTTTATTGTACCGTTGTTTTCACTAGTTTACTAGAATGATTATACGAATTGTTATTTCAGTATACCGTCATAAAATTCGTATTTTTTGAAATAAAAAGATTTTTTAATATACAATTTCAGAATATTTTGTTAGAATAAAACATGCTTAACTTAGTGAACCTTCTTCAATAAGGATAAGCAAATTCACTAGCGGGTTTAATTGTGATTTCTACTAAAAGATATGAGGTGAGGGGTATATGATACAGAAAGAGAATCAGCAAAATGAACTAAAACGTACGATGCAAAGTAGACACCTCTTTATGATTGCTCTAGGGGGAGTTATCGGAACAGGGTTATTTATGGGATCAGGACAAATTGTTCACAACGCTGGACCTGGCGGAGCTATTCTTGCCTATTTAGTTGGTGGATTTGTTATGTATTTAACAATGCTTTGTCTTGGTGAGCTAACAGTTGCGATGCCTGAAGCCGGCTCTTTCCAAAGCTATGCTAGCCGATTTATTTCACCTGGTTTTGGATTTGTCATGGGATGGATGTATTGGTTAAACTGGGCTGTTACCGTTGGAGTTGAACTAACGACTGTCAGCATTTTAATGAAACGTTGGTTCCCGGATGTTTCATCTTGGATATGGTGTGTTGTATTTGCCGCCGTGCTCTTTATTGTAAACGCTTCATCTGCACGTGCATACGCTGAAACTGAATTTTGGTTTGCGAGTGTTAAAGTAATAACGATTATTGTTTTTATCATACTCGGCGGTGCCGTTATGTTTGGTCTATTAGACTTTAATGGTAAGCCCGCGCCGATGTTCCATAACTTCACAGGAAATGGCGGATTATTTCCAAATGGACTTCCAGCTGTTTTGCTTACAATGATTACTGTTAATTATGCGTTCCAAGGAACAGAGTTAATTGGTATTGCCTCAGCTGAAAGTAAGCAACCGGAAAAAACAGTACCAAGTGCTATAAAAAATACAATTTGGCGTACACTTTTCTTTTTCGTCCTTTCAATTGCTGTGGTCGTTGGATTATTACCATGGCAAGAAGCAAATCTTGTGGAAAGCCCGTTCGTACTCGTTTTTGACACAGTTGGAATTCCGTATGCAGCAGACATTATGAACTTTGTTATTATTACAGCTGTATTATCGGTAGCAAATTCTGGTTTATATGCAAATTCTCGTATGCTTTGGGCAATGTCAAAACAAGGAATGGCAAGTCCTATCTTTTCAAAATTAACGAAAAAAGGCGTACCACTCAATGCATTAATTTTCAGCCTTATATTTGCTAGCCTTTCTCTTTTAACAAGTGTATTCGCTGCTGATACCGTCTTTTTAGTATTAACATCTATTGCAGCGATGGCAGCTGTCGTTGTTTGGATGTCCATTGCTGCATCTCAATTTTTCTTTAGAAGAGAATTTATAAAAAATGGTGGGGATATACGAGAATTAAAATACCGCACTCCACTTTATCCACTCGTTCCTATTTTGGCGTTCTCTTTAAACTTTGTTACATTCATAAGCTTAGCGTTTATTCCAGATCAACGTATTGCTTTATATTGTGGAATTCCATTCATGATTATTTGTTACATTTTTTATCGTGTAAAATTTAAAAAAATTGTCACATTTGAACAACAAAAAAATGTTTCATGAGTAATAAAATAAATATATGAAATATTCGGCTATTTCAACTTATTATGAGATAGCTTTTTTCTATTTATTGGATATTCTGGTATAACTTTATTTATCTTAAAATTTTAAAAATCGAGATATGGCATTAAAAATAGTTTACAATATTAGCAAGTTACAAAAGTTTTTCATCGTAAAAACTGTGTATTTGTGTCTATTTTTTAACAATATCTTAAAAACTATTGCCATCTATAAATTAATAGGTTTATATTGTTTTATTGGCATAGTTTCAATCCAAGGAGAAAGGAGATTTTCAATCGTGCAACTGAAAAAAAGTTTTGGAAGTTGGCTGCACTTCTTCCACTATCACTACTCTTGTTCCTCGGTGGATGCGACAAAATCGCTGTATTAAATCCACAAGGACCTGTTGCAAAAACACAGTATGATTTAATTGTTTGGTCAATGATACTGATGTCTGTAATTATTCTAGTCGTATTCGTCTTGTTTACAGTTATTTTAATTCGTTACCGTGAAAAACCAGATAATATGGACTATGAGCCACCTGATATACACGGTAATACTCTTTTAGAAATTATCTGGACTATTTTCCCTGTTATCATCGTGATTGCATTATCAATTCCAACGGTAAAAGCAACATATGCATCGGAAAAGCCTCCAGCACAATCAAAAGATATAAAACCTGTTGAAATTTACGTTACATCTGCAAACTGGAAATGGTTATTCAGTTATCCTGAGGAAGGAATTGAAACCGTTAACTATTTAAATGTACCAGCAGGTGTACCAATTCAATTTAAATTAACTTCTGTCGGTCCAATGAATGCTTTCTGGATTCCAGAACTTGGTGGTATGAAGTATACAATGGATAATATGGTCATGGATTTATACCTACAAGCTGATAAACCAGGTTCTTATACTGGACGTAGTGCAAACTTCTCTGGTGAAGGATTTACTGACATGGAGTTTGAACTTGAAGCTAAAACAAAAGAAGACTACAACAAGTGGGTAACAGAAGTACAAGAAACTGCCCCTAAATTATCAGAAAACAAGTATAAAGAAATTATTGAACCAGGTGTAGTAGGGCGTATGACGTTCTCTAGCAATCATTTAAAATATGTAGATCCAAAATCACTTGAATATTGTGATTACAACTACTACAAAAACAAAAAGTAACAACGACTATTCCAACAGATTGGAGTGAATACAGTGAAGCTTGATGAATTTTTTGTCACAGGCGATCCGATTATCTACGGAGCGGACGTATCTATTGTTCTTGTGACATTAGGAATCCTTTTCGTACTAACAAAGTACAAAAAATGGAGATGGCTTTGGGATGAGTGGTTAACTTCTGTTGACCATAAGAAAATTGGGACTATGTATATTCTTTCAGCGATTTTAATGCTGTTCCGTGGTGGTATGGACGGCTTAATGATCCGTGCCCAATTAACGTTTCCTGACACAACTTATTTAAATGCTGAACACTATAACGGCATCTTTACAACGCACGGCACTGTAATGATTCTATTCATGGCAATGCCATTTGTTATGGGATTAATGAACATTGTTGTACCTCTTCAAATTGGGGCGCGTGATGTTGCATATCCTTTCTTAAACTCATTAAGTTTTTGGTTATTCTTTGTAGGTGCTATGTTATTTAACATCTCCTTCGTTGTCGGTGGTTCTCCAGACGCTGGATGGACATCGTACTTCCCAATGGCTGGTAAAGAGTTTAGCCAAGGCGTAGGAAACAACTATTATTCAATTGCATTGCAGATTGCGGGTCTCGGTACGCTGATGACAGGGATTAACTTCCTTGTTACGATCTTGAAAATGCGTGCACCAGGCATGAAGTTAATGAAAATGCCAATGTTTACATGGTCTATTTTAATCACATGTGTAATCATTATCTTTGCTTTCCCAGTATTAACAGTTGCTCTTGCATTAATGACATTTGACCGTCTATTTGATGCTCACTTCTTTACGATGGCGAGCGGTGGTATGCCAATGCTTTGGGCGAACTTATTCTGGGTATGGGGTCACCCTGAAGTATATATCGTTATTTTACCGGCATTCGGTATTTTCTCTGAAATCATAAGTACATTCTCGCGTAAGCGTCTATTCGGATATAGCGCGATGGTTTACTCAATGGTTGCTATCTCAGTTTTAAGTGGTCTTGTATGGCTCCATCACTTCTTTACAATGGGCGCAGGACCATCGGTTAACTCATTCTTCTCGATTTCAACAATGGCGATTTCGATTCCAACCGGTGTTAAAATCTTTAACTGGTTGTTTACAATGTATAAAGGTCGTATTCGTTTTACAGTTCCAATGCTTTGGTCATTGGCGTTTATTCCAAACTTCGTAATCGGTGGAGTTACGGGTGTTATGCTTGCGATGGCAGCAGCTGACTATCAGTACCATAACAGCTACTTCCTAGTTGCTCACTTCCACTACGTATTAATCGCAGGTACAGTATTTGCGATGCTTGCTGGATTTACATTCTGGTATCCAAAAATCACAGGTCATATGCTAAATGAACGCCTTGGTAAATGGACATTCTGGATCTTTATGAGCGGATTTAACATCTGTTTCTTCCCAATGTACTTCCTAGGTTTAGACGGTATGACACGTCGTATGTACACATACTCTGCAAACCTTGGATGGGGTGGATTAAACCTAATCGCATCTGTTGGTGCAGTAATGATGGGTATCGGCTTTATCTTATTATGCTACAACGTAGTTTACAGCATTCGTCATGGCGAGCGTGATTTAACTGGAGATCCTTGGGATGGCCGTACACTTGAATGGGCAACACAGTCTCCTGTACAACATTACAACTTTGCAGTAGTACCAGAAATTAAGCAGAGCGATATATTCTGGGAAATGAAGAAAAACGGTGAGTCTATTACACCAAAACCTGAAGACTTGAAACCAATTCATATGCCAAGCAATTCAGGTGTTCCAATTATTATGTCTTGTTTTATTGGTCTTGCAGGTTTTGCATTAGTATTTAGTTGGTTCGGGTTAGCAATTGTCGGTGGTATTGGTATGTTAGGTTGTATGATCTGGCGCTCGTTTGATTACGACAACGGATATTACATTAGCGTGGATGAAATTAAAAAGACAGAACATGTTGCATGAGAGGTGAAACGAAATGGCGGCTTTAGATAAAAGCTTACCTCTAGAATATCAAACTGAACAAAGCAGATTGAATATTTTAGGGTTTTGGATTTTCCTTGGGGCTGAAATCGTGCTATTTGCAACGCTTTTCGCCTCTTACCTAGTATTAGCTGGTAGTACCGCAGGTGGTCCAACACCTGCACAACTTTTCGAAGTAAAGCCTGTTATGATTGAAACACTTTTACTTTTAACAAGTAGTTTCACATGCGGGATCGCAATTCATGAAATGCGTAAAGAAAATAAAAATGGTATGCTCCTATGGTTTATCATTACATTACTGTTAGGCGCTGGCTTCCTTTACATGGAGATTGAAGAATTTGCACTGTACGCAAGCCACGGTGCTACACTACAAACAAGCGGATTCTTATCTGGGTTCTTCGTTCTTCTTGGAACGCATGGTGCCCACGTAACAGGTGGTATCATTTGGGCAACTTGTGTTATTATCCAAATTTTAAAACGAGGACTAACACCAGTTACAGCTCGTAAAGTATTTATTATCAGCTTATACTGGCATTTCCTTGATGTTGTTTGGATCTTCATTTACACACTAGTTTACTTGAACGGGATGGTGGCGTAATAATGGGACAAAACAATACACAAGCAAATCAACACGCTCATAGCGGATTTCCATGGTCACACGTTTTCGGATTTATTTTATCACTTGCATTAACGTTCCTTGCTTTATATGTAGCGTTATATACAAGTTTGCCATTTGCAACAATCTTAACGAGCATTCTTATAATGGCAGTGGCACAAGCCGCATTACAATTAGTTATGTTTATGCACATGACAGAAGGAGAAGGCACAATACAAACACTCACAATCGTATTCCACTTTTTCATCGCTGCAGTAACGGTTGTTGGTACAGTTTGGATTTTCTTCTCTATGTAACGCGTATTTTCAAAAGTCTGTTGGGGCAATGCCTCAGCAGGCTTTTTTTATATTGCTTAAATACTTATCTTATATACATATGAAGCTTTAGCACTGCGTCGTCTACTCCCCTTAGGTAAGGTACTCACTATTCAAAATCATTAATATCTCATGGTACTACGAAACTACAGCATGGAGATCCACCCTTTTTAACAGGTTCAAAAGAACAGATTTAATGACATTTTCACCTTATTCTTTATAGAAGAAATTAATTTATTAAACCTTAATTGCGCAGTAAGTTCGCAATATTCCTTAAGTTATATGTATGGTAAAATATTACTATCATATGTAGCTAAGGAAGTGTTAAGACATGTCAATATCAACTTTAGCTCTTTTATTACTTGGGGAAGTACTTATCGCAATTATACTGATTGGCCTCAGCATTGAAATTTGGAGTTATGGATGGAAAAAAACAAACGGAGTAAAGTATTCTTGCATTTTACTTTCTCTTATTATTGGAACCAGTAGCATATTGGGGCTTTGTATAGCACCAGCCTATTTTTTTATACAACTTACAGATAAGGTAAAATTTTAACTTTATGGCTATTGATTATTAGTTGAACCAATCGGGCTTTTACGAGCAGTAAGATCCCCCACCTAACTTCTTCGATTTTCTCTGAATCTTGAGGTGGGGGTCTTACTATCTGTTAATGCGGGATAAAAAAGCTATCAAATCCGATAGCCTTTTTATTTTTTAAATTCATAAATCAATAACATTTAATAGTGATAATTATCAGAATAATGTTTGTTTTGTTAGCTGTACACGCTATAATAACAGGTAATTTAGTGGAGAAAGGATGATTGTATATGGATATTATACAAGAAGCATCTATTTCGAAAGAGCAGCTTATTCAATGGAGAAGACATTTTCATATGTATCCTGAGCTTTCTTATCATGAAGAAAAAACATCTCAAACGATTTACGACATACTACAAACATTTCCTCATCTAGAAGTTTCGCGTCCAACGCAGTATAGTGTGATGGCAAAATTGGTTGGTAAACAGCCAGGAAAAACAATTGCGCTTCGTGCTGATATGGACGCACTACCTATTGAAGAAGAGAATGAGTTTGATTTTGTTTCTAGATATCAAGGAGTTATGCACGCGTGTGGACATGATGGACATATTGCGATGTTACTTGGAACAGCATACACACTTTCACAAAAGCGGGATCAAATTCAAGGTGAAATTCGTTTTTTGTTTCAACATGCTGAGGAGAACTTTCCGGGCGGTGCACAGGAAATGGTTGACGCTGGTGTTATGGAAGGGGTCGATTATATTATTGGTGCACACCTTTGGGCACCACTGGAAGTTGGGAAAATTGGTGTTGTATATGGTCCAGCAATGGCTGCTCCTGATGCGTTTTCGATTACGATTGTGGGAAAAGGTGGGCATGCTGGTATTCCGCATGAAACGGTTGATAGTATTGCAATTGGCACACAAGTTGTTTCTCAATTACAACAAATTGTCTCTAGGCTTACTAATCCGTTAGATTCATTAGTGTTATCTGTAACACAGTTCCATGCAGGGACAACTCATAATGTAATTCCTGACAGTGCGACAATTGGAGGAACAGTAAGAAGTTTACGAGATGAACTTCGGAAGCAAACAGCAGAGCGAATTGAGAGAATTGTAAAATGTATTACAGAGGCATACGGGGCATCTTATACATTTACATATGAATATGGATATCGCCCAGTTGTAAATGAAGAGAATGTAACAAGGCATGTAGAAAATACGGCATTGCAACTTTTAGGAAGGGAACAAGTTGTTCATTTACAGCCGACGATGGCTGGAGAAGACTTTTCCGCATTCTTGCAAAAAGCCCCAGGTACATTTTTCTTTATTGGAGCTGGAAATCAAGAGAAGGGAATTATATATCCACATCATCATCCGCTTTTTACAATTGACGAGGATGCCTTGCCAATCGGTGTAGAAATATTTGTTTCGTCTGTTTTGAATTTCATGAGAAATAGGGAATAAGATAGTGTTTTACTCGAGTTATCCTGTTACAAAAGGATAACTCTTTTTGTATATATTTGTTTGAAGTGGAGAAATATAACTACAACATTTTGAAAAAGAAAGTTAGATGATAAAGATGATTCAGTTAGATGCTAACTTATCGAAAATTACCAATGCAATTCGAGAAAAGTTAGATTCACCTAATGACTTAACTGTGCGTGAATTTTCTCTTTCAGGAACAAACGATCGATGTGCAGTTATATTTTTATGCGGACTAAGCAATAAAGATATGATTTATCGTTTTGTTATTCGCCCATTGCAGTATGAAGACATTCCTAAACAAGCTCCAATTATGCAAACATTAATCGATCAATTTTTATCAGTTGGAGAAGTGAGTATTGCAAAGACATTTCCAGATGTTATGAATGCACTATTAGCAGGCGATACAATTGTGCTGCTAGATGGTATTCCTTCTGCAATGATTGTAAATTTCCGTGAATGGGAGAAACGAAGTCTTGATTCACCGACGACAGAGACAATCATTCGAGGGCCTAATTTAGGATTTATTGAAGATGTGAATGTAAACAAAATGTTAATTCGGCGTCACATCCGTGACCCGCAATTACGTTTTCATTCCTATATTATGGGGAAACGTTCACAGAAGGAAGTAACATTAGCTTACATTGAAGATATTATTCATCCTTATATTGTAAAAGAATTAAATCGGAGACTGCAGTCTATTGAAACAGATATTATTTTTGAAACAGGAACGATTGAACAACTCATACAAGATAATAGTTTGTCTCCTTTCCCTCAATTTTTAAATACAGAAAGACCAGATAACGTCGCAGCTTCACTTGCAAAAGGGAAAGCAGCTATTTTAGTAGATGGTTCTCCATTTGCACTTATTGCTCCAATGGTGATGATTGACATATTTCAATCACCGGAAGACCACTATGAACGTTGGATGATTGGAACGTTGTTAAGAGGCCTTCGAATGTTAGCGGGCACGATTGCGATTTTATTACCGGCTATGTATGTAGCTCTCGTTTCTTATCATCAAGGGCTTATCCCCTCTACTCTTGCATATTCAATTGCTGGAGCAAGAGAAGGTGTTCCGT
Source organism: Bacillus sp. EA-CB0995 (assembly GCF_055814245.1). Taxonomy (NCBI): domain Bacteria; kingdom Bacillati; phylum Bacillota; class Bacilli; order Caryophanales; family Bacillaceae; genus Bacillus; species Bacillus sp. EA-CB0995. The sequence goes on along the minus strand of NZ_CP169269.1, from coordinate 4,078,133 downwards.
TTCCAGCGTATATTGAGGCACTCATAATGGCTTTTACAATGGAGCTGATTCGTGAAGCTGGAATTCGCCTTCCTAAGCCAATGGGACCAACGATTGGTATTGTAGGAGGTCTTGTTATTGGAGAAGCTGCTGTAAGTGCCGGCATTGTAAATCCGTTTCTTGTCATTATTATTGCGGTTACGGCCGTAGCTACATTTTCATTGCCAGTATATAGCATTACAATTACCTTTCGTATTTTATTGTTTGCATTTATGTTGGCCGCTACAGTCTTTGGCTTGTATGGAATTATTTTAGGATTAATTGCCTTAGCAATTCACATCGTAAATTTAACGAGTGTTGGAGTACCGTATTCTGCACCGATTACACCTGCCTTTTATAAAGATTGGAAGGAAGATGTTGTACGTTTGCCTAAAGCAATGTTGAAAGAAAGACCGGAGTACTTACAACCACAGGATAAAACGCTGCGTTCAAAGGAGAGGGGATGAAGTGAAGCCGTTTGAGTATGGAGATGAAGAAGTTGGTACTCGTGAACTCACGTTTGCTATATCTTCTACTATTATTGGTACAGGTGCACTTGCCATGCCGCGTGTTATAGCGACTCATGCGCTTTTTGCGGATGGATGGATTCTTTTACTCCTAGGTGGATTAGCATCTGCTTGTTTTGCATGGTTTATCATGAAGGTTGCCATTTTATTTCCGAAACAAAATTTTGTTCAATATACGAGCGTGTATTTAACGAAGCCGATTACTTATCTTATCTGTCTTATTTTAATACTAATATTTACAGGAATTACGGCTCATGAAGCGCGAACAATTTCTATTATTTCTCAAACCTATTTATTTAGTGATACACCTGTTCAGCTTTTGTCCTTTTTTTATTTGCTCGTTGTTGTTTATGGCGTTTGTGGATCTAGGGCAGGATTATTAAGACTTACTGTTCTGTTTTTACCTATTGTTTTTATTGCTATTATTTTGTTATCGCTGTTAAATGTTAATTTAATGGAATTTGAAAATTTAGCCCCATTTTTTCAAACTAAAATGAGTAAATATATGGGTGGAATCAGAGAATCTGCCTTTACATTTATTGGATTTGAAGTGGGGTTTTTCTATGCTGCTATACTCAAGTCAACAAAAAAAGCCCCTATGGCAGCAGCGAAAGGGGTTATGATTACTGTTTTATCCTATATGTTAATTTATGTTACTTGTATAAGTGTATTTACTTATTTAACGACTAGCACTTTAACATATCCAACGATTGAACTTGGAAAAGAAATTGAAATTGGGGGAGGTTTTCTAGAGAGATTTGATGCAATCTTTTTTATAACATGGATTATTACTGTTTTTAATACAACTGCATTGTATTATGATGTCGCTATTTTTTTATTTTGTGCAATGTTTCCTGCAATAAAAAAACATACGTTTATTTTTATTAGTGCACCTATCATTTATGTTGTAAATAATATTCCAGGTAATTTGGATGTGATAAGTAAGTATGGTACATATTTAGCTTGGGTTGACATGTCTGTTATGTTTGTTGTTCCTCTTCTCATTTTTATTTTCTATAAAATAAAAGGAGGGGGAATAAAAATGAACCTTCTTCTTAAAATCATGAGTTGTCTGTTTTTGATTTTACTTATAAGTGGCTGCTCTGAACGGCAGGAAATTGAAGAAAGAGGGTTTGTTGTTGGTGTTGCATTAGATAAGGCAACGAATAAGGGAGAAAAAAGCGAAACGACAACTACCAGTCATTCACCCCTTATAAAAGGAACGTATCAAATTGTATTGCCTAGTTCTTTAACGCAGCAGGGAAGCAAGCCGTCAAGTGGAAAAAATTACATTAATATTAATGCGACGGCTGATAGTGTATTTGCTCAAATTCGGATTATCTCTAAGAAAATAAGTCGGTCCTTATTCTTTCCCCATATAGAAGCGCTTATTTTTTCTGAGGACTTATTGAAAAAACCTTTCGTTTTAGAAGATACATTAGATGTATTTTTTCGTGATCATGAAATGCGCAGGAACATTCGTATTTTCGTTTCAAAAGAAAGGGCGGAAGAAATTTTAAAGCAGAGTGCAAAACCAGAAAATTTACCCTCTAAATACGTAAGTATGATATCAAATCATGCGCAGAAAAATGCCCAAATGTTAGAAGCAGTTCGAATTGGTGATTTACAAGAAAAAATGTCTGCTGATCGAAGTTTTGTTCTTCCTGTCTTAGGGCTAACTCGGCAGGGAATTAAAATGGAAGGAGCAGCTGTATTTCGCGGAAAAGATACTAAATTTGTAGGTAGTCTGAATGGGATGGAAACATTAGGACTAAATTATATTGTTGGAAAAAAGTAGGGGCTTTTTTAAAATAAAAAAAGGAAATCAGCTTATTGTATTTGAAATTCGTGAGATGCGTAGAAAAATCCACACATTCTTAACAAATCCTAAAAAGCCTAAATTTGTAATTGATGTATATTTAGACGGAACATTAGCAGAGGTTTATTTAAGGAAAGATAATAAGACGATGAGTCCTGAAGAAATCAGTAAATACCTTGCAAGTGAAATGGAAAAACAGATACAAAAAACAATTAAAATTGTCCAAAAAGATTTAAAAGTAGATGCACTTGGATTAGGGGAATATTATAAGCGTCAAAATTATAAGCAATGGATAAAAATCGGGAAAAATTGGGACCAAGGTAAAAATTACTTTAGTAAGAGTAACATTATTGTTCGTGTGCATCCAAGTATTGAACATACTGGATCTGTGTTACCAGTAAGAAGGTGAGTAAAGGAGCGGCATAATGTTTACAACTTTAGGGATTATATGTACGATTTTAATGGCAGCTCTTCCATATACTGCTTATTTCATTCATAAAAAAATACAAGAATACGGTGCACAACCTTGGCAAAAACAAATGCAGCAAAAAAAGAAACCCGAGTAATACGTTGGGTTTCTTTTTTTATATAAGTCCTAACCAATGTACCAATTGTGCCGTAAAGAATGTAACAACAATGGCAATTACAGTAGGGATGGCAAATGAAAGAAATGTCCATTTTGCACTTTTTGTTTCTTTATATATATTAACTAGTGTTGTTCCACATGGGAAATGAAGAAGGGAGAACAACATCATGTTTAATGCAGTTAGCCAAGTCCAACCGTGATCAAGAAACAGTTGTTTAATTTGTGTTAAATTGTCTAAGTCTGTTAATGAACCTGTTGATAAATAAGCCATTAATAAAATTGGAACAACAATTTCGTTTGCAGGTAAGCCGAGAATAAATGCTGCTAAAATGTATCCGTCAAGGCCAAGTAATTTTGCAAACGGATCTAAAAAATTTACGATATACATAAGAAGACTTGTGTCTCCAATAAATAGATTTGCTAATACCCATGTTAATACTGCAGCGGGTGCTGCAACGATAACGGCACGTTTCAGAACGTATATTGATTTATCAAGCGTTGCACGTACGATTGTATCCCAAATTTTTGGTTTTCTATAAGGTGGTAATTCTAACGTATAGTGAGTTGGAACACCTTTTAAAGCTGTTTTTGAGAGTGCCCATGATACGGTTAAAGTTACGATAATGCCAATTACAACCATGCCGACAACAACTCCGGCTGTTACAAGGGTTTGCATACCACCTGTATATCCAGCGGCCATAAATAAAGATGCTAATAAAATTAGCGTTGGCCATCGACCGTTACAAGGAACAAAGTTATTTGTTAAGATTGCGAGCATACGTTCACGAGGTGATTCGATAATACGTGTTGACATAATTGCAGCTGCGTTACATCCAAATCCCATTGCCATTGTTAAAGATTGCTTCCCGTGTGCCCCGGCACGTTTAAAGAGACGGTCCATGTTAAAAGCAACGCGTGGTAAGTAACCATAGTTTTCTAATAAAGCAAACATTGGGAAGAAAATAGCCATCGGTGGCAACATAACACTAATAACAGCTCCTGTTCCGCGGAATAAACCGAGAATAAGGATGCCATGTAACCATTCCGGGGCATGCATCGCTTGGAACCAAGCGGTTAAATAACCTTCTGCCCATCCGAAAAATTCAGCGATCATATCAGAAGGAACGTTAGCTCCGGCAATTGTAAGATAAAAAATAACAGATAAAATAGCGAGCATAATAGGGAAACCGAATATAGGAGAAGTGAATATTTTATCGAGCTTCTCTGAACGGTATAATTTATTTTTATCTGTGTATTGAACCGAATTCTTACAAATATTAGCTGAAGCACGGTAGATATCAACGACAATTTCATCGCGAATGTCTTCTTTAACAAGTGCTTGCGCGCGCTGCACGATATAGTCTAATGGAAGAGCTTTACTGGTTGAATGAGATTCCATTGATTACAACCTCCCTTACAAGTGGTTCTTCATGATGTTTTTGAAGAGATTCTAAGAAGTTCTTATCTCCATCTAGAATGCGAAGTGCAATCCAACGTGCAGGATAGGAATCTCCAAAAACTTTATAGACTTGTGGTTCGAGTTCTTGAATCATCTGTTCTATTTTTTCGTTATAAGTAATTTGAAAAGGAGTACAAATTACTTTTCTATTAGCTACTTTTTCAATCATATTTAACAACTGACCGAGTCCAATTTTATTACGTGCAGAAATTTTCACAACAGGAACTCCAAGCGATTTTGCTAATTTTTTCTCATCGATTATAATTCCTTTCTTTTCTGCTTCGTCAATCAAGTTAACACAAATGACAACTTCTTTTGTCATTTCCATAACTTGCAAGGCTAAGTTCAAGTTTCTTTCCATTGCAGTAGCATCTACAACAACAACTGTTACATCTGGTTTTTCAAAGATAATGTAATCACGTGCAACTTCTTCATCGGCAGAGTTTGAGTATAAGGAATATGTTCCTGGTAAATCGATTACGGTGTAGAGGCTTCCGTTATGTTCATATTCGCCTTCAGCTTTTAATACCGTTTTCCCTGTCCAGTTTCCAGTATGTTGTTTTAATCCAGTTAATGTATTAAATAATGTACTTTTTCCGGTGTTCGGATTTCCTGCTAATGCAATACGATGCTTATTCATTTCGGATCATCTCCTATCAATGTCCCTGTTATTCGTGAACTTTCTTCATTTCGAAGGGCGATTGTCGTATTACTTACTTGATATGCAATGGGATCGCCAAGTGGACTTTTCTGTAACACTTTAATCGTTGCACCAGGAATAAATCCTAAATCAAGCAGGCGGCGTTTCATGGTTCCTTCTAATTGAACTTTTTCAATTTGTACAAGTTGACCTGTTTTAAAAGTAGAGAGTGGTTGGGTTTTAACCGATACCATAAGAGTTACCTCACTTCTATTTTTTTAGTACGAGTTCAAAATGTTTCCTTAGGGAAACATTTTGTTAATAATATACTAGGTTATATTGAGCGTTGTTGTCAATTACTACTTTAAAAATATTCAGGTATTTTTTGAATGGTTCCTATAACATCTTAAAAAAGTAGTTCCAAAGGCGTTTGCCGATGGAATAGAGGGGTTGTGCCATCAGGCAGCTGTGTCAACTCCACTCGTGTTAAGCATCTCTTGAAGGTGATACACGAGAAACCCTCACTTCAAGATCCAAAGGAGATAAGTGGCGGGAGTTTTCATATGGCTAACTTGCATGTTATTCCATGTTTTGTTGTGGATGTTGGTGTCTTAACAAGGGGAAGTAGAGCTTTTGGAAAAAACATCTTAACAAAAGTGTAAAAGCGAGGATAAGAATTTACAATCAATTTACATTCTTAAAATTAAATTTACAATACGTTCTGTTTCTTAAGGTTTTTTACTTGTTTTATGTTAAAAACAATGAATATATAAGGATTTTTCTATGAATCCCCTGTCTTTACTTAAAATTAAAAAACGCTTAACACTGACATAATATTATTATCCTACAATGAATTTGTACTACGAGATATGCACATAATAATGTAGAAATGAAAAGTGATAATCAAATGGGGGTACAAGACATGGTTATGAAAAAAGGCTTTAAATTTTCGTTAGCAGCATTAGTAGTTGCAGGTGCTTTAGTAGGTTGTGGGAAAACAGACACAACAAAGACGGAAACTGCTAAAGGTGGTAACGAAACGAAGCAAGAATTATCCGGTACAATTACAGCAGCTGGTTCTACGGCGCTTCAACCACTTGCAGAAGAAGCTGCTAAAGAATTTATGGGAACAAATTCAAAAGTGTCAATTACAGTTCAAGGTGGCGGTAGTGGAACTGGAATTAACCAAGTAGCTTCTGGCGCTGTTCAAGTTGGTAACTCTGATGTTCCTGCTGCAGATAAAATAAAAGAAGCTGACAAAGCAAAAGAATTAGTAGATAACAAAGTTGCAGGTATCGGATTTGCATTAGTTGTAAATAAAGATGTAAATGTTGATAACTTAACAGTAAAACAAGTACAAGATATTTTCTCTGGTAAAGTTACAAACTGGAAAGAAGTTGGCGGAAAAGACGAAAAGATTAATGTAATTAATCGTCCAGCGGCTTCTGGTACACGTGCTACATTTGAAAAAACAGTTATGAAAGACGCGAAAATTAACGATGCTACAGGTACAACACAAGATTCAAATGGTGCAGTAGAGCAAGCAATCAACTCTACACCAGGATCTATTAGTTATTTAGCTAACTCTTACATGGTTGGTGACAAAAAAGGTACTTTAAAAACAATGAAAATTGATGGTGTAGAACCAACAACTGAAAATATTTCTTCTGGTAAATATCCGTTTTGGTCTTATGAATACATGATCACAAAAGGTGAAGCAAAAGACGCAACAAAAGGTTACATTGATTATGTAAAAGGTAAAGACTTCGAGAAGAAAGTAGAAGAAATGGGTTACATCCCAATGTCTAAATTAAAGCAATAATATAAAACGGGCTGGCTATTTAGCCAGTCTTGTTCATTTCAATATGGGAAGTAAGGTTGTGGTCTTGTGATGAAGGGGAAAAAACAAATTAACTACGTAAAAAGTGAATATATTGGAAGAACACTTGTGACGCTTTGTGGTTTATTAATTGTTGCTGTTACATTAGCTATTATCGCATTCATTTGTGCAAAAGGAATTCAATCATTTACGCAAAGCAATATCTCAATTTCAGAAATATTCACATCAACAAAATGGGCTCCGAATGATGGAAGTTTTGGAGCTGTTATTTTCATAGTTGGATCTACTGCTGTATCTCTCGGTGCAGTAATTATTAGTGCGCCGATTGCAATTGCACTAGCAGTGTTTATGAATTTAATTTCACCAAAGTTTGGAAACAAAGTACTAAAGCCGGTTTTAGAATTATTAGTAGGGATTCCGTCTGTTGTATATGGTTTACTAGGGGTTACCATTTTAATTCCGCTTTTACGTGATTCTTTTGGTGGTGTAGGATTTAGTTTAATTGCAGGTATTGTTGTATTAAGTATTATGATTTTGCCAACGATTGCAAGTATTGCTTCCGATGCAATTCGTGCAGTTCCTTTTGAATATTTAGAAGCCTCTTATGGTTTAGGATCGACGAAATGGCAAGCGATTAGCCGCGTCATTGTTCCGGCGGCGAAACAGGGTATTTTAACAGGGGTTGTTCTTGGAATAGCTCGTGCTTTTGGTGAAGCATTAGCAGTTCAGATGGTAATTGGTAATACAATAAAATTACCAGAAGGACTATATAGCCCAACTTCAACTTTAACAGGTATTTTGACAATGGATATGACAAATACGTTAAATGGGACAGCTTGGAATAATGCGCTATGGACATTAGCGATGATATTACTTCTTATTTCCTTCTTATTTATCTTAGTAATTCGAGCGATTGGCCAAAGAGGTGAAAGATAACGATGAATGCTAGAACAGTTAATAGTATATGGACAGGGATTTTATATGCGGTTGCAGTGTTAGTAGTCGCTTTACTTGGTTTTCTTGTATACGAAATTTTACGACAAGGTTGGGGATTTTGGGATCCAAATTTTTTATTTGGAGAACCAAGTAATACAACAGCAGGAGGAGGGATTGGTCCTCAATTATTTAATTCCTTCTATATGCTTGTTATTACATTAATTATTTCAATTCCTTTAGGTCTTGGTGCGGGAATTTATCTTGCGGAATATGCAAAGCAAGGTCGATTTTTAAATTTTGTTCGTCTATGTATCGAAACAATGGCATCTTTACCTTCTATTGTAGTTGGTTTATTTGGATTACTTGTGTTTGTTACGATGGCAGGTTGGGGTTATACTGCCATGGGCGGGGCGTTAGCTTTAACGATTTTAAATTTACCAAGTTTAACGCGCGTTTGTGAAAATGCAATTACAGAAATTCCATCTAATGTGAAAGAAGCAAGTCTTGGATTAGGTGCAACAAAGTGGCAAACAATTGTTAGAATTATTCTTCCATCGGCATTACCACAAATTATTACAGGTGTAATTTTAGCGGCTGGACGTATTTTTGGTGAAGCGGCAGCACTAATTTATACAGCGGGATTAACGTCACCAATTTTAAATGCAGCAGCAGATCTTTCAAGTCCTGCTAATCCGTTGAACCCATTTCGACCAGCAGAAACATTAGCAGTGCATATTTGGAAGTTAAATTCTGAGGGAATTGTTCCTGATGCGAAGCTAATTGCAGCAAAATCAGCAGCAGTATTAATTATTATGGTATTACTATTTAATATTCTTGCTCGCTTTATAGCATCTGTACTGCATAAACGCTTTACTGGCACGAAAAAATCTCGTAAAAGTAATAAAGTAAAAGCAGCATAACTTCTTGTATCCTATATAGAATAAAGAGGGTGTCCTCTAAAAGTTCGATAAAATCGACCTTTTGAGGATGCTCTTTTTGTTTATACACAATGAAGAGATAGAGAGTGAAAAAAAGTGTCCGATCTATCTTTTTTATAAAAACGTTTTCAAATCAAACCCCCAACATATTAGACATATATAATGTGTTGGGGACTGTCTTATTATATAAATATGTTCCATTTTGGAGAACTAAAGATTTCTTAATTGAATTGATCAAAAAAATTTGATTTAACTGTTGTATTGAACAAAAAGTCTCGCGTATAATAAAAATATCAAACAAAATTGATGAACGAGGTTGGATGATATGAATAAACAATTTGAACAATATGAGAAGAAATTTAAAGCCCTTGCAGATCAAAAAAGATTAGAAATTATGTATGAACTTTGTCAAAGGGGAAGAACTTGTGTATGTGATTTAACAGAAGTATTTGGGATGACACAATCTAAATTATCTTATCACTTGAAAATTTTATTAGATGCAAATTTAATAATCAAAGAAACGCAAGGTACTTGGAGTTACTACGATTTAAATGATACTGAAGTAAATAATCTATTATCAGAAGAACTTTGTTGTATATTTAGAAAAACAGGAAAAGGAACTTGTTGCTAATTTTTTTAAACTATACATCAATTTTTTTTGATTAATATTATGTAAAATCAAAGGAGGAATTTATGATGAAATACGTACATGTTGGGATTAATGTTACAAATCTAGAAAAATCTATTGAATTCTATGAAAAAGTATTTGGAGTAAAACCAGTTAAAGTAAAGAATGATTATGCAAAATTCTTATTGGAAACTCCAGGATTAAATTTCACCTTAAATGTAATAGATAATGTGAATGGAAATCAAGTTAATCACTTTGGATTCCAATTAGAAAATGAAGAAGAAATAAAGGGCCATAAGGACCGTTTAGAAAAAGAAGGTTTTTTCGCACGAGACGAGATAAATACAACATGTTGCTATGCCGTACAAGATAAATTTTGGATAACTGACCCAGACGGTAACGAATGGGAATTCTTCTATACAAGGGCGGACAGCGACGTTCATAAGATAGAATCTACATCTTGCTGTTAATCTGAAAGGAGAACTTTATGAAGCGACTATCATTTTTAGATCGATACTTAACCATTTGGATTTTTCTTGCTATGGCTATAGGAATCGGTATAGGAATACTATTTCCACAAATCACAAGTAACTTAAACCTATTACAAGTGGGTACAACATCTATTCCACTTGCAATAGGTTTAATTTTGATGATGTATCCTCCTTTAGCGAAGGTTCGTTATGAAGAGATGGGGAGAGTTTTTAAAGATGGAAAAGTATTAGTTTTATCACTTGTTCAAAACTGGATCGTTGGTCCTGTTCTGATGTTTGCTTTAGCGGTAATATTTTTACCAGATAAGCCAGAATATATGGTGGGCTTAATTATGATTGGTTTAGCCCGTTGTATCGCTATGGTCATTGTTTGGAATGACCTAGCAAAAGGTGATATAGAGTATGCGGCAGGATTAGTTGCTTTTAACTCTGTTTTTCAAATGTTATTTTTCTCAGTGTATGCGTATGTATTTGTAACAGTAATTCCAGAATGGTTGGGAATTGAAGGTGCTATTGTAGATATTACAATGGGGGAGGTTGCAAAATCGGTATTTATTTACTTAGGAATTCCATTCATCAGTGGGATATTAACGCGCTTAATCTTTGTAAAAACAAAAGGACGTATTTGGTATGAAAAAGTATTCATTCCAAAGATTAGCCCGATTACATTAATCGCATTATTATTTACAATCATTGTGATGTTCTCATTAAAAGGAGAAGTCATTGTGAGTGTACCACTTGATGTTGTACGTATTGCGATCCCGTTACTTATTTATTTTGTATTAATGTTCTTTGTTTCTTTCTTTATGGGCAAAAAAATTGGGGCAAGTTACGGAGTAACAACTACATTAGCATTTACAGCTGGAAGTAACAACTTTGAATTAGCAATTGCTGTAGCTGTAGGTGTATTTGGAATTCAGTCCGGCGCAGCATTTGCAGCGGTTATCGGGCCTTTAGTCGAAGTTCCCGTTATGATTGCTCTTGTAAATGTAGCACTGTGGTTTCAACGTAAATACTTTCAAACACAACCCAAATAACTATTCATAAAAAAGGTGGAATTCATATGGAAAGCAAAAAAACAATTTACTTCTTATGTACAGGAAACTCTTGCCGTAGTCAGATGGCTGAAGCTTGGGGTAAAAAATATTTAGGTGACAAATGGACTGTACTCTCTGCCGGTATTGAGGCACATGGAGTAAATCCTAATGCAGTTAAAGCGATGAAAGAAGTAGGCATCGATATTACTGACCAAACATCTGATGTCATTGATCCAGCAATTTTAGATAAAGCTGACTTTGTAGTAACTCTTTGTGGTCATGCGAATGATGTGTGTCCAACTACACCTTCACATGTAAAACGAGTTCATTGGGGATTTGACGATCCAGCAGGAAAAGAATGGTCTGAGTTTCAACGAGTGCGTAATGAAATTGGAGAGCGCATTCAACAATTTGCAGCAAAAGGAGAATAATTCTTTCAATAAGAGGTACCGTCAACACTTTGAGCATCTGCTCTAGTTTGTTGACAGTATCTCTCTCTTTCTTAAAACAGTTTAAGCACTTGTAATAAAGTTGTATCCAGAAGTCTGAATGCGGCTGTTGTATTTTATCCCGTATTAACGGGCAGTAAGACCCCCACTGATGGAAATTTCACTTTATGAGTTTGGAATATCCGTATAAGAATCATGTTGTTTTTTGCGATGCTTCCTACTACCAATTCGATCTAGTAATTCGTACATAACAGGTACAACAACCAGCGTTAGTAATGTAGAAACTAATAAACCGCCAATTACTACAACAGCTAAGCTTTTGGATACCATGCTTCCAGCTTGTGTATCACCGAATAGTAGAGGAAGCATTGCGAAGATTGTTGTAATAGCTGTCATGATAATTGGGCGTAGTCTTATTGAGCCAGCTTCTAATAGTGCTTCTCTTGTTGGCATTCCTTTTTCGCGATTTTGTTGTACACGTTCTATTAATACAATTGCATTTGTCACAACGATTCCGATTAGCATTAAGGCACCGATAAGAGAGTTTAAATCGACAGGTGTTTGTGAAATAATTAAACCTAAAATACCGCCAACAGCAGCTAATGGAAGAGAGAATAAAATTGCAAACGGTGCACGTGCTTGCCCGAAAGTAATAACCATAATTAAGTAAACGACACCAATTGCAATTCCCATAATTTTAAATAAATCAGTGAAACTTTCTTGCATCGATTCTGTTGCTCCGGCAATGTTAACTTTCGCTCCATCAGGTAATTTTAAATTTGTAATAGTTGTATTTACGTCTTTACTTACTTTACTTAAATCGTCATCTTTTGCTTCTGCTGTAACTTGAATTGTTTCTTTTCCTTCCTTATGGAATATTTCTGTTTGTATTTGTTTTTCAGAAATGGTTGCAACATCTTTTAATGCAATCAAACCAGTAACTGGAGACAAAATATTTGAGTCTAAAATCGCATCTTTATTATGGATGTCTGTTTTTTGATGTTCTAGTACAATAGTTGTTTTTTCATTATCGAGTGAAATTTGGCCAATTGGTGATTTTTTCATTAAAAATGCAACTTGTTGTGCGATGACTTCAGGAGTTAATCCCGCTTTCTCTGCTTTTGTTTGATCGACGTTGATGATCCATTCTTTTTCTCTTCTTCCACATTTGTTTTTACTTTTGAAAGACTATCTAAGCCTTTTAATTTTGTGGTAACAAGATCGGCAGTTTTCTTTAAATCTTCACTATTGTTGGCCGTAACGTTAAATTGTAAAGTATTCCCGCCACCGAAATTTGAAAAACTCACTTTTATATAATCAAACGTTGCTGGTTGAAATTGATTCTGCTCTTTTTTTAGTTTGTTAATGTATGCGTCAAGGTCAATTCCTTTTTTAAATCCTACATATATACTTGCAAGATTGTTTTTCGTCGTTTGCCCCCACTGCGCATCTTCTGAAGCAGATCCCATTCGTAATGTAACGTCTTGTACCTGTGTATCTGCAAGTAATTTCTTTTCTAATTCGAAAGCTTGTTGTTTTCCTTTTTCTAAATCGTAATTAGCAGGGAATGTCATATTGATAGAAAGCATTGTGTTATCGTCAGATTTAATATTCGCTTTTGGAAGTACAATGTAAGCTACAATTGAACCGACAAACAATAAGAAAGAAGTAAGTAAAATGATAAATTTATGTGATAACGACCATTTTAAAATGGCTGTATAACGTTTTGTTCCTTTTCGCTCTTCGTGTCTTGTTTTCTTTAACAGTAGAAAAGCCATGAGCGGAACAACTGTTAAGGCCACTACTAGAGAGGAAAGAATTGAATATACAACTGCCAACACCATAGGCAACATAAATTCACCGATTCCGCCTGCTACAAAGCCAATTGGTAAAAAAACAGCGACGGTCGTTAAAGTGGAAGACGTAATTGCGATTGCAACTTCTTTCGTAGCATCAATAATAACGTCTTTTGAGAAAGAATCTTTTTGTAAACGACGGAAAATGTTTTCGATTACAACGATGCTATCATCGACAAGGCGTCCGACAGCAACTGCTAATCCACCTAATGTTAAAATATTTAAAGTGATATGAGATTGATCAAGTAAAAGAGTGTGAGAAGTATGGATAAAGGGATACTGACAATAGCGATTAAAGTAGTACGAATGTTACGTAAGAAAATTAAAATGATGAATGTAGCAGCGATAGCACCAAGAATAACTTCTTTAGCCATGCTTGTAACAGCGTTTTCGACTTGTTCGTGCGTTGACATAAGTGTTTTTATAGTGAAAGTGTTTTTATATTGTTTGCTCATATTATGAACTTTTTCTCGATTTCTTTTCCAATTGTAACTGCATTTTTGCTCGGTTCCTTCATAACGACTAATACGGCACCATCTTCTCCATTAATATGAGAAATTGCATCATGATGTTGTTTTAGCTCAATTTTTGCAATATCACTTAGTTTTACTTCTGGTGTGAGTGTAATGTTTTTTATGTCTTCAATATTTTTTATTTCTCCAATTACACGAAGTAGATGATTTTCATTATTTATAGATATTTGTCCAGCGGGTATAGAAACTTCTTTTCCTTGAAGGGCAGATACAATTTGTGATGTTATGATGTTTTTATCTTTCATTTTAATGGGATCTAATATAATAGATAATTCAGCTGTTGATTTCCCGTAAAACATAACATTGGAAACACCATCGATATTTTCAAGTTGCGGGATAATTTCTTTTTCAATTTGTTTTTCATCAGCTTGTGTAAAACCGTTTTTCTTTTGAACTGTAATTTGTGCGAGTGGAATCATAGAAGTGTTTAGTTGGCTGACAACAGGTTTCATTGCGTCTTTTGGAAGTGGTATTCCGTTTGTGAGTTTTTCAACTTCACGTGTTGCATCTTTCATGTTTGCTTCTGAGGTGTACGTAATATCAATCCGTGATAAACCTTCACTTGTTGACGATGTAATGGTATCGACGTGTGAAAGGTTTCGAAATTGTTTCTCGAGAGGTTCTGTTACTTCTTTTGTCATTGTTTCAGCATCTAGTCCCTCGGATAAGGTGGTGATTGTTATTACTGGATTATCGATACTTGGTAAAAACTCCATCGGTAACTTAGAGCCGGAATAAATACCTAATACAGAGATGAGAAAAACCATGATGATAATAGCGGCCCTATTTTTTAATGAAAACTTCGTCAATCTTTCCATAAATAAATTCCTCCATAATAGGGTTTGATGGTTTACTGTTTTACTATATAACAAATGACAGGGAAGTAGAGTTAAAAATATGTAAAAATTTTCTAAAAAAATCTTAAGTAAGGGATTCACTTTGTGGTTAGTTAACGAGTTAACAGTAGGTATACAAAAAACTTTATATTTTTTAAAAAGTACTTGCGCTTTAAAAATACAGATGATATATTAATAAACGTCGCTGCTGCACTGCAGCAGAAAGCGAAAAAAGAAAAATAAAAAAATGTTGACATCGAATAACTGAGATGTTAACATAGGGAAGTCGCTAATTGAGCGGCGGACAAGTTCTTTGAAAACTGAACGAAACAAACAACGTGAAACGTCAATTTTTATTTATGATGCTAGACAAACACTTTATTGGAGAGTTTGATCCTGGCTCAGGATGAACGCTGGCGGCGTGCCTAATACATGCAAGTCGAGCGAACCAATTAAGAGCTTGCTCTTAAGAAGTTAGCGGCGGACGGGTGAGTAACACGTAGGTAACCTGCCTATAAGACTGGGATAACTCCGGGAAACCGGGGCTAATACCGGATAACATTTTGCACCGCATGGTGCGAAATTGAAAGGCGGCTTCGGCTGTCACTTATAGATGGACCTGCGGCGCATTGGCTAGTTGGTGAGGTAACGGCTCACCAAGGCGACGATGCGTAGCCGACCTGAGAGGGTGATCGGCCACACTGGGACTGAGACACGGCCCAGACTCCTACGGGAGGCAGCAGTAGGGAATCTTCCGCAATGGACGAAAGTCTGACGGAGCAACGCCGCGTGAGCGATGAAGGCCTTCGGGTCGTAAAGCTCTGTTGTTAGGGAAGAACAAGTGCTAGTTGAATAAGCTGGCACCTTGACGGTACCTAACCAGAAAGCCACGGCTAACTACGTGCCAGCAGCCGCGGTAATACGTAGGTGGCAAGCGTTATCCGGAATTATTGGGCGTAAAGCGCGCGCAGGTGGTTTCTTAAGTCTGATGTGAAAGCCCACGGCTCAACCGTGGAGGGTCATTGGAAACTGGGAGACTT